>DASWHI010000163.1:0-27077 GCA_036398235.1 Burkholderiales bacterium
CCCAGGTCAACGGCTCCTTGAGGACGAACTTCATCGCGTTCGGATTGGGCGTCGGCTCGATTTCGGCAATCTTCGGCATGATTCAACCCTAAATTAGCCGCCAAGACGCCAAGAACGCCAAGGAAACCAATATTAAAATAAAAGCATTCACCTTCATCATGTCCGTTCGTCTCGAATCAACTCTACTCTGCAACCTCTTTATCCACCTGCTGCTCCTGTCCTGGTGCGCCTGGAAAGCCTGCTTTTAATTATTGTTTGCCTTTCTTGGCGGCCTTGGCGTCTTGGCGGCTAATTTCCGGTTTTCACGCGTTGCCCACCGGGGCGTGCATCGGATCCTCGTCCGCCTCGGTGGTCGTGCTCGCCACCGAGTTGAGCGCTGCGTGCAGCGTGTGCCACGGCAGGATCGCGCACTTGACCCGCGTCGGCAGGTCGCGCACGCCCGCGAACACCGTCAGCCGCCCGAGATGGTGCGCGCCGGCGGCATCGAGCTTGCCGGTCGCCAGGTCGCGAAACTCCTGGACGAGCCGCTCCGCGTCATCCCTGGACTTGCCCTTGACCGCCATCGTCATCATCGAAGCCGAAGCCTTGCAGATGGCGCATGACTCGCCCTGGAAGTTGATGGCATCCACTGCCTCATCGAGCTGCTTGAGTGTCAGTGTCAGGTGGTCCCCGCACAACGGGTTGTGACCCTCTGCCCTATGGGTCGCATCGGCCAGCACGCCCCAATTGCGCGGCTTGCGGTTGTGGTCGAGGATGACCTCCTGATAGAGCTGTTTGGAATCAGCCATTGCGATCGAAATTCGTGACGACTGACGACTGACGACTGACGGTCAAGAACATCACGTGAAGGCCTTTTGAACCTTCTTGATACCCGCTACCAGCGTGTCCACTTCGGCGTGGGTGTTGTAGAAGGCGAACGAAGCGCGCGAGGTAGCGGGGATGCCGAAGCGGCTCATCACCGGCTGCGCGCAATGGTGCCCGGTGCGGACCGCGACACCTTCTTCGTTCAACAGCGTGCCGACGTCATGCGGATGCACGCCATCCACGACAAAGGAGAGCACAGCCGCCTTCTTCTCCGCGGTGCCGATGATGCGCACGCCCGGCAGGCGGTTCACCCGGTCGGTCGCGTAATCCAGCAGGTCGGTCTCGTGCGCATGGATGCGTTCCATGCCGATGCCGGTGATATAGTCCGCCGCCGCGCCCAGCGTGATCGCGGCCGCGATCGGCGGCGTGCCGGCCTCGAACTTGCCCGGAATCACGTTGTAGATCGTCTTCTCGAACGTGACCGAAAGAATCATGTCGCCGCCGCCCTTGTAGGGCTGCATCTTCTCCAGCCACCCGGCCTTCCCGTAGAGCACGCCGATGCCGGTCGGCCCGAACATCTTGTGCCCCGAAAAGGCGTAGAAATCGCAGTCGAGCGCCTGCATGTCGAGTTCCATGTGCGGCGCGGCTTGCGCCCCGTCCACCAGCACCGGTATGCCCTTCCCGTGCGCGGCCGCGATCATCTCGCGCACCGGGTTGATCGTGCCGAGCGCGTTGGACACGTGTCCCACGCCCACCAGCCTGGTGCGGGGACCGAGCAGTTTGAGGTACTCCTCGAAGATCAACTCGCCGCGGTCGTTGACCGGTGCGACGCGAATCCGCGCGCCCTTCTCCTCCGCGACCATCTGCCACGGCACGATGTTGGAGTGGTGCTCGAGCGTGGTCAGCACGATCTCGTCGCCCGGCCCGACAAAGGTGCGCCCGTAGCCGTGCGCGACCAGATTGATGGCGTCAGTGGTGCCAGTGGTGAAGATGACCTCGCGTTCCTCCTTCGCGTTGATGAACGCGGCGAGCTTCTTCCGCGCGACTTCGTACTCGGCGGTGGCGGTTTCCGACAGGTAATGCACGGCGCGGTGGATGTTCGAATGCTGGGTCGTTTGATAACGAATCCAGCGGTCGAGCACCGGCTGCGGCATCTGGCTCGAGGCCGCATTGTCGAGGTACACCAGCGGTTTCCCGTTGACCTTGATCTTGAGAATCGGGAAATCGGCGCGGATGCGCTCGACATCCAGGCCGCCGGTGGGCGCGCGCTTGAGTCCGGTTTGCAGGGCGTTCATGCTCAACTCTCCCCTCCCCCTGGCAGGGCGAGGGATAGGGTGGGGGTTTGAGTCTGCGCCAGCACCGTCTCCTCCAGCTGTTCGACGAGCGAGGGGACCGGGATGCGGTCTATCACCTCGGCGCCGAAGGCGTAGGTGAGTAAATTGCGCGCCTTGCCGTCGGGCAATCCCCGGCTCCTCAGGTAGAACAGCTGCTCGGCGTCGAGCTGGCCGACGGTCGCGCCGTGCGAGCATTTCACGTCGTCGGCGAAGATCTCGAGCTGGGGCTTGGTGTCCACGTGCGCCTTGTCCGAAAGCAGGAGATTGCGGCTCTGCTGCGCCGAGTCGGTCAGCTGGGAACCCGGGCGCACCACGATCCTGCCGTTGAACACCGCGTGCGCCGCGCCGCCGACCACGCACTTGTGCAGCTGCCGGCAGCGGCCGTGGGGGCGCGCGTGGTCCATCAGCGAGTGCGTGTCGGCGAGCTGGCGGCCGGAGATCAGCGCCAGGCCGTCCATCCGAACTTCCACGCCTTCCCCCTGCTGCAGCACGTCGAGGTTCAGGCGCGAGAGGCGCGCGCCGAGCGCAACCGCGTGGGACGCATAATGCGCGTCCTTCGCGAGGGCCACGGCGCAGTGGCCGATGTGGAACGCGCCGCCCGCCTCGCGCTGCACCCTCACGTGCCGCACGCGGGCGCCCTCGCCGGCGACGATCTCGGTCACCGCGTCGTTGAAATACACGCGTTCGCCCAGGCTGGCGTAGTCCTCGATCAGCGTGCAATCCGCACCCGCTTCCACGATCGCCAGGCAGCGCGGATAGGCGGCCGCCTCCTGCTGGGTCGAAAGGTAGAGCAGCTGCACGGGAGTCGGATGGTTTCGATCTCGCGCGATCCAGACGAAAGCCCCGTCACGCAGATAGGCGGTATTCAGCGCCGCGAACACCTCGCGTTCGAAACCGGCGTGGCGCGCGAGGTGCGGCTCGATCACGGCCGCGTGCGTGTCGAGCGCCGCGACGAGAGGCGAGACGACGACTCCATATGGAAGGCCGACGGTGGCGGAAAGCTCCGGCGCAAACACCCCGTCCACGAAGGTCAGGCGGGCGGTCGCTTCCGGCGCGATGAAGCGCGCGACCTCGGCCATCACCGGCCGCGCCGTGCCCACCGCCCGCCGGAACGGCACCCGGGTGAGCGGCGAGATGTCGGTGAAGCGCCATTCCTCGTCGCGCGTGGTCGGCACCGTGAGCGCGTTGGCGCGCTCAAGGGCCTGCGCTCGGCGTTCGTTGAGCCAGGAGACACCGCCACGCGGCACCTCGTAACCCTTCAGCAGCGCGTCGATGTAGGGATGGGGGGCGGTAACGGTCATTTTCATGCCGCTGCTTTGACCCAGTCGTATCCCCGTGCCTCAAGCTCCTCGGCGAGGGCCTTGCCGCCGGTCTTGACGATGCAGCCGCCGTCCATGACGTGCACGTAGTCGGGCACGATGTAATTCAACATGCGCTGGTAGTGCGTGACGAGCACCACCGCGTTGTCGGGCTTGACGAGACGGTTGACGCCGTTCGCCACCACGCGCAGCGCGTCGATGTCGAGGCCGGAGTCGGTCTCGTCGAGGATCGCGAGCCGCGGCTCGAGCAGCGCCATCTGCAGGATCTCGTTCCTCTTCTTCTCGCCGCCGGAGAAGCCATCGTTCACCGCGCGATCAAGAAAGCTCGCGTCGATGGCGAGTAGCTTCATCTTCTCGCGCAGGTAGTCGTCGAATTCCAGGGGATCGAGCTCGTCGCCTCCACGCACCGCCTGCATTGTGTTGTAGGCGAGCCGCAGGAAGGCGCTGTTCGAGACCC
Organism: Burkholderiales bacterium; assembly: GCA_036398235.1. Lineage (GTDB taxonomy): Bacteria > Pseudomonadota > Gammaproteobacteria > Burkholderiales > SG8-41 > SG8-41. Next base: position 3,915 of record DASWHI010000163.1, read on the forward strand.
CGGGGATCTCGACCGGGTACTGGAAGCCGAGAAAGAGACCCGCGCGCGCGCGTTGTTCCGGGGCCAGCGCAAAGAGATCACCGCCGTCGTAGGCGGCGGTGCCGCCGCTCACCTCGTAGGCGGGGTGGCCCGCAAGTGCCTTGGCGAAAGTGCTCTTGCCCGAGCCATTGGGGCCCATCACGGCATGCACCTCTCCCGCGCGCACGGTGAGGTCTATGCCCTTGAGGATCTCGACCCCCGCGACCTTCGCGCGCAGGCCTTTCACCTCGAGCAGGACTTTGGCGCCGGCACGGATCATCCGACGCTCCCTTCGAGCTTGAGGCCCAGGAGCTTGGTCGCTTCCACCGCGAATTCCATCGGCAGCTGCTGGAACACGTCGCGGCAGAAGCCGTTGATGATCATCGACACCGCCTCTTCCGCGCCGATGCCGCGGCTCGAGAAATAGAACAGCTGGTCCTCGCCGATCCGCGACGTCGTGGCCTCGTGCTCGACCGTGGCGCTGTTGTTCTGCACTTGGATGTAGGGGAAGGTATTGGCGCCGCTCTTCGAGCCGATCAGCATCGAGTCGCACTGCGAGTAGTTGCGCGCGTTCTCCGCGCGCGGCCCGATCTTCACCAATCCGCGGTAGCTGTTGTTCGACTGCCCCGCCGAGATGCCCTTGCTGATGATGCGGCTGCGGGTATTGCGGCCGATGTGCACCATCTTGGTCCCGGTGTCGGCCTGCTGGTGGTGATTGGTCAGCGCCACCGAATAGAACTCGCCGATCGAGCTGTCGCCGAGCAGCACGCAGGACGGGTACTTCCAGGTGATGGCGGAGCCGGTCTCGACCTGGGTCCAGGAGATTCTTGAATTCCTGCCCTTGCACAGCCCGCGCTTGGTGACAAAGTTGTAGATGCCGCCGACGCCGTTCTCGTCGCCGGCGTACCAGTTCTGCACGGTCGAGTACTTGATCTCAGCGTTGTCGAGAGCAACGAGTTCCACCACCGCCGCGTGCAGCTGGTTGGTGTCGAACTTGGGCGCCGTACAGCCCTCGAGATAGGACACGGAAGCGCCTTCCTCGGCGATGATGAGCGTGCGCTCGAACTGCCCGGAGGATTCGGTGTTGATGCGGAAGTAGGTCGAGAGCTCCATCGGGCACTTGACGCCCTTCGGGATGAAGCAGAACGACCCGTCGGTGAAGACCGCGGAATTGAGCGCCGCATAGTAGTTGTCGCCGGTCGGCACCACCGTCCCCAAATATTGACGCACCCGCTCGGGATGGTCGCGCACCGCTTCCGAGATCGAGCAGAAGATGATGCCGACTTCGGCGAGCTTCTGCTTGTAGGTGGTTGCGACCGACACCGAGTCGAAGATCACATCCACCGCCACCCCCGCGAGCTTGGCCCGCTCGTTCATCGGCACGCCGAGCTTCTCGAAAGTGCGCAGCAGTTCGGGATCCACCTCGTCCATGCTCGCGAGCTTCTTCGGCTTGGGGGCCGAGTAGTAGATGATGTCCTGGAAGTCGATCCTGGGGTACTTGACGTTCGGCCACGCCGGCTCCTGCATGGTGAGCCAGTGCCGGTAGGACTTGAGGCGGAAGTCGAGCAGCCACTCCGGCTCGCCCTTCTTCGCCGAAATGAACCGGATGGTGTCCTCGTTCAGCCCCTTCGGCGCGGTGTCGGCCTCGATCGGCGTGACGAAGCCGTGCCGGTAGGGCTGGTTGACCAGGTTTTCGAGTACCGTACTCATTACTTTCGCTCCGAGCAGCCAGCTATGAGCTGTCAGCTATCAGCTTTCTCCTTGATGCTGAAAGATTCGCCGCAGCCGCACGTCGCGTCCACGTTGGGATTGGTGAACTTGAAGACCTGCTTCAGGCCTTCCTTCACGAAATCGAGAGTGGACCCGTCAAGCGTTTCGAGGCTCTTTGCGTCCACCACCACCTTCGCGTCATGCGCCTCGATCAGCAGGTCGCCCGCGCGCACTTCGTCCGCGTAGTCGTAGACGTAGGCAAAACCCGAGCAGCCCGCATCCTTCACCCCCACGCGCAGGCCGATGCCCTTGCCGCGCTGGGCAATCTGCTTCTGGATCTGTCTTGCCGCGTTTTCTGTCAGTTGTATCGCCATTAGCTTCTCCTGTTACTCGTCACCACCCCCTCCCTTCCCTCCCCCCTCGAGGGGGAGGGATCATTTTTTCCCTCCCCCTCAGGGGGAGGGATAGGGTGGGGGTCAAACTGCCATCGCAGTCAGGCTCCTGAGCCGCGTCACGACCGCTTTCAGCGCCCGCAGAAATCCCTCCACCTGCTCCATCGTATTTCCCGCGCCGAGCGAAAAGCGCACCGCCCCGCGCGCAAGCTCTGGGTCGACGCCCATCGCGAGCAGCGTCGCCGAGGGCTCGGGGTTTGCACTCGAGCACGCGGCGCCCGGGGCGACGGCGTAGCCCGCCTTGTCGAGCTCGATCACCAGCGTTTCGCCCACGATGCTCTTGAACGCGAAGTACGACGTATTGGCGACGCGCGGCGCCTGCTCTCCGAATATCACAGCCCCCATTTCGTGCAACCCCCGCTCCAGCCGTGCGCACATCGCTTCGAGCCGCTGCGCGAGCTGCTGCATCCGTCCCGCCGCGAGCTCGCAAGCCGCGCCGAAGCCGACGATGCCGGCCACGTTTTCCGTCCCGGAGCGCAGCCCCTGCTCGTGGCCGCCGCCGTGGATGATCGGCCGCAGCTGCAGGCGCTTGTCCATCACGAGCGCCGCAGCGCCCTTCGGCCCGTAGATCTTGTGCGCCGAGATCGTCATCGCATGCACGCCGAGCGAGGGGAAATCCACCGCGATCTTGCCCAGAGCCTGCACCGCGTCGGTATGCATCCACGCCTTCGCCGCGCGCGCGCGCGCGGCAACCGCTGCCACGTCGAGCCGCACGCCGGTCTCGTTGTTGACGAGCATCACCGAGACGATGCCAGTCGGTTCCTTGAGCGCCGCGTCCACGTCGGCGAGCTCGATCTGACCGTCGCGCGTCGCGGCGAGCTTTCTCACTTTCCAGCCCAGGCGCGCAAGTTCCTGCGCGGGCTTCGCAATGCAGGGGTGCTCGATTGCGCTCACCGCAACCTGCGTCGGCTTCAGATAGCCGGCCGCGCCCTTGACGAAGAGGTTGTTGGCTTCGGTGCCGCCGGAAACGAAGATCACCTGCGAGGGCTGGGCGTTGACCAGCGCGCCGACCTGCTGGCGGGCGGTGTCCACCGCCCTGCGCGCGACCGTGCCCAGCTCGTGGCGGCTCGACGCATTGCCAAATTTCTCGCGCAGGTACGGCAGCATCGCCTCCAGGACCTTGTCGTCGAGGGGCGTGGTCGCGTTGTGATCAAAATAGACGTGTTCCATTGAAGCCGGAATGCGTGACGACTGACGACTGACGAGCGTTCAGGCCGATACCGGCGTCGGGCGCTTGTTCGCCGGCGCGCGCATGTCGTGGACCTGTGCGACTCCGGATTCGCGCGCCGCTTCCTTGGCCTTCTGGCTCTCCACCAGCTGGCGCAGGCTCACCGACCCGAGGTAATCGAAGATGCGCTCGTTCAGCGCCGCCCACAGGTCGTGGGTCAGGCACTTTTGGTCGTCGTGGCAGTTCTCCTTGCCGCCGCACTGCGTGGCGTCAATCGGCTCATCCACCGCGAGGATGATGTCCGCCACGGATACCTCGCCCATGTCGCGCGCGAGGTGGTAGCCGCCGCCCGGGCCGCGCACGCTCTCCACGAGGCCGTGCCGGCGCAGCTTGCCGAACAACTGTTCGAGATAGGACAGCGAGATCTTCTGCCGGCCACTGATTTCAGCCAGCGTCACCGGCTCGCCGCCGCCGTGATGCAACCCGAGATCGATCATCGCCGTGACGGCAAACCGCCCTTTCGTGGTCAGTCTCATCGGCCACCTCTCAAAGTTTAGTTAAATCAAAGTGATACGATTACGATAAAGGCTACTAAATTGGTCAACTATAGCTTTCCCGACAAATTTAGTCAACCATTTTGTTCAGGGAAGTTGCGTCGAGCCGGTGCGCCTCCTGCTCGTCGATGCGCAGGCCGAGGCGCTGCAGTTCCGCGAGAATGTGCTCGATGCGCCGGTCGAGCTCCGCGCTGTGCCCGATCAGCTCGTGCAGCGCTCTCGCCATGGGATCGCTCAGGTCCTTCACCACCGCGTAGGCCGCGAAACGCCCGTCCTGAGCCGCCTGCGCTTCGATGATGCGGGCGGGAATGCCGATCGCGGTCGCTCCCGGCGGTACGTCCTTCACCACCACCGCGTTCGACCCCACTCGCGCGCCGTCGCCGATGACGATCGGGCCGAGGATCTTCGCCCCCGCGCCGACCACCACGCCCTTGCCGAGCGTCGGGTGGCGCTTGCCCTTGTTCCACGAGGTGCCGCCCAGCGTGACCCCGTGGTAGAGCGTGCAGTCGTCGCCGATCTCCGCGGTTTCGCCGATGACGACACCCATGCCGTGGTCGATGAAGAATCGGCGAAGAATGGTGGCGCCCGGGTGAATTTCGATGCCGGTCAGCCAGCGCGACCCGTGCGAAACGAACCGCGCGAGCCACTTGAGACGCAGGCCCCACAGCCAGTGGGCGAAGCGATGGAACAGCATGGCGTGGAACCCGGGATAGCAGGTGATGACCTCCCAGGTATTCCGGGCAGCCGGGTCGCGCTCGAATACGACTGCGATTTCCTCTTTGATCCTCGCGAACATCGGTTAAAAATCAAGGATGAGGGGCGGCAGCTTACAATAACCTAGTAATTTGATCAACTTTTCCGGCCCAGTGCCTTGATGATGCCGCGCAGGATATTGACCTCTTCGCGTTCCAGCTGCGCGCGATTGAACAGCCGCCGCAGGCGCGGCATCAGCTTCTTGGGATGCTCGGGGTTGAGGAAGCCGTGCTCCACCATCGCGCGCTCGAGATGCTCGTAGAAGCGCTCGAGTTCCTCATGGCGCGCGCGCACGCGCGCCTTGCCGCCCGGCGGCCCCGCTCCGAGCGCCGCGAGCCGCAGCTCGTAGGCAAAGAGCTGCACCGCGGCGGCGACGTTGAGCGAGCTGTATTGCGGATTCGCGGGTATGGTCGCGAGCAGATGGCACTTACCGACCTCGACCGCGGTGAGCCCGAACGTCTCGTTGCCGAACACCAGTGCCGCGGGCTGCGAGCGCGCAACCTCGACGATCCGCGCCGCGGCTTCCCGCGCGCTGACCATCGGCGCGGCGATCTCGCGCGGGCGCGCGGTGCAGGCGACCGCGAGTGCGGAACCGGCAAGCGCGTCATCGAGGCTCGAGTGCACGCGCGCGCGGCGCAGCACGTCGGTCGCGCCCGACGCCAGCCACTCGGCCTGCGGATCGGGGAATTGCCTGGGCGCGACGAGATGCAGCCGTCCGAGGCCCATGGTCTTCAGCGCCCGTGCCGCCGCGCCGATGTTCCCGGGATGCGCGGTTTCGCACAACACGAAGCGGATATTTTTGAGGGAATCGGCGGCCATCACCTACAATACGGCCCTTCGGGCGTCACACCGGCCACTGGCCACAAATTTCATGCATCCGATGCTGAACATCGCCGTGAGGGCTGCGCGTCGCGCCGGCAATGTCATCAACCGCGCGACCCGCAATCTCGACACCGTCGCCTTCCGCGAAAAGGCCGTGAACGATTTCGTCTCCGAAGTGGACCGCGAAGCGGAGCAGGCGGTCATCCGCACGCTGCTCGATGCCTATCCCGCTCATTCGATTCTAGCAGAGGAGAGCGGCGCCTCCGGGAAATCGGAGTACCAGTGGATCATCGATCCGCTCGACGGCACCACCAATTTCATCCATGGCTTCCCGCAGTACTGCGTTGCGATCGCGCTCAGGCACCGCGGCATCGTCACCCAGGCGGTGGTCTACGATCCCTCGCGCAACGATCTCTTCACCGCGACGCGCGGGCGTGGCGCGTTTCTCAACGACCAGCGCATGCGGGTGAGCAAGCGCATCCATCTCCGGTCGAGCCTGATCGGCACCGGCTTCCCGTTCCGCCAGCTCGAGCACCTCGACGCCTACATCGCGATCCTGCGCGGCATGATGGGAGGCGCGGCCGGCGTGCGGCGCGCCGGCTCCGCCGCGCTCGACCTCGCCTACGTCGCGGCGGGCCGGCTCGACGGCTTCTGGGAGTTCGGGCTCTCGCCGTGGGATATGGCGGCGGGCGCGCTGCTCATCACGGAAGCCGGCGGACTGGTGGGGGACCTCGCCGGCGAGAACCGCTATCTGGAAACGGGCAATATCATCGCCGGCAACCCGCACATCTTCGTCGAGCTGCTGCGGGCCATGTCACCGCATCTCACGCCTGTGCTCAAGCGCGGCTGAGCTATCTTCTCGTTGGGGGGCGCAGCTCGGCGAGTTCCTTCGCCAGCGAGGCGTCGAGCCGCTCGAGCGACTTCAATGCCTGGTCGTATTCGGCCCTTCGGCCGAGCCGCGCATAGGCCCGCCCCAGGCCGAACCACGCCCGCGCGAATTCGCCGTTGAGCTGTACCGCCTCGCGGTAGGCCGCGGCCGCAGGCAGGTCGCGGTCGAGGTCGGAGTAGCTCTCGCCGAGCAGGAACCAGGTTTCCGCGTCGCCCTGGCGCACGCGGAGCGCGTTAGTGAGCGTCTGCACCGCGCGCGCGGGCTGCTTCGCGTCACGGTACGACTGGGCGAGCAGGTTCCAGCTCAGCATTTCGTCCGGCGCGAGCCGCACGACCTCGGTGTAGCTCTCGATCGCGAGCGCATGCCGCCCCGCCTGCGAGTACGCGTATCCCGCGACGATCCACCAGCTGGAGTTGTTGCGGTCCTTGGCCAGGTTCTCCATGGCGAGCTTCGTGAGCCCGTCCCAGTCCTTGCGGGCTTCCAGCTCGGCCACGCGCTTCCGGTTGCCCTCCTCCATCCCCTGCAGGTGGCTCATCAGGATCGACGCGGTGCCGTCGGGCGTCGCCGATAACAGCAGGCCCTGAGCCGCCGTGCAGCCGAGAAGCGCAGCGAGCGCGAGTCCGCCGACCGCGCCCCGCAGCCGGCGCGCCAACGCATTTGTCCAATGCATCAAGATCGTAACCGGCACCCACCGTATTGTATTCCGCCCATCCCCGCCCCTGTGGGATAGACCGGTTTATTCACCATACGGCATTCATCGTTGCGTCATCAGACGCCCAGATACCGGCGCCACAGCGCGGGATCGGCGCTTAAGGCGCGGGAGTCGCCCCGCCAGGCGGTGCGGCCGCGCTCGACGATGGTGTGGTGGTCGGCAAGCTCGACCAGCTTGCGCACGTACTTGTCGATCACGAGCAACGTCTGCCCTTCGGCCTTGAGCGCGGCGAGGCAGCGCCAGATCTCGGCCCGCACCAGCGGCGCCAGCCCTTCGGTCGCCTCGTCGAGGATCAGCAACCGCGGCCGGGTCATCAGCGCGCGCCCGATCGCCAGCATCTGCTGCTCGCCGCCCGAGAGCTCGCTGCCGTAATTCCGCAGGCGGCGGGCGATCTGGGGAAAGAGTTCCAGCACCCGCTCCAGCGTCCACGTCCGCGCCGCGCCGGCGCGGGCCGCCGCGAACGCGGTCAGATTCTCGCGCACCGTGAGATTTGGGAAGATCTGCCTGCCCTCGGGCACAAGGCCGATTCCGGCACGCGCGATGCGGTCGGGCTTCCAGCCGTCGATGCGCTCGCCCTCGAAGCGGATCTCCCCGCCCAGCGGCCGCGTCAACCCGAGGATTGCGCGCACCGTCGTCGTCTTGCCCATGCCGTTGCGGCCGAGCAGGGTTGCGAATTCTCCCGCGCCGAGCACGAGATTGATGTCGGACAGCACCTCGCCCGCGCCATAGGATGCGCGCAATGCCCGCACCTCGAGTAGCGCGCTCATGCCGCCGCTCATGCCGCTTCCTCTTCCCCGAGGTAGGCGCGCTTCACCTCGGAATCGTCGCGTATCGCCTGCGGCGCCCCGCTCGCGATCACGGCTCCGCCGACCAGCACCGAGATCACGTCGGCGAGCCGGAACACGGCATCCATGTCGTGCTCGACCATCAGGATCGTCGTGCGCTGCTTCAATTGCGCGATCAGCCCGATCATCGCCTGCGCGTCCTCGGCGCCCATGCCGGCGAGCGGCTCGTCGAGCAGCAGCAGCCGCGGCCGGCAGGCGAGAGCGAGTGCGACTTCCAGCCGGCGCTGGTCGGCGTGCGGCAGGCTCCCGGCGGCAACGCCGGCCGACGCATCCATCCCCAGCCCTGCGAGGACCGCATCGGACTCGTGGGTCAGCGCGCGCTCGGCTGAAACTGGCCGCCAGAACCGCATGCTGCTGCCGCTGCGCGCCTGCACCGCGAGCGCGATGTTGTCGCGCACCGTGAGGCCGCGGAAGATGCGCGTGATCTGGAACGAGCGGCCGAGCCCGAGCGCAACGCGCGCGTGCCCCGGCAGCTTCGTGATGTCGCGGCCGGCGAACAGGATCTGCCCGGAATCGGGCGCGACTTCGCCGCAGATCTGCGCGATCAGGGTGGTCTTGCCGGCGCCATTGGGGCCGATCAGGGCGTGCATCCCGCCTTCGCGCACCGCGAGATCGAGCCGGTCGGTGGCGACGACGCCGCCGAAACGCTTGAACAGCCGGCGGACTTCGAGCAGCAGATCAGCCACGGGCATTTCCCCGCGCGAACCAGCTGCCGACGCCGCCCGGCGCGCGCAACACGACGAACAGCAGCACGAGCCCGAGGCCGAGCTTCCAGTAGCCGGTCCAGAGGGACAGCACTTCCTCCAGGAGCAGCATCGCCGCGGCGCCCGCGACGCCGCCGTAGAGCCAGCCGACGCCGCCGAGGATCAGCATGATCAGCAGCGTTCCGGACTGCGTCCAGTCGAGGAGGCCGGGACTGACGAAGCCGTGCTGGTTGACGATCAGTGCCCCCGCCAGGCCCGCGGCCCCGCCGGCGATGGTGAAACATGCCAGGCGATAGCGATAGGTCGGGTAGCCGAGCGCCGTCATGCGCGCCTCGTTCTCGCGGATGCCGCGCAGCACCGCCCCGAAGCGCGATGCGGCAAGGCGCCCGAGGAGATAGAGGCAGCCCGCCAGCAGGGCCAGCACCAGCAAATAGAACGTCGTCTCGTCGCGCAGATCGAGCCCGGGAAGGCGGGAGCGCACGACGAGGTTGATGCCGTCCTCGCCCCCGTAGGCCTTGAGGGAGACGAAGAAGTAATAGAGCATTTGCGCGAAGGCGAGGGTGATCATGATGAAATAGAGCCCGCGCGTGCGCAGGCTGATCGCGCCGATCACGAGAGCAAGCGCCGCGCCGGCCGCGATGGCCATCGGCCACGCGACCCACACGGAGGTGACGCCCTCCTGCGCGAGAATGGCGACGGCGTAGGCGCCGGCGCCGAAGAAAGCGGCGTGGCCGAAGCTGATCATGCCTCCGTATCCAAGCACGAGGTTCAGGCTGGTCGCCGCGAGCGCGTAGATCATCACCCGCGTCATCAGTCCCACGTAATATCCGCCGCCGGCCGCTTCCGCCAGGAACGGAAACGCGATCGTTGCGGCAAGCACCAGCGCAAGCGCCGTTCGCGAACGACTCAACGCCATCTGCATGGCCTTACCGGTCACTGGTCACGGTTCACCGGCGTCAGCCGCGCGCAGCAAACAGCCCCGTCGGCTTCCAGTAGAGCACCGCCGCCATCAGAATGTAGACCGCCATGGCCGCCAGCGTGGGGCCGAGCGCATCGGCGATGTTGTTCGACAGGAAGCCGCGCAGCAGGACGGGCAGGAACGCGCGCCCGATGGTGTCCAGCATGCCCACCAGCAGCGCGCCGACGAGCGCGCCGCGGATCGAGCCGATGCCGCCGATGACGACCACGACGAACGCCTGGATCAGGATGCTCTCGCCCATGCCGATCTGCACCGCAAGCAGCGGCCCGAGCATCGCACCCGCCAGCGCGCAGAGCGCCGCGCCCAGGCCGAACACCAGAGTGAAGAGCCGCTTCACGTTCACGCCGAGCGCGAGCGCCATCTCCCGGTTGGACGCGCCTGCGCGCACCAGTGCGCCGACGCGGGTGTGGACGATCATCCAGTAGAGCGCCGCCGCGACCGCGAGGCCGACGCCGATGATGAACGCGCGGAACGCCGGGTAGGGCGCGCCGGGAATGATCTCGATCGTGCCCGCCAGCGCGCGCGGCGCATCCAGCAGCAGCGCCTGCGGGCCCCAGATCATGCGCACGAGGTCGTTTGCGATCAGGATCAGCGCGAAGGTCGCGAGCACCTGGGAGAGGTGATCGCGCTCGTAGAGCCTCCTGAGGAGCCCGGCCTCGAGCGCCATGCCGACCGCCGCGGTTGCCGCCATGGCGAGCGGCAGGGCGATCCAGAACGAGCCGGTTGCCTGCGCGAGCGTCGCCATCAGGTAGGCGCCGATCATGTAGAGCGAGCCGTGCGCGAGGTTGACCATGTCCATGATGCCGAACACCAGCGTCAGGCCCGCGGCGAGGAGGAACAGCATCAGGCCGAACTGCAGCCCGTTCAGTCCCTGCTCGAGCAGCAGCAGCGCGCTCATCAATGGACTCCTTCCCCCTCAGGGAGAAACCAAAGAGTCTCCTTCCCCCTTGATGGGGGAAGGTGGGGATGGGGGTGGAATGGGACGCTTACATCTTGCAGGACTTCACGTAGGCGTCGGAATGATTCTTGAAAATGGTGCCGACGATGCGGTTGGTGAGGCGCCCCTTCTCGTCCTTGGCGATCAGGCGCAGGTAGTAGTCCTGTACCGGATAGTGGTTCTTGTTGAAGCGGAACGCGCCGCGGACCGACTTGAAATCGGCCTTGCGCAAGGCGGCGCGGAAAGCGCTCTTGTCCTCGATCCTGCCCTTCACCGCGCGCACCGCCGAGTCGATCAGCAGCCCCGCGTCGTATCCCTGCGAGGCGTAGAGCGTCGGCGCCCGCCCGTAATCCTTCTCGAAATCGGCGACGAAGCGCCGGTTCTGCGGATTGTCGATGTCGCGGTTCCATTGCGACGAGTTGAACATTCCCTGCATGCCCTCGCCGACCGCGCGGATCACGTCCTCGTCCGCCGAGAACCCCGGCCCGAACAGCGGCACCGCGGCGGCCAGACCGGCGGCGTTGTACTGCTTGATGAAATTGATCCCCATTCCGCCCGGCAGGAAGATGAAGACCGCGTCGGGCTTCGCCGCGCGCAGCTGCGCGAGCTCGGCGGCGTAGTCGAGCTGGCCGAGCTTGGTGTAGACCTCGCCGGACGTGGCGCCCTTGTAGAAGCGCTTGAAGCCGTTCAGCGCATCGCGGCCGGCGGGATAGTTGGGCGCGATCAGGTACACGTTGCGGTAGCCCTTGTCGGCGACGTGCTTGCCCATCGCCTCGTGCAGGTTGTCGTTCTGCCACGCGACGTTGAAGAAGAACGGGCTGCACCGGTCGCCCGCGAACTCCGCCGGGCCGGCATTGGGGCTGATGTAGAAGGTCTGGTCCTGGAAGACCGCCGGCGCCACCGCGAGCAGGATGTTGGAGAACACGATCCCGGTCATGATGTGCACGTCGTCGCGCTTCAGCATCCGCTCGGTCAGCTGCTTGCCGACATCCGGGCTGAAGGTGTCGTCGCCGACGATCAGGTCAACCGGAAGCCCGCCAAGCTTTCCGCCCTGATGCTTGATCGCGAGGTTCAAGCCGTCGCGAATGTCCACGCCGAGCGCCGCCGCCGGCCCGGACAGCGTGCTGATGAAGCCAATCTTGAGCTTGTCGGCCGCGCCGGCCGGATTGAACCCCACGCAGGCGAGCGCCGCTGCCGCGAAAATGCGTTTCATGACCGCCTCCCTGTCGTAGAAAACTGGGGTCAGAGTCGATTTTCCGCCGGGCCTTGCGAACGAGGTCGGAAATTCGACTCTGACCCCAGTTTTTCCGTTTTTCCCGCTGGTAATTGGGAGATATTAATGGCGCGCCGCGGGCCCGTAAAGCACGCTCGAACTATCCCGGGGCGCTCGGTTACCGGCAAAATAGGCGAGTCTGGATTCCCATTGCCGTCATGAACCAGCCGATCGAGAAGCATACGCCGATGATGCAGCAGTACCTGCGCATCAAGGCGCAGCATCCGGACATGCTGGTGTTCTACCGCATGGGGGACTTCTACGAGCTGTTCTACGACGACGCCGAGCGCGCCGCGCGGCTGCTCGACATCACGTTGACGCGCCGCGGCGTATCCGCCGGAGAACCGATCAAGATGGCGGGCGTGCCGCACCACTCGGTCGAGCAGTACCTGGCGCGGCTGGTGAAGCTGGGGGAGTCGGTGGCGATCTGCGAGCAGATCGGCGACCCCGACACCTCGCGCGGCCCGGTCGAGCGCCAGGTCACGCGCATCGTCACCCCCGGCACGCTGACCGACGCGGCGCTGCTCGATGACAAGCGCGACAACCTGCTGCTGGCGGTTGCCCGCGAGCGCGCGACGCTGGGACTCGCCTGGCTCTCGCTCGCTTCCGGCCACTTCGCGGTGATGGAGACCGGAGTCGGCAACATGGCCGCCGAGCTCGAGCGGCTGGCGCCGTCGGAAATCCTCGTCCCCGACGATGCGACGGCGGAGCTTTTGAACGGCGCGCCCGCCCCGGTGAAACGCCTGCCGTCATGGCAGTTCGAAATCGAATCGGCACGGAGTGCGCTTGTCCGCCAGTTCGAGACCCATGATCTCTCCGGATTCGGCGCGTCCGACCTGAACGCCGCCCTGCGCGCCGCCGGCGCGCTGCTCGAATACGCGCGCTCCACGCAGGGCACGGCGATCGCGCACGTCAGGAGCATGGTGGTGGAAGAGGCGCGCGCCTGGGTGCGGATGGATCCCGCCACGCGCCGCAACCTGGAGCTCACCGAAACGATCCGCGGCGAGGCGGCGCCGACCTTGTTCTCCCTGCTCGACACCTGCGCGACCGGCATGGGGAGCCGGCTGCTACGCCACACCCTGCACCACCCGCTGCGCGACCGCGCCGCGCTCCGGGCTCGCCTCGACGCGGTGGCAGCTCTGGCCAGTGAGCAGGGAGATGTGCCCTGGCGCTCACTGCACGGGATTCTCGCGCAATGCGTGGACGTCGAACGCATCACCGCGCGCATCGCGCTCAGGTCGGCGCGCCCGCGCGACCTCTCCGGCCTGCGCGAGACGCTCGAGCACCTGCCCCGGCTATCCGGAATGCTCGACTCCCGATCCGCCCCGCGACTCGCGGAGCTCGCCCGTGCGCTCGCACCACAACAGGATCTCTCCGCCCTCCTCGCCGCCGCGATCAAAGAGCAGCCGGCAGCCGTACTGCGCGAGGGCGGAGTCATTGCCGAGGGCTACGACGCGGAGCTCGACGAGCTGCGCGCGATCCAGTCGAACTGCGGCGATTTCCTGCTGCAGCTGGAAACCCGCGAACGGGCGCGTACCGGCATCGCGAACCTCAAGGTCGAGTACAACCGCGTGCACGGCTTCTTCATCGAAGTGACGCGCGCGCAGTCGGACAAGGTGCCAGACGACTATCGCAGGCGGCAGACGCTGAAGAACGCGGAGCGTTACATCACCCCGGAGCTGAAGGCGTTCGAGGACAAGGCGCTCTCTGCGCAGGAGCGTGCGCTCGCGCGCGAGAAGCTGCTCTACGACCGGCTGCTCGAAAAGCTCGCGGCGCACATTCCGGCGCTGCAGCGGGCGGCGGCCGCGCTGGCCGAGGCCGATCTGATCTGCGCCTTCGCCGGGCACGCGGCAACGTCCGATTACTGCGCGCCTGAATTTACCGATGAGCAGTCGATCGAGATCGAGGCGGGCCGGCACCCGGTGGTGGAGCGCCAGGTAGAGCACTTCATCGCCAACGACGCGCGGCTCGCGCCCGCGCGCCAGCTGCTCATCGTCACCGGCCCCAACATGGGCGGCAAGTCCACCTACATGCGGCAGGTTGCGCTGATCGCGCTGCTCGCGCACTGCGGCTCCTTCGTCCCGGCCCGGCGCGCGCGGCTCGGGCCGCTCGACGCGATCTACACCCGCATCGGCGCTGCCGACGACATCGCCGGCGGGCGCTCCACCTTCATGGTCGAGATGACCGAGGCGGCCACCATCCTGCACCACGCCACGGCGGAGAGCCTGGTCCTGATGGATGAGATCGGGCGCGGCACCTCGACCCTCGACGGGCTCGCGCTCGCGTGGGCAATCGCCCGGCATCTGGTGGAGAAGAATCGCAGCCTCGCGCTCTTCGCCACGCACTACTTCGAGATGACGCGGCTCGCCGAGGACTTCCGCGAGGTCGCCAACGTCCATCTCGACGCGGTGGAGCACAAGGACCGGATCGTGTTCCTGCACAACGTCGAGGAAGGGCCGGCGAGCCAGAGCTACGGTCTCGAGGTAGCAGGTCTCGCCGGCGTCCCGGGATCCGTGATTCGCGCCGCGCGCCGGCGCCTGGCCGAGCTCGAGGAGCACGGGCTCGCGGCGGGTCCGCAGCGCGACTTGTTTACGAAAGGCGCGAAAGCCGCGCCCGAGGAGCCCGCAGGCGAAGAGCGCGCGGTACTCGACCGGCTGCGCGATCTCGATCCCGATGCGCTGACGCCCAAGGAAGCGCTGGAACTGCTCTACCGCCTGCGCCGCCAGCTCGATGAATAGCCGCGCGCGGCTGTTCGCGGCGGGCGCCGTGCTGTGCGCGGCGCTGAACGCGAGCGCGGCGGAGTTCACGTTCGGCGCGCTCGGCGACACGCCCTACACGTGGTACGAGGAGGCGCATTTCCCCGGCCTGCTGGAGGGAATGGGCCGGGAGGACCTTGCTTTCGTGGTTCACGTCGGCGACTTCAAGGCGGCCCGGACGCCCTGCAGCGACGAGCTCTTCCGGAGCCGCCGGGAGTCGCTCGACCTCGTCCGTCATCCGCTCATCTTCGTTCCCGGCGACAACGAATGGGCCGACTGCCACCGCCTCCAGGCCGGTGGCTACGAACCTCTGGATCGGCTCGCGAAGTTGCGCGAGCTGTTTTTTCGGGACGAGGAGAGTCTCGGGCTGCGCCGGATCAGGCTTGCGCGCCAGTTGCCAGACTACCCGGAGCACGCGCGCTGGAGGCACGAGGAGGTGCTGTTCGTGACGCTCAACGTGCCGGGCAACGCCAACAACGCGCGCCACATGCCGGAAGAATTCCGCAGCCGCAGCGCCGCCCTCGCCCGGTGGCTGGAAGAGTCGTTCAGTCTCGCGCGCGCATCGCGGCTGCCGGCTGTCGTCCTGTTCATGCAGGCCAACCCCTGGGCCGCGCCGACCGGCCGCTACTTCGGCTATCGCGAGCTGCTCGCCACGCTGGCGAAGGAGGCCCTCGCTTTCGAGGGCGAAGTGCTGCTCGTGCACGGCGACACCCACCGCTTCCGCGTGGACGCGCCGCTCCTCGATCCCGCGTCGGGCGCCCCGGTCGAGAACTTCACGCGCGTGGAAGTGTTCGGGAGCCCCGGGATGAACTGGGTGCGCGTTCGGGTGATCGGCGACGCCGCCCGGATCGGCTTTGAGGTGACGCCGGGAAACTGATGCTGGGCTCCCACCACCCCGCCTGCTGTCGCGGGCACCCCTCCTCGGGCAGGAGGGGAGTATCTTCAGTTAGTGATGGTGGCCGTGCGCGCCATGCACGTGGCCGTGCTCGAGCTCTTCCTGGGTCGCCGCGCGCACTGCGGTCACCGTGCATTTGAAATCCAGCGCCCGCCCTGCGAGCGGGTGATTGCCCTCCACCACGACCTTGTCCTCGGCAATTTCGGTCACGGTGTAGACGAGCGTCGTGCCGGATTCGGCCCCGCGCCCCTCGAACCGCATGCCGACAGCGACATCCGGGGGAAACTTGCTGCGCGGCTCGAGATGCAGCAGGCCCTCGTCGTACTCGCCGAACGCGTCGTCGGGTTCGAGCCTGACACGGCAGCTCTCACCGACGCTCTTGCCGGCGAGTGCCTGCTCCACGAGCGGGAAGATGCCGTCGTAGCCCCCGTGCAGGTACTCGATCGGACCGTCGGTCCGCTCGACCACCTTGCCGTCCGTATCCGTCAACTCGTAGGTAAGTCCGACGACCGTGTTCTTTCCTACTTGCACTTGCCGATGCCCTGAAGCAGTCCCAGCACTTCCTGCGCGTGCCCGCGCGGGCTCACGCCGTAGAGCGCGTGCTTCAGCACCCCCTTGCGGTCGATGATGAAGGTCGAGCGCACGACGCAGGGCTTCTTCCGGCCATCCACTTCCTTGTCGTGCAGCACGCCGTAGCGGCGGCAGACGTCGCCCTCGACATCGGCCAGCAGCCGGACGGACAGGCCGTGCTTGTCCCGGAACGCGCCGTGCGACAGGCAATCGTCCATGCTTACCCCCACCACGATCGCCTTGAGCGCGCCGAAGTCGTCCTCCATCTCGCTGAACTCGATCGCCTCATGGGTGCAGCCGGGAGTGTCGTCCTTGGGATAGAAATAGAGCACGACGTTGCGCCGGTTGCGGAAGCTGTCGAGGCTCACCATGTTCATGTCGGCGTCGGGCAAATCGAATCCCGGCGCCGGCTGTCCCGGCTGGAGCATGGTGGAGCTGTCCAAGGTTTCGGGAAGCATGATGTCCTGGAGTGCCGCTCATTGTGTGAACAATGATTGCCGCGGTCAAGCGGTTTTGGCGAAACAAATTTCCCGGCGTCCCGCGATGCGTACGATTTCATCATTTGGCATGACGGGGCCCGCAACCTCTGACACAATTGTGCGAGTACATTTCATTATGTCAGAAGCGTTTAGAGTCCCTAACATGATGAAACGCGCGATGCGCTGTCACGATTTTGGCTCAGGGCGCGAAGCGAGCCGCAGCCAATATCGGGAATATTGGCAAGGGGAGCGACAATGCCATGGGCCAAAATTCGTGCCAGCCCCTGAGATGCCATTGGATAATCCGATGCCTGCGCCGGGGTTGCGGCCAAAATCGGCGCTGACTTTGTCGGCCGGCTTGGCCATATTCACGATATGACCTGCGCCGTCCTTCGCGTCATCACCGATTTTGGCTCGCAACGCACGCGTGTTTCATCATGTTAGGGACTCTTACCCCGGGCGGGCTGACCGCGGGCGCGTTCTTGCGCCGTCACTGGCAGAAGAAGCCGCTGCTCGCTCGCGGCGCCCTAGCGGAGTGCGCCGGCATCGTGCAGCGGGACACGCTGATCGCGCTCGCGGGGCGCGAAGACCTCGAAGCGCGCCTGGTGCAGCGCGACGGGCGGCGCTGGCGGGTGCGGCACGGCCCGTTCGGACCGCGCGCGTTCAGTCGGCTGCCGCGTTCCGGCTGGACGCTGCTGGTGCAGGGGGTCAACCATGTGCTGCCCGCGGCGCAGCAGATTCTCGACAAGTTCGCGTTCATCCCCTACGCGCGGCTCGACGACCTGATGGTGAGCTACGCGCCGCGCGGAGGCGGAGTCGGCCCGCATTTCGACAGTTACGACGTATTCCTGCTGCAGGGCGAGGGCCGGCGGCGCTGGCGCGTGAGCCGCCAGCGCGATCTCGCGCTTGTCGCCGGCGCGCCATTGAGGATACTGCGCCGCTTCAAACCGGCGCGCGAGTGGATACTGCGGGCCGGCGACCTGCTCTACCTCCCGCCGCGCTGCGCACACGACGGGATCGCGCTCGACGACTGCATCACCTACTCGGTCGGCTTCCGCGCGCCGGGCGCACAGGAGCTCGGCGCGCGGTTTCTGGAGTTTCTGCAGGACGAACTGCGGCTCGACGGCATCTACGCGGACCGTGGGCTGCGGCCCGCGCGGCGCCCGGCATGGCTTGCCGATGACATGGTGCGCAGGATGCTCGGCATGCTGCGGCGCATTCGCTGGAGCGACGCGGACGCCGTGCGCTTCCTCGGTTGCCACCTCACCGAGCCCAAGAGTCACGTGCTGTTCGCACGCCCGCACCGCCCGCTGGACGAGGACGCGTTCGCGGCATGGACGGCGCGCCGCGGCCTTCGCCTCGCCGGCCCGACGCGGATGCTGTTCCGGGGCGCGACGATTTTCATCAACGGCGAAGCGCATATCCCCGGCGCCCCCGCTTCGCGGCGGTTATCCCGGCTTGCCGACCGCCGCTCGCTGCCGCCCGCCCGCCTCGACCGCGAACTGCTCGAAGTGCTTTACCCGTGGTATCGCGCCGGATACGTTACACTCGGTGACGGCTGACGACTGACGACTGATGGTTGACGAGAAGAGCCCAACCGTCGAGCGGACCGGAAACCTGCCGAACGCGCAGTACCGGCGTTTCGAGGGCATGCGCGAGTACGAGGAGCTGATCGACGGCTTGATCCCGCAGACCCAGCGCGTCATCCGGGTGTTCGACAGGTCGCTCGCGCGCACCTGGAATTCGGCGCAGCGCTGCGAGGCGTTGCGCCAGTTCCTGCTGGCGAGCCGCCTCAACCGCCTCTATATCGTGGTGCATGAGGCCGAGCCGATCGAGCGCGAGTACCCGCGCGTGGTGGATCTCGTCCGGCAGTTCAGCGCCGCCGTCCGCATCCACGCGACGCTCAGCCAGGCCAAGCACGTCTACGACCCGTTCGTCGTGTTCGATGCCAGCCATTACGTGCACCGCTTCCATTACCGCTACCTGCGGGCCGCCCATGGCACCAACGACCTGATCGGGGCGCAGCAATTGCTCGACCGCTATGCGGAAATCTGGGACGCATCCGTCCACGCGGTGAGTGCGGGGACGAGCGGACTCTGACACCGGAGAGTGGTGAATGATGAGTGGTGAGTAGACCAGACCCCTCTCATCAGGCACCATTCACCACCCACGACCCGCCACTCACTACTCACCACTCACGCATCGGTGAAGATCACAAAAATCCAGACGCAAGTCGTGCGGGTGCCCGCCGACGAGCCGCTGGCGGGCGGGCCGGCCCAACTGGGCGCGACGCGCGAGTTCGTCACGCTGCGCGCGGGCACCGATGCCGGGATCGAGGGCATCGGCTACACCTTCTTCGGCGCGGCGCTGACGGGCGCGTTGAAGAGCGCGGTGGACGCGCTCGGTGCGCTCGCGATCGGAGAGGACCCGCTGCGCACGGAAGCGGTCGCCGTCAAACTGCGCACCGCAGCCGCCGGCTCGGGGCCGGGGGGGATACTCGCGCTCGCGCTCTCCGCGATCGACATCGCGTTGTGGGACATCCGCGGCAAGGCCCTCAACCTTCCACTGTGGCAGATGATCGGCGGCCACCGCGAGCGCGTGCCGACCTATGCCAGCGGCGCGCTGATGCGCACCTTTCCGCTGGAGCA
Source organism: Burkholderiales bacterium (assembly GCA_036398235.1). Classification (GTDB taxonomy): domain Bacteria; phylum Pseudomonadota; class Gammaproteobacteria; order Burkholderiales; family SG8-41; genus SG8-41. Next base: position 23,079 of record DASWHI010000163.1, read on the forward strand.
TCTGATAAAGGCGGCGCCGCGGCTGGTCGAGAAGGGCTTCCGGCAGATGAAGACGCAGCTCGCCCTGCCGGGAGACACCTCGCCCGCGATCGAGGTTGACCGCATACGCAAGGTCCGCGAGAGCATCGGACCGGACATCGATCTCATGTGCGACATCAACCAGCGCTGGCGCGTGGAGCAGGCAATCGACATCGGCTCCCGCATCGAGGACGTGCGCCTCTACTGGCTCGAGGACGTCACCACCGCCGATGACTACCAGGGGCTCGCCCGTGTGACGGACGCGTTGGTGACACCGGTCTGCGGCGGCGAGTATCTTTATGGGCCGGCGCCGTTCCGGCAGATGCTGGAAGCCCGCTCGGTCGATATCGTGATGATCGATCTCATGCGCGCCGGCGGCATCACGCAGTGGCTTAAGATCGCCGGCATGGCGGAGGCCTACAACCTCCCCGTCGTGAGCCACCTAGTGCCCGAAATCCACGTCCACCTGATCGCGGCCATTCCGAACGGCCTGACGGTGGAGTATATGCCCTGGACATTTGGTATATTCGAGGATGTGCCAGTGCCAAATAGGGGGGAGCTTGCCGTGCCGCGCAAGCCCGGGCTCGGGCTCAAATTCGACGAAGCGGCGCTGAAGCGCTACGCAGCTTGATGACCAGACTCCATTCCGACGAGAGCAATCGCCTTGCGTTCCTGCGCGCCTTCCTGAGAAGTCCGCGCGGGGTAGGTTCGATCGTGCCCAGCTCGCGCTTCCTCGAGCGCCGGCTCGTCGCGCTTGGCGCGGTCAGCGACGCAACGACGATCGTCGAACTCGGTCCCGGCACGGGCGGCACCACGCGCGCCATCCTTCGCGCAATGCCACGGCATGCCCGCCTGCTCTGCATCGAGATCGATCCGCATCTGCACGGGCTGTTGCGCAGGATCAAGGACCCGCGTCTCATCGTGCACCTGGGCAGCGCCGAGCAGTTGCAGGAGACGCTCTCCCGGTATGGATTGCCCGCCCCGGACGTGGTCATCTCGGGCATACCCTTCTCCACCATGGACCGGGCCGTGGGCCGGCGGATCCTCGATGCCATCTCCAGGGCGCTCGCGCACGGCGGAATTTTCGTCGCCTACCAGCTCCGCGACCGGGTCGCCCAGCTGTGCGGCACGGATCTGGAGCTGAAACGCGTCGAGCTCGAAGTGCTGAACATCCCGCCGCTGCGCGTGTTCTGCTGGGAGAAGAACGGGACGCGGCCCGCGACCCGCTAGGCGCCCGCCTTCATCCTTCACAGGATCTGGCGCCAGCCAAATCCTTCATCCTGCGTAGCTACGCCGATCCATTCCGGCGCGCAGCCGAGCGCGCCGGATAGCGCCGCGCGCGCAAGCTGCGGCGTGTTGTTCGTCTGCGAGAGATGCGCCGCGACGAGATGCTGCAGGCGGCTGCAGTCCATGGCCCGCACCAGCTCGGCCGACGCCGCGTTGGCGAGATGTCCGAGCCGGCCCGCGATCCGGCTCTTCAGATGCGCCGGATACGGCCCCCCCAGCAGCATGTCGAGGTCGTGATTGCACTCCAGCACAAGGGCGTTCACTCCCGACAGCGACTGCGCGATGTGCGGCGTCGGCTGCCCGGTGTCGGTCAGCACGCCGAGCCGCACCGCGCCGTCGGTCAGCACGAACTGCGCCGGCTCGCGCGCATCGTGCGGCACCGGGAACGGCCGCACTTCGATGCCGTCGATCGCGAATGCCGTGTAGGGGTCGATCAGGACCCGGCGCGGAATCGAGCGGCCCTCCGCGCCCAGCGCCGAGAGCGTTCCGCGCGTCAGGTAGACCGGGATATCGACGCGCGCGGCGAGCTTCGCGACGCCTCCCCCGTGGTCGCTATGCTCATGGGTGATGAGGATGGCGTTGAGATCGGACGACTCAAGCCCGAGACGTGACAGGCGCAAATCGATCTCGCTCGGCCCGAAGCCGCAATCGAGCAGCACCCGCGTGCCGCCGGCTTCGACGAGGAGCGCGTTGCCCTGGCTGCCGCTGCCCAGTGATGCGAAACGCATCACTTATTTGAGCTGTTCGTAGAGCAGCGCCAGGATGCGGCCTGCGGTGTCGGACTGCTCCCGCGCGCCGTCCTTGTTGAGGACATTGACCTGGCAGCCCGCCGCGTTCGCGTCCTTGACCTGGATGCGGAACTGCTCGCTTGGCTTGGGCTTGTCGCTGCCCCAGAACTTGAGTTTCGAGAGGAAGCCCTGGTCGGCGCCCTTGTTGTCGACTTGCGGGTCTATGTAGCGCACGTAGTAGAGGCCCTTGGAGCGGTCGCGGTCCTCGACCGTGAAGCCGACGCGGTCGAGCGCAAGACCGACACGCCTCCAGGCGCGGTCGAACTGCTCGTTCAAGGCGAGCGTGCCGGCGCCATCGTCCCCCCGCGACAGCGTCGCGCGCAGCGCGACCGGCTGGGTGGACGCGATTTCCGACTTGGCGCGCGCCTCGTCGATCCCGAAGCGCACCATCAGCCGGCGCAGCATCTCCACCTCGAGTTCGGGGTCGGGCGGACGCGGCTGCCAGCGGGTATCGGCCGAACCCGCGGACACGTTGCTGGTATAGACCTCCTCCATCCCGCGGTGGCTGATATAGACCTCCGTGGTGCCGGCCTGGGCGCCGTGCTCGAGCCGCGTGCGATACTTGTCGCGCTCGCTGGTGGAATAAACCGTGTCGAGCACCCGGCTCAGGAAGTTGCGGATGGGACCGGCGTCGACTTTCGCGCGTTTATCTGCCCAGTCGGTCTCCATGATGCCCGCATCGGGCATCTCGACATTGATGATGAAGCCGCCCTCCTGCCAGAATTCCTTGACGGTCACCCAGGTCTGCTGCGGCGTGCCCTTGACGACCAGCCAGCGCTCGCTGCCGTCGCGCACGACGCGCGCGTTCGGGACGTCCGGCAGCACGGTGAGCGCCCCCGCGCGCGCCTGCCCGGCGCGCTCACGGCTGTAATCGGAGAAGGTAGCCGTGCCCGTCGGGTTGATGTCCGGCACCTTGAAGCGGTCATCGCCCCCCGGCCGCACCAGATCGGGAGGCACTTCGAGCGGGGCCGTCTGGCCGGCCGATTTGTAATCGACCTTATTGTCCCCGATACCGAGCCAGCTGCACGCTCCGAGCGCCGCGCAGGCGACAAACCCCAACACGCAGCGTGCCATCTCAGGCCGCGGCATAGCGCCCTTCCCTCACCTCCGTGCGGATGCCGGCGTGGCGCATTGCCTCCCGCACCTGCTCGTGGCACGCGGCCGACAGCGAGGTCAGCGGCAGCCGGATGCCGCCCTTGATGAGACCCATCTGCTGCGCCGCCCATTTGACGGGAATGGGATTCGCCTCGAGGAACAGATTGCGGTGGAGCGGCAGCAGGCGGTCATTCAGCTCGCGCGACCGTGCGGCATTGCCGGCGAGCGCGGCCGCGCACATCTCGTGCATGAGGCGCGGAGCGACGTTGGCCGTGACCGATATCACCCCGCGGCCGCCCAGCAGCATCAGGGCAAGGCCGGTCGCGTCGTCCCCGCTGAACACGGTGAAATCGCGCGGCAGGCGGCGCACGAGGTCGGAGCCGCGCTCGAGGTTGGCGGTCGCGTCCTTGATGCCGACGACGTTCGGAACCTGGGCGAGCCGCAGCACCGTATCGTTCTGCAGATCGGCCACCGTGCGCCCCGGCACGTTGTAGACGATCATCGGCAGGTCCACCGCTTCGGCGATCGCCCGGAAATGACGGTAGAGCCCTTCCTGGGTCGGCTTGTTGTAGTAGGGAACGACCGATAGCGCGTAGTTCGCACCGGCCTCCTTGGCGAAGGCCGACAGCTCGACCGCCTCGCTCGTCGCGTTCGCCCCGGTGCCGGCAACGACGGGCACCCGCCCGGCCGCGTGATCCACAGCGGTCTTGATGAGCAGCCGGTGCTCGTCCCAATCCACCGTCGGCGACTCGCCTGTGGTGCCGACCACCACGATGCCGTCGGTGCCCTCCTTGATGTGCCAGTCGATCAG
>DASWHI010000164.1:0-6973 GCA_036398235.1 Burkholderiales bacterium
AACCGACCCGACGCTCGCGATCGAGCCGATCAACACCAAGGGCAGCACCGAGAACGCGCCGCGGCTGGAGCGCGGCGACCTCGACCTCGGGCTCGTCACCGGCGAAGTGACCTACGAGGCGATCTCCGGCATCGGCGGGCCGAAGGCGAAGAACCTGCGCATCATCAACGCCACCTATTCCCAGGCCGGCATGTTCATGGTGAAGGCGGACAGTCCGTACCGCACCCTCTCCGACCTCAAGGGCAAGCCCGTCGTGTGGGGCGCGGGCACATCGGGATTCATCGTGCTGGCGCGCTACGTGATGGACGGGCTCGGGCTCGACTTCAAGAAGGACTTCCAGGCGATCCTGCTCGAGAAGGCGGGCGACGGCCCGCCGATGGTGCTCGACGGGCGCGCGGCGGCGATGTGGGGCGGCGGCGTCGGCTGGCCGCCGTTCATGGCGATCGCGAAGGGGCCGGCGGGAGCGCGCTTCATCGCGCCGGGCGCGGACGAGATCAAGCGCATCCAGGCGAAGCACTCATTCCTGAAACAAACGACGATGCCGGCCGGAAGTTATCCCGGCCAGAGCGGGCCGGTCAATTCCGTAGGCTCGTGGCCATTCGTGCTGGCACGCGCTTCGTTGCCGGACGACGTCGCCTACCGGCTGGCCAAGGCGCTGCACACGGGACACGCGGCACTCGCCAGGAAGCTCGACCAGGCCAAAGAGTCAACATTGGAGAACACGCTCGCCGCCGCGCCGACACGCGATCTCATTCATCCCGGCGTGCTCAATTACATGAAGGAAATCAGCCTGCTCAAGTGAGCAAGGCGAGTTCTTGAGAGGTCTGCCGTGGCCGAGACGCGAGTCGACCTGCTGCATCTCCTCGAGGACTTGCGCGACGCGTATCCAGGAGCTCTCGAGGAGACCGTGTTCACGGAAATCCTCGCTAATTCACTGGACTCCGGCGCGAACCAGATACGGATCACTGCAGATTCCGCGGGCGCGACGCTAACGATCGCGGACAACGGGTCGGGCATGCCGCGCCGCGACCTGCGCCGTTATCACGACCTCGCCGCGACCACCAAGACGCGCGGGCAGGGGATCGGCTTCGCGGGAGTCGGCATTAAGCTGGCGCTGCTCGCATGCAAGGAGGTCGTGACCGAGACCCGGCGGGGCAAGGCCCATGTGGCGACGAGCTGGCATCTCGCTTCGCGGCACAGGGCGCCCTGGAAGTGGGTTTCGCCGCCCGGTCTCGTCGTGGAACAGGGGACGGCAGTCCGGCTGCATCTCTCCGATCCACTGTCTCCCCTGACCGACTGCGGCTTCGTCGAATCCGCGATCCGGAGGCATTACCAGGCACTGCTCGATCCGGCTTGCGATGAAATTCTCGGGCCGCTGTATCCGCGCGGCATCGCCTTCGAAGTGAATGGCGAAATTCTGCATAGGCGGAAATTTCCAGCTTCCGAAACGGCGCCGCTTGCGATCCGGATTGGGCGTAAGCGCAAGCCCTCCGCAGCAGGCTACCTTTTTCGCGAACCTGCTGCCGTGCCGGAAGACCAGCGCGGGATTGCCATCAGCACTTACGGCAAGATCATCAAGCGTGGCTGGGACTGGCTGGGAGTTTCGCCCAGCGCGCCGGAGCGCATCGGCGGATTGATGGAGGTGCCCGCGCTGGCGGCGTCACTCACCCTAAACAAGGGTGATTTCATCCGTACCGGCCAGCGCGGGGCGGCCTACCTGGCATACCGGAAGGCGATCCAGGAAGCGGTCGTGCGTCAGCTCTCCGCGTGGGGAGACAGCCGGGAGCAAGAGGAAGCGGCCCGGCCACGGTCCTTGCGCACGCTAGAACGCGATCTGGAACGCGTCCTGCTGGAGCTGAGCGATGGATTTCCATTGCTTGCTTCCTTGGTCGAGCACCGGCGCGGCGGCCAGAAGCGCTTGCCTCTGGGCCCGAAGATCGGAACGGGTGACGAAAGGGGTTTCGGGCCTGAACTTTCCGCGACACCTTTGGAATCGGCCGAGGAGGCTGACGCGCAGGTTGCGGAAGGATTACCGGAGCAGCCCGAACCCGTTTCCTCCGAAACGCGTGCCGAAAAATCAGACGCCGCAACGACCGCTTCGCCGGACGCGCGCCGACAGCGACGACCTGCACGACTGGGACTCAGCGTCCAGTTCGAGGATCGACCAGGCAACCCGGAGCTTGGACGGCTGGTGGAGTCCACGGTGTTCGTCAATCGCGCCCACCCTGCCTACCAGCGCGCCGCCGCCTCCCGCTCGGAGGGCTACCACGTTGCCCTATCGGTTGCGCTCGCGCTCGCCCCGCTCGCGGTTGAGCCGGCCGGGGAGCACGCGTTCATCACGGCCTTCCTCTCGCGATGGGGCGAAGCGGTTTCCGGCCGCACCCCTTCGCGCCGCAGGAAATCGTGAAGATTGCGCTCCCCGACCTGAAGTATTACCATAATGCAATTGAGTAATACCGAGGAGGTTCCATGGCGCATCAGGTTACGGTCAAAGGTCAGGTCACCATTCCCAAGCGGGTGCGGGAGCATCTCGGCATCCGGCCGGGCAGTGGAGTCGAGTTCGAGGTCGGTCCGAAAGGAGACGTACTGCTGCGAAAAGTGGAGCGGTCCTCGAAGCGTGCCCGTCCCCGCAGTCGCTTCGCCGCCGTTCGCGGCGCCGCCACTGTGCGGATGCGCACCGAGGATATCCTCGCCCTCACCAGGGGCAAGGACTAGCACTTGGTTCTCGTCGATACCAACGTGCTCCTGGACGTGGTGGAAGACCATCCGCAGTGGGCGGACTGGTCTCAGCAGCAGCTTGAAGCTGCCGCGCTCAATCACCAGCTCGTCATCAATGCAGTCGTGTATGCCGAGTTGTCCATCGGTTTCCGCCGCATCGAGGAAGTCGAGGCGGTGCTCAGCGAAACGCAGATCCTGCTGGAGGAAATCCCGAGGGAGGCACTGTTTCTCGCCGGCAAGGTCTTTCAGCGCTATAAGGCGCGCGGCGGAACGCGCACCGGAGTGCTGCCGGATTTCTTCATCGGTGCGCACGCAGCGGTGCTCGGCATCCCGCTGCTTACGCGCGATGCGCGGCAGGTTGCCGACTATTTTCCGAAGCTGGATTTGATCGCCCCGGCGAAGGAGCGGTCCTAATCATTTTCGTTTTTCTCGGCGGCCTTGGCGGTTCGATAGTTCTTGTTTCTCTCTGCGGCTCTGCGGTTCGTTCTAGAAGCCGTAAAGCTTTTCCGGATTGCGCACCAGCACCTGCTCTCGCACCCGCGCGTCGGGAATCCAGTCGGAAAGAAGGTCGGCGAGGTCGTCGTCGTTCGGCATCGGCGTCTTGATGATGACGTGCGGCCAGTCGGTGCCCCAGATCACGCGCTCGGGATTCGCTTCGAGCAGCGCGCGTGCATAGGGCACGACGTCGGCGTAGGGCAGTCCTCCAGCAGTGGTGATGCGGGAGGGCCCGGTGAGTTTCACCCACGCGCGCCCCGCCTTCATCAGGTCGAGCAGTGCCCGGAAGCCGGCGTTGGCGAGTCCCTTGTCGGTCTTCATGTAGCCGAGGTGGCCGAGCACGATGTCCACCGGAAAGCCGGCGAAGGCGCGGTCGAGATCGGGAAACTCGTCCGCGTGCATCAGGAACTCCATGTGCCAGCCGAGCGGCGCCACGCGCCGCGCGAGCTTCGTTAGCGCATCCATGGGCAGCGTGCCCGGCTTGCGGTCCTTCACGTCCACGATATTGACCCGCACACCGCGCACGCCGGCGGCATCGAGCTTCTTCAGTTCCGCGTCGGAGATGCTGTCCGCGACGACTGCGACGCCGCGGAAACGATCGCCCGCGGCTTTCATCGCCTCCAGCATCACCGTGTTGTCGGTGCCGTAGACGCTCGGCTGCACCAGCACCGCGCGCTCGACGCCGAGCGTGGCGAGCATCTTCAGGTAATCGGGCAGCAGGCAATCGGGCGGGGTGTAGACGCGCGCCGGGGAATACGCGTAGCGCGCCTTCGGCCCCATGATGTGCGCGTGGGTGTCGCACGCGCGCGGCGGAAGCTTCAGTTTGGGCTTGCGCGGGTTCGGATCGGGGCCGGCGCAGGCCGGCGCGTCGGCGCCGGCTGCGGGCTGCGAGCTCATGCGCGCGGCATCAGGCCGCCTTGGCCTGCGCCTGCTCGATGCCGGGCATGTCGAAGTTGAGCTTCCGCAGGCCGTCGATCACGTTTTTCGCCTGCGCCGCGGTGAGCTCGGTCAGCGGCGGGCGCACCGTCGCCCATTGAGGGTCCTTCGAGTAATGCGCGACGACTGCCTTCAAGGCCGGGATCATCACGTACTGGCCGACGGTCTTGCGCACGACATTGAGTGCCTCCTGCTGGAGTTCCGCGTCAGGCTTGCGCCAGTCGCGATAGAGCTTGTCGATCGCCGCCGGGTTGACGTTGGCGGTGGCCGAGATGCAGCCCGCGCCGCCGCTTTTCATGTTGGCGAGGAGGAACGACTCGCTGCCGGCGAAGACATCGAACCCGTCCTTCGCGAACGCGTCGAGGAACTTCTTCGTGTTGCTCCAGTCGCCCGAGCTGTCCTTCATGCCGGCGACGGCAGTCGGGTACTTCTTCAGCAGCCGCTCGACGAGGCCGGTGGTGATGCCGACCACCGCGACCGGCGGAATATGGTAGAGGTAGACCCGCAGGCGCACGTCGCCGACGCGCTCGATCACTTCCGAGAAACTGCGGAAAAGCCCGTCCTCGGAGACGTCTTTGTAGTAGAACGGCGGCAGCATCAGAACGCCGGCGCAGCCCGCCTTGACCGCGTGCTCGCTCAGCCGCACCGTGTCGGTCAACGCGCAGCACCCGGTGCCCGGCATCATGCGCGAAGGATCGACGTCGGAGGCGTGCAGCGCATCGAGCAGCGCGATGCGCTCATTGACGGAGAGCGAGTTCGCCTCGCTGTTGGTGCCGAACACGGCGAGCCCGCAGTTCTGCGTGGCGAGCCAGCGGCAGTGCGCGATGAAGCGCGCGGGATCGGGACTCAGGTCCTTGCCGAACGGCGTGACGACGGGTGAAAGCACGCCGCGGATGCGTTGCGATGGCTTCATGAGCGACTTCCTCCTCGAAATCCGGAATGGAGACAGCGCGTGATTAGACCGCAGGGCGAGCAGGCGGTTGCAGAATAGCACAGGGACGTGACGCAAAGAAGTCAGGCTCGGAGCGGGCCGCTTGGCGCACGGCAATACCATGCTAACCTTCAGGGTCTTCCAATCTATGGGAATGAATTCCAGCATGGGGACTTCGACTGCCACCCTGAAAGTATTGAGCGCAGGTGCCGTGAAGCGCGGGGTGGCGCAGGTCGCGAAGGAATTCGAGCGCGAGTCCGGAAGCAAGGTCACGATCGAGTTCTTGACTGCGCCCGAAATCCGGCGGCGCGTTGCAGCGGGCGAGACGGCGGACGTCATCGTCGCACCCCCGGCGGTGATGGATGAAATCGCGCAGCAGGGAAAAATCGCCGCCGGCAGCCGAGGCTTCGTGGGCCGCTCGCGCATGGGCGTGGTGATCCACGCGAAAGCGGCGGCGCCGGCACTCGGGGACACCGCGGCGTTCAAGCGCGCGCTGCTCGGCGCGAGCGCGGTCGTGCACAACAAGGCCTCCAGCGGCATTTATGCGGCAAAGCTCCTGGAGAAGCTCGGGCTGAAGGAGGCGCTGGGACCGAAAATCGTCGTGGTCGAGACCGGCTCGGCGATCATGGAGTATGTCGCGGCCCATCCGCCGGCGGCGATCGGCCTCGCGCAGATTTCGGAAGTGATGGTGATGATCGACAAGGGCTGCGCGGTCAAGCTCACCGCGCCGTTGCCCGACGAGATCCAGAACGTGACGAGCTACGACGCCGCTGCCGCGAGCTCGAGCCAGGCGCCGGATGCCGCACGTGCCCTGGCGCAAAGTCTCGCTTCGGACCCGGCCAAGAAAGTCTTCGCCGCGACTGGAATCAACTAGGGAACGGCCAAAAACTTTCGTCACTCCCGCGTAGGCGGGAGTCCAGAAACCTGGTACAAACCGAATCAACGACTACTAGATTCCCGCCTTCGCGGGAATGACATCTCTCGGGACCCAATGAAATCGGTACTCATGGCGGCGACGACGCTGCTGTTTGTCAGCCACGGATGGATCGCTCCGGCATCGGCCGCGGAGGCGGGAAAGAGCGCGCTCGGTCGCTACCCCGAGCGGGTCTACGTGCCCAGCGCGGTCGGAAATACGTTGCACGTCATTGACCCGAAGACGTTCAAGATCATCGCGACCCACAACGTCGGCCGCTTCCCCCACCACGTCACGCCGTCGTGGGACCTGACGAAACTCTACGTCACCAACACGGGGGGAAACTCGCTGACCGTGATCGACCCGATGACGGGCCAGGTGAGCGGGGAGATTCGCGTCGAGGATCCGTACAACCTCTACTTCACGCCAGACGGGAAGATGGCGGTCGTCGTGGCCGAGCGCCACAAGCGCATCGACTTCCGCGATCTCCGGACCTGGAAATTGATCAAGAGCGTTCCCGTGGAATGGCCCGGCGTCGACCACCTGGCGTTCAGCCGCGACGGCAGCTATCTGGTCGCGAGCTGCGAATGGGCGGGCCGCATCGTCAAGGTGGACCTGAAAAAGCTCGAGGTGGTGGCCGACATGGCGCTCGGCAAGCTGCCCGTCGACGTGGTACGACCGCCACGCCAGAATCTCATGTTCATTGCCGATCAGGGCGTTCACGGCGTATTCGTCGTGGACCCCGACGCCTGGAAGATGATCGAGTTCATCCCGACGGGCCGCGGCACGCACGGCATCCTGCTGAGCCACGACGAGAAAAGCCTCTATGCGAGCAACCGGGACGAGGGCTCCATCTCGGTGATCGACATCGCGAGCCGCAAGGTGACCGCCAAGTGGAAGACCGGCGGCAGCCCGGACATGGGGCAGTTGTCCCCCGACGGCAGGCACATGTGGATTTCGAGCCGGTACCATTCGGCGGT
>DASWHI010000165.1:0-7767 GCA_036398235.1 Burkholderiales bacterium
GCGCTGGAATTCATCGAGCGCATGCCGCAGGGCTTCGACACCGACCTCGGCGAGCGCGGCGTGAAGCTCTCGGGCGGCCAGCGCCAGCGCATCTCGATCGCGCGCGCCATCCTCGCCGACCGGCCGGTGCTGCTGCTCGACGAGGCGACGAGCTCCCTCGACGCCGAGAGCGAGCGGCAGGTGGCGCAGGCGCTCGAGCGCCTGGCGCGCGGGCGCACGACGCTCGTCATCGCGCACCGCCTGGCGACCGTGCGCCACGCCGATCGTATCATCGTGCTCGACCGCGGGCGCATCCACGCGGCCGGCACCCACGAGGATCTCCTGCGCGCCGACGGCCTCTACGCGCACCTCGCCCGGCTGCAGTTCATCGCCGAGGGCGAAGCCGCCTGACATCCTTACCGTTTGGTATCATGGCGCCCCGGCAGCCGATTCCCTGATACCGTTTCGGTCCATCCCCACCTCGGAGAACAAGCATGATCGCTTCGCGCTTTTTGCGTCGTACTTTTTTGACGCTGTTTCTGTCTCTTGCAGCCACCGCCGTTCTCGCCCAGGACAAGCCGGCGAGCCAGGACTACCAGCCGGAGGTCGGCCAGTCCGGCAAGGACGTGGTCTGGGTGCCCACTCCCCAGTCGCTGGTGGACAAGATGCTCGACATCGCCAAGGTCACGCCGGCGGACTACGTGATCGACCTCGGCTCCGGCGACGGGCGCACCGTCATCACCGCCGCCAAGCGCGGCGCCCGCGCCCTCGGCATCGAGTACAACCCGGACATGGTCGCGCTGTCGCAGCGCAACGCGGCGAACGAGGGCGTCACGGAGAGGGCGATGTTCAGGAAGGCCGATCTCTTCGCGACCGATTTTTCACAGGCGACCGTGATCACGATGTTCCTGCTCCCCGACATCAACCTGAAGCTCCGCCCGAAGATCCTCAACCTGAAGCCGGGCACCCGCATCGTGTCCAATTCCTTCACCATGGGGGAGTGGCAGCACGACCGCAGCGTGCAGGCGACCGAGGCGGAAGGCTGCCAGTCCTATTGCACGGCCTTCCTCTGGATCGTACCGGCGAAAGTGGGAGGCGCGTGGAAGCTGCCGGAAGGCGAGCTCACGATCAAGCAGAGCTTCCAGATGATCACGGGCACGCTCAAGGCGGCCGGCAAATCGACCCCCATCAAGGGGCGCCTGAGCGGCAACCAGATCAGGTTCAAGGCCGGCGACGCCGAGTACCGGGGGCGCGTTTCCGCCGACGGCATCAAGGGCACCGTCAAGTCCGTCGGCGGCACCGGCGATTGGAGCGCCACGCGCGGCGGCTAGACCGCGTCCTGAAGGCTGAAGGCGGAAGTATGAAGAATCAGGCAAGAGGGCGGCCATGACCCGCCAATCCCGGCTGCATGCGTTGTTCGCCGCGCTGTTCGTCGCCGCACTGGTCGCTGGCGGCCCGGCACGGTCAGGGGAACCGCCGTATGTGCCGCTGCCGGGGGAGATCGGCAAGGACGTGATATGGCTGCCGAGCGAGGACGTGGTGGTCCGGCGCATGCTCGACGTCGCGCAGCTCACCGTGAAGGATTTCCTGGTGGACCTCGGCTCGGGGGACGGCCGGACCGTCATCGCCGCCGCCCGGCGCGGCGCGCAGGCGCTCGGCGTGGAGCACAACCCGCAGCTCGTCGAGTACTCCCAGCGCATGGCGCAGAAAGCGCGCGTCGGCGCGCGCGCCCAGTTCGTCCAGGGCGACCTCTTCGAAGCCGATCTCTCGCAAGCGACCGTGATCACGCTGTTCCTGCTCGAGGAGATCAATCTCAAGCTGCGCCCGAAGCTGCTCGGCCTCAGGCCCGGGACCCGCATCGTGTCCAATTCCTTCGACATGTCGGAATGGGTGGCCGACGGCATGGCGACGGTGAGCGTGGGGGAGGGGTGCACGTCGTACTGTGATGTCTACCTCTGGATCGTGCCCGTGAAGGTCGGCGGCACCTGGCGGCTCGGGACGGGCGAGCTCACGATCGAGCAGCGCTTCCAGATGATCACCGGGACGCTCACAGCGAACGGGAAGGCGACCCCGGTCAAGGGGCGCGTGACCGGAGACCAGGTCAGCTTCAAGGCCGGCGACGCCGAATACCAGGGACGCGTCGGCGCCGACGGCATCATGGGCACCGTAAAGGCGCGCAACAGGACGGGCGAGTGGCGCGCCACGCGCGGCGGCTAGGCTGCCTACGGAGCGACGGGCCGTGGGGCAGGTGCGAGTGGGTTCCACCCGTCAAGCCTGGCCAGGCTTACTTCTGAAGAGAAATCGCATGGATACTCCGATGAGCACCGAGAAGCTGGTCGCGCGCAAGGACGGCGCAATTGGCTGGGTCATTTTCAACAACCCGGAAAAGCGCAACGCGATGTCGCTCGAGATGTACGAAGCGACGGCCGTGGCGATGGAGGGCTACGCGAAGGATCCCGACGTGCGCGTCGTGATCCTGAAAGGCGCGGGCGACAAGGCGTTCATCTCCGGCGCGGACATCTCGCAGTTCAAGGACCGGCGCTCGAATCCGGAGCAGGTGCGGGCGGCCGAGGCGATCTCCGAGCGCTGCAACCGGGCGATCCGCGAATGCCCCAAGCCCGTCATCGCGATGATCCGCGGCTACTGCATGGGGGGAGGCCTCGGCATCGCGGTCGGCTGCGATTTGCGTATCGCCGCGGACGATTCGCGCTTCGGCATTCCGGCGGCCAAGCTCGGCGTGGGCTACCGCTTCTCCGGGATCAGGCGGCTGGCGGAGCTGGTCGGGCCGTCGTTCACCGCGGAAATTTTCTATACCGGACGCCAGTTCAACTCGCAGGAAGCGCTGCAGATGGGGCTGGTGAACCGCGTGCTGCCGGTTGCGGAGCTGGAAAAAAACGTCATGGACTACGCCGCCACGCTCACCGGCAACGCGCCGCTCACCATCGCCGCCGTGAAGCGCTCGCTCATCGAGCTTCACAAGGATCCCGCTGAGCGCGACCTCGCGGCCTGCCAGAAGATGGTGGACGACTGCTTCGCGAGCGAGGATTACAAGGAGGGGCAGAAGGCGTTCATGGAGAAGCGCAAGCCGGTGTTCCGGGGGCGCTGATCATGGCGAAGCGGTGGAAGAACCGCCCGCAAGGATCGAACTGGGGCGAGTTCGGGGATGACGACGCGCTCGGCCGCATGAATCTCCTCAACGAGGAGCGCCGGCTGCGCGCCCTGAAGGAGGTGAAGACCGGGCGCGCCTTCTGCCTGAGCCATCCCCTCGACCGCCCGGGCGGCAACGTGCTCAATCCGAACCGCTACGCGCCGGTGTTCCACCCGGTCATGCGCGACGGCCTGGTCTATTTCAATCTCGGCTTCGACAGGTTCGACCCGCGCTTCACCGACGTCGGCTCCGACGAGGCGGTCATGCTCTACACCCAGTACTCGACGCACTGGGACGGTTTTCCCCACAAGGGATCGCTGTTCGACGCCGACGGCGACAACGTCCCCGAAAAGGTCTTCTACAACGGCTACCGGATCGTCGACGCCGCCGGCCGCGGGACGCAGGGCGAGCTCGGCGCGGTCGCGCTCGGCATCCAGGGCATGGCGGAGACCGGCGTGCAGGGGCGCGGGGTGATGATCGACCTGCGCCACCACCTGGGCGATGAGCGCGTCGAGGTCGGCTACGACCGCCTGGAGATGATCATGAAAGTGGACGGCGTGCGGGTGCAGAAGGGCGACATCGTCTGCGTACACACCGGCCTCGGCCAGCTGATCCGCGACGCCGACGGCAGGCTCGATCCCTCGATCCGGCGCGCATGCGCGGTGCTGGACGGCTACGACAAGCGGCTGCTCGAATGGGTCGCCGACAGCGGGCTCGCGGCGATCGCCAGCGACAATCTGGCCGTGGAGCGCTCTTCCACGCTCGGCGCGGACCCGCGGCTGCCCCACCACGGGCCGGCCCTGCCGCTGCACGAGCACTGCCTGTTCAAGCTGGGGATACATCTCGGCGAGCTGTGGTACTTGACGGAGCTCGCCGCGTGGCTGCGGCAGAACCGCCGCAGCAGTTTCCTGCTGACCGCGCCGCCGCTGCGGCTGCCCGGCGCCGCCGGCTCGCCCGTGACGCCGGTGGCGACGGTGTGAGCGCGGCCACCGGTCGTCGGGGCGCTCACGCCGTGAGCGCCTTGAGGTCGAGGTTGATGGTGCCGATCTCGCGCATCAGGAATTCCGGCGGCGGCTGGCGTTCGGCCTCGGTGCGCTCGGAAGGCGGTTTCAGCTGCGCCTCGATATAAGCGCCCAGCCTCCGGGCGCGGGCCACGATGCGGGAACCGAACAGCGTCCGCTCGCGGTCGTAACGGGATAGCGCGGTGTCGAGGTTGCCATCGGCCTCCTGGATCGCGCGTGCGAGGCATTCGGCGTCGAGCGCGGCCTTCGTCACCCCGGCGCCCACATGCGGCCGGGCGACGAACGCGGCGTCCCCGAGCAGCGCCACCCGCCCCAGCGCCATCCGCGGCGACTCGAGGTCGAAGACCGTCTGGAAAAAGAGCGCGTCGGTCCGCTCCACGACCGCGGCGATCTGGGGCGCGAGCAGCTCCCGCGCGTCGGCCTTGATTCGCGCCGTGACTTCGGGGCGGATCAGCGGCGGGGGGATGGAGGTGCCGTGGCAATGCCCGCTCGCGTCGGTGCACAGCCGCGGCAGCGTCTCGCGGCCGTCGGTCGGGCGGTACCAGATATGGTTGTAGCAACGGCGTCCCGGGCGGGTGTCGTTGTCCCGTCCCGGGACGGGGTAGCACAGCATCATCTCCCCCTCCGGAAGGCACATCGTGTAGCGCTCGAACAGCTCTTCGTGAGCAACCGGCGAGAACGACGCCTCGTCGACCAGTCCGCGCCAGGCGACGTAGCCGGCGTAGCGGGGCTGCGCTGCGGGCAGGATCCGCTCGCGCACTGTCGAGCGCACGCCGTCGGCCCCGACGAGCAGGTCGCCGCGCGCGCGCGAGCCATCGGCGAAGATCGCGGTCACCCCGCCGGCGTCCTGCTCGATTTGCTCGAGCGCCATCCCGAAGCGGTAGTCCGCCGCCGGGAACGCGTCCTTGAGCAGGCGGTATACCCGCGCCCAGGAGCTCTGGAGCTGCGAGGTGGCGAGTTGATGGGTAACGCGGCCCCCGCGATCGAGACAGATGCGCGTGTGCACCCAGACGCCGATGGTCTCGTCCACCGTCAGCCCGAGGCGCCGCATCACCGCGCGCAGCTCTTCGTGGGTACCGATGCCGGCGCCGCGGCTGGCAAGGTCGTCGCCGACGCGCTCGAAGACGGTGACGTCCCAGCCGACGGCGCGCAGCCAATGGGCCGCGAACAGCCCGCCGATCGAGCCGCCGATGACGAGAGCACGGGGGCGAGTCTTCACGTTGAATCGTGACGGCTGATGCCGGTCCCCGCCTCGTCACCGGGTAACCAAATTGATATGATCGCCACAGAAGCCAAGAATACCGCGATGGAAGCCCAATTGCCTCAGGCTCCGGCAAGTCCGCCTTCGGAAGGGATGGTGACGCTGGCGCACGTGCTCTACGCCCTGCATGGTTTTAGCGCGCTCATGGGCGTGCTGAGCGCGGCGTTCATCGTCACCGCGTTCCTGACCGGCTGGCCGTCCATCATCGCCGTGATCATCAACTACGTGAAGCGCGGCGACGCGCGCGGCACCTGGCTCGATTCGCACTTCGGCTGGCAGATCCGCACCTTCTGGTACGCGCTCCTGTGGGTCATCCTGGCCGGCGCGCTGATCCTGACCGTCATCGGCATCCCGTTTGCATTTCTGCTACTCCTTGTCGTCGGCTTCTGGGTGCTCTACCGCATCATCCGGGGCTGGATTGCGCTCGCAGAAGCGAAGCCCATGCCCTTGCCAAGATGATGGTTGTCGACTCGCAGGTGCACATCTGGGGCGCCGACACCCCGGAGCGGCCGTGGCCGAAGAACCGCACAGGCAAGGCCCAGCGCGACGTGCCGCTCGGAAGCGACGAGCTGCTGCGCGAGATGAGCGCCGCGGGCGTCTCGCGCGTCGTGATCGTGCCACCGTCGTGGGAGGGGGATCGCAACGATCTCGCGCTCGCCGCCGCGCAGGCCCACCCGGAGCGCTTCGCGGTGATGGGACGCATCGATCCGGAAGCGCCGGAATCGCGTGGAAAAATTGCCGGATGGCGGAAGCAGCGCGGCATGCTCGGTCTGCGCTTCGTCTTTCACCGCTCGCCGCTGCTGGAGCTTCTGACCGGGGGCAAGGCGGACTGGCTGTGGACCGAGGCGGAGAAGCACGGCGTTCCGGTGTACATGCTGGTTCCCCACCGGCACCTGCATCTCGTCGAGAGAATTGCAGCGCGTCATCCCGGTCTCAAGCTCGTGATGGATCACTCGGGCCTGGTGGATGGCAAGGACGACGAAGCGTTTACGGATTTCGACAAGCTGCTCGCGCTGGCGAAACACTCCAACGTCGCGACCAAGGTGAGCTGCTTCCCTTTCTTTTCGACCCAGAAGTATCCCTTCCGCAACCTTCATCAGTACATCCGCAAGGCTTGCGACGCTTTCGGCCCGAAGCGCACGTTCTGGGGCACCGATCTCTCGCGCCTGCCGTGCACCTACAAGCAGGGCGTCACGCTCTTCACCGAGGAGCTGCCGTGGTTGAAGGGCCAGGACCTCGAGTGGGTGATGGGTCGCGGGGTCTGCGAGTGGCTGGGGTGGAAGATCTAAGGTAGGGAGCCGAGGACAGAAGGCAGAAATGCTCTACATCATCTACCAGGAAGACCGTCCCGACGGCGCCGCGATGAGGGCGGCGAACCGGGAGGCCCATTTCGCGTACCTCGAGAAGCACAAGCACATTCTCGTCCTCGGCGGGGCGCTGCTCGCCGAAGACGGGACGACGCGGACCGGGAGCGTCCTCGTCATCAACGTGCCCGACCTCGCGGCGGCCGAGGCCTTCTCGCGGGACGAGCCGTTCCGCAAGGCCGGTCTCTTCCGGGCGGTCAAGATCTCGCGCATGCGCCGCGGCCAGTGGAACCCCGCCGCCGCGCCGAAGTCCGCGGAGGGCAACTGAAGATGCGACCGCACGACCCCCCGCCGCCGTACTCGAAGCCGTTCAATTTCCCGCGGTGGATCGAGGCGAGCGCGCACCTCTTGAAGCCCCCCGTCGGCAACCAGCAGCTGTGGAAGAACACCGATTTCATCGTGACCGTGGTCGGCGGTCCCAACCAGCGCACCGACTTTCACGACGATCCGCACGAGGAGTACTTCTTCCAGATGAAAGGCAACGCGCACCTGCTGATCTGGGAGGCGGGCAGCTATTCGCGTGTCGATCTCAGGGAAGGCGACACCTACCTGCTGCCGCCGCACCTGCGCCACTCGCCGCTGCGGCGCGGTGCACCCGGGGCGCGACAGCACGGCGCGGCTGAAGGCGCTGGCCGAGCGGCCGGCGTAAAGTGCCCGCACCAACATAAGGAGGAAAGTCATGGCCCGAGTCATCGTTCATCCCAAGTCCGGCACCCCGCCCAAAGCGCCGCTGTCGCCCGCGGTGAAGACCGGCAACCTCGTGTTCGTCTCGGGCACGCCCGCCTTCTACGGCGACCGCCAGATCGCGAAGGGCGACTTTCCGGCGCAGATGCACCAGGTGATGAAGAACATCCAGGCGGTGCTCGCGGCGGCGGGCAGCGGTCTCCACAAGGTGGTGAAGGTCAACGTCATCCTGGTGCGCAAGTCGGACTGGGACGAGATGAACCGCATCTACCGCGAATACTTCAAGGAAGGTGACTACCCGGCGCGCAC
>DASWHI010000166.1:0-2957 GCA_036398235.1 Burkholderiales bacterium
CCCGCCTGCGCGGGAGTGACGCGACTTTTTTGGGCTAGTTGAGGAACGGAACATGGCATTCGAGGCATTGCTGGCGGAGTACGAAGCGCGGCGCGCGAAAGCGCTCGCGGGCGGGGGCGCGGAGAAGTACGCCAAGCGCACCGCAGCGGGCGTGTGGAACGCGCGCGAGCGCATCGCCTACCTGGCGGACAAGGGCAGCTTCATCGAATCCGGGCTGTTCGGCGCCTCCGGCGTCTATCCCGATCAGGTCGACGAGACGCAGACCGACGGCAAGCTCGCGGGCTACGCGAAGATCAACGGCCGCGATGTCTGCATCGTCGTCAACGATTTCACGGTAAAGGGCGCCTCCACCAGCGCCACCAACAGCAAGAAGATCGCGCACATGAAGCGTGCCGCCACCGAGCGCGGGATGCCGCTGGTGGTGATCGGGGAATCGACCGGCGCGCGGCTGCCCGACGCCATGGGCTCGCGCGGCATGGGGCTGCTGCTGGGCAACGACATCACGCAGTTCCGCCGCATGCGCGAGACCCCGATGTGCGCCGCCGCGCTGGGGCCCTCCTTCGGCTCCTCGACCTGGCTCACCTGCCAGGCCGATTTCTCCGTGATGCAGAAAGGCGCCGTCGTGGCGGTGTCGAGCCCGCGCCTGGTGTCGATGGCGTTGGGCGAGAAGGTGGATGCCGAGGCGCTGGGGGGCTGGCGGCTGCATGCCGATGTGACGGGCCTCGTGGACCAGGTGGTGGATAAGGAGGTGGAAGTCTTCGACGCCATCAAGCGCTTCCTGTCCTACCTGCCGAGCCATTGCATGGAAGCGCCGCCCGAGGCGCCGGTGCCGGCCGGATCGGGCGCGGACATGGACAAGGTATTCTCGGTACTGCCCGAGAGCCGCACCCAGGTCTACGACATGAAGCGCGTCATCCGCGCGGTCGTGGACCGCGACACACTGTTCGAGCTGAAGCCGCGCTTCGGCAAGAGCGCGGTCACGGGCCTCGCGCGGCTGGGCGGTCGGAGCGTCGGCATCGTCGCCAACAATCCCCTGCACCGCGGCGGTGCGCTCGACGCCGACGCCTGCCGCAAGATCGTGGATTTCCTCGTGCTGTGCGACTCGTTCAACGTTCCGATCGTGCTGCTGGTGGACACGCCCGGCTTCCAGATCGGGACCGAGGCCGAGCGCGCGGGCGCCCCGGGTAAGATCATGAACTTCATGAACGCGATGACGCTCGTGACCGTGCCGCGGCTCTCGGTCATCATCCGCAAGAGCTACGGCCGTGCCTACGTCTGCATGGGCGGCGGGCGCCATTCCGACGACGTCGCGGCGTGGCCGACGGCGGAGGTGAGCTTCATGAGCCCCGAGTTCGCAACCAGGATCGTGCACGGCGTCGGCGCGGGCGAGGCGGGTTTCGACGAGAAGTTCCGTGAGATCCAGAAGGATGCCGACGTCTGGGGTCTCGCCGAGGTCTATGCCGCGCAGGCCGTGATCCGGCCGGAGGAGACGCGCGACCACCTGATCCGCATGCTCGAGGTCTACCGGCCGCGCCCGACGAAGGGCGTGGGCCAGCACTTGATGCGCGCCTGGCCAACTTCTTACTGAGTTCATGTTCAACAAGGTTGTCGTGGCCAATCGTGGGGCGGTGGCTGCGCGCGTGCTGCGGGCGCTCGATGCGATGGGCATCCGCTCGGTCGCGGTCTATTCCGAGGCCGACGCCGGCGCGCCCTACCTGGACATGGCGGGCGAGGCCCACGCCATCGGGCCGGCGCCAGCGCGCGAGAGCTATCTCAACCAGGACGCCTTGATCGAGGTGCTGCGCAAATCGCACGCGGACGGGCTGCATCCCGGCTACGGTTTTCTTTCCGAGAACGCGGGATTCGCCCGGCGGGTGACGGAAGCCGGCGTGCGCTTCATCGGCCCATCGCCGCGCTGGATCGAGGCGATGGGTCACAAGACGCGCGCGCGCGAGCTGGCGGCGGAGCACGGGATGCCGATGGCGAGGGGTTCCGGCGTGCTTTCCGCGGACCCCGTCACCACGCTCGCCGCCGCGCGCGCGATCGGGTTCCCGGTGCTGGTCAAGCCCGCGGGCGGCGGCGGCGGGATCGGCATGCTGCCGGCGCAGGACGAGGGAGAGCTCATCGCGGCGGTCGAGCGCTCTCGCTCCATGGCCGACCGCGGATTCGGCAACGCCGAGGTCTACCTCGAGCGCCTGATCGAACGTCCGCGCCACGTCGAGTTCCAGGTGCTGGGCGACTTGCACGGCAACGCGGCGCATCTCTTCGAGCGCGACTGCTCGACGCAGCGGCGCAACCAGAAGGTGATCGAGGAAGCGCCTGCTCCCGACATCACGCGCGAGCAGGCCGGCGCGGTCGCGGGGCAAGTCGCCCGGATCCTGCACACCATGGGATATGACAACATCGGCACGGTGGAGATGCTGATGGGCGGGGACGGCTCGTTCAGCTTCCTCGAGATGAACACGCGGCTGCAGGTGGAGCACGGCGTGACCGAGGAAGTGACGGGGGTCGACCTCGTGCAGGCGCAGATCCGCTCGGCGGCCGGCGACCCGCTGTCCGATATCCTGCCCGCGCGCATCGAGATGAAGGGACATGCGATCCAGGCGCGGGTTTACGCCGAGGACCCGAGGAACTTCTTTCCTTCGCCGGGAAAATTGAAGGTGTTCCGGCCGCCGCAGGATGCACGCGTCCGCATCGAGACCGGCTATGCCGAGGGCCGCGACGTCACGATCCACTACGACCCGATGCTCGCCAAGGTGATCGTCCGCGCCGAAACGCGAGAGCGGGCGGTGGATGGCCTGATCGAGGCGCTGGCAGCGTTTGAGATCCAGGGGATCAAGCACAACATCCCCGCGGTGCTGGCGGTGCTGCGCTCGGAGCCGTTTCGCGCCGGGCGCGTGCATACCGGCCTCATCCCCGAGGTCCTTTCAAAGAAAAAGGCGGCATGACGACATTGA
>DASWHI010000167.1:0-5916 GCA_036398235.1 Burkholderiales bacterium
AACGGCTCGCTCGTTGAGTAGCGCGGCTCGAGCAGCTTCACCACCTTGCTGTCGAAGATCTGGTAGACGAGGCTTTGCGGCTGCTTGAGGATCATGCCGCCGTACTGGGCGTACGTAAATGAGTTTAAGTCGGCGCCCTCGTCCACCCAGCGCCTGCCCTCGACGTTCAACATGACGCCGAGGAAATAGGACAGGCGATTGGTCTTGTCGGTCAGGTTCTGCACGCCGTAATCCGCCGCAGTGGCGACGATCGGCGTGGCGTGGCAGCCGCTCCAGTGTCCCCACGGCATGGCGCCGATATCGAGCGCCATCTTCAATCCATCGCCGTAATTGAAATTGGAGCCGCGCACCTTGGCGTGGTCCCACGGCGCGCCGAGGTAGCGTAGCCGCCACTCCGGGTTGGTCTCGAAGCCGCCGCAGGCGAGCACTACCGCCTTCGCGCCGAGGGTGATGAAGCCGTCCGGCCCGCGTGCGACGACACCGGTCACGCGTCCGCTTTCGGCCTGGGTGAGCCGCTGCGCGCCGGTGTCGTAGCGGACCTCGATGCCCATCTTCTCGCCGGTCTCGAACCACGTCTTCGAAAGCCCGACGCCTTCGTGCCCGGTGCGGATCATGGCACCGCGCGGCCATTTCACCTCGTTGCCCACGCGCACGCCCATGACCGACACGGCAAGCTCGAAGTGGTGCTTGCCCGTGTCCTGCAGCCAGCACATCGTGTCGTACGAGTTCTCGATGAGGAGCGCCGCGAGCTCGGGATCGCTTCTTCCCTGCGTCACGCGCATGAGATCGTCGCGAAACACGTCGACCGGGTACGGCTGCACGCCCTTGTGGAACCCGGGATAGTCCCGTTCCGCGTTGGGCACGAAGCGGTCGAGCTCGGAGACATCGTTGTAGATGAACCGAAACACCGCACCCGAGAAGTGCGTGTTGCCGCCGCGCTTTTCCCGGGGCGCCTTCTCGAGGACCAGCACCCGCTTCGCCCCGTTGTCCCGGGCGGACACGGCGGCGGAGAACGCCGCGTTGCCTCCGCCCACCACGATCACGTCATAGTCCATGCTGCTAGAATACGCGCAACATTTGTCCCGACGCCACCGTAAGGGACCATATCATGAACTCCCCGCGCAACGAGATTTCCGCCCCCACCCGGGAAGTTGCCCGCTGGATCGCGCACCTGCGTTACTCCGACCTGCCGCCGCGCACGAAAGAAACCGTGCGCGTAGCGCTCCTCGACACGCTCGGCTGCGGCGTCTACGGCCACGCGACGCCGTGGGCGCGGATGATCCTGCAATGGGCGCGCGCCGGCGCACCTGCGCGAGGCGAGGCCACCGTCTGGGGCGAGAGCGCGCCCTCCTTGCGCGCGGCCGATGCGGCGCTCGTCAACGGCGTTGCCGCGCATGGCTTCGAGCTCGACGACTACCACAATGCCAAGCTGCACGCCGGCGCGGTCGTCATACCCGCCGCTTTGGCGATGGCGGAGAAGCTCGATGCGAGTGGAGAGCGCCTGGTGACCGCGATCGCCGCCGGTTACGAGGTGATGATCCGCTCGAGTCTCGCCATGCATCCGTCCGCGACGCGCCTTCGCGGCTGGCACATTACCGGCATCTGCGGCCCGTTCGGCGCCGCTGCAGCGTGCGCCGTGCTGCTGGGACTGAACGACGAGCAGACGGCCTGGGCGCTGGGACTTGCCGGCACGCAAGGCTCCGGAGTGTGGGCGTTCAACGCCGACGGAACCATGAGCAAGCGCTTCCACGCCGGCCGGGCGGCGTACTCCGGCGTCCTCGCCGCGGAGCTCGCCGCGCTGGGCTTCACCGGGCCGACCCAGATCTATGAATTCCACGACGGCGGCGTGCTGAAGGCGTACTCCGACGCCTCTGACCCGGCGCCGCTCACAGCCGACCTCGGCAAGGTCTACCGCCTCGACACCAATCGCATCAAGCCCTATTCCTGCTGCGGCAGCACGCACTCCTATGTGGACGCGGCCTTCGAGCTGCGCCGCCGCCTCGGCACGCCGTGGAATGCGAAGCGCCGCGTGCGCGTCGGACTCGCGAAAGTGGTGGACGTCCAGTGCGGCTTCAAGTATTTCCCGACCAGTGCGTTGAACGCCCAGATGAGCCTGCGCTACGTTGTCGCCGCCGCGCTGCTCGAGGGCCAGGTGCTGCCGCCGCAATTCTCCGACGCCAAGCTTTCTGATCCGGCCATCACCGCGCTGGCGGAAAAGCTCGAGCTCGAGCACGATCCCGCCCTCGACAAGCTCTACCCCGAGCGCTTCGCAGCGTGGGTCGCCGCGCAGGACGACCAGGGAAGCTGGCAGCGGGTGGACGTGCTCGATCCGCTCGGCTCGGACGCCAACCCCGTCGGGGAGCGCGGCGTAATCGAGAAGTTCCGCGGCATCAACCCGCAATTGCCGGTGGACGCGATCGCCGAAACCGTCCTGAACATCGAGCGCCATACCGTCAGGCAGCTGCTTGCGCTGTTAGCAGGCAAGCGCGCCAAGCAACTGCAAACTGCCTGAATCCCCCGCTCGCAGCACTGCGGCCGCTCGTCGCCCCCTTTGTCAAAGGGGGCAAGCATCCTCCGCTCGCAGCACTGCGGCCGCTCGTCGCCCCCTTTGTCAAAGGGGGCAGGCATGAGGCGCGCAAGGCGGCCCGCCGAACGCCGGGGGATTTCAGGTGTGAAGCTCGACCACGTCGCCGTCGGCGACGGGGTGCTCGCGGCCGACGTGCTGGCCCGGCATGCCGGTGCGGCTCCAGACGCGCGCGTACTTGAGCGAGTGCGCGAGATCCTTGTGCACGAGCCGCGCAACGTCCTCTATCGTCTGCCCGCGGCGCAGGGTAAACGGCCGCTCCTTCTCCGCCGGCTTTCCGGGAGTCTTGGTGTAGACGCGCACGATGCCGAGGTGGCCGAACAGCCAGCCTCCGATTTCCGGCAGCCCCTGCCCCGTCTCCGCCGATACCGCGAGTGCCGGATACGAGAGTCCCGTCAATTCGCGAAAGACTTGCACTTCCGCGTCCTCGTCGGCCACGAGGTCGGCCTTGTTGGCGAGCATCAGCGTCGGCAGCTTGATGGCGAAGGGATCCTCGTCCGCATCCGCGGTTGCGGGCGCCTTCGCGTCTGCGGGCCAGCGCTCGGAGAGCGTGACGCGCTTGGCGCGCAGGATGGCATGCAGCGCCTGGACCTGCTCGACGCACGCCGGCTCGCTGAGGTCGAGCACCAGCAGGCACGCGTCCGCAGTCTGCAGCGCGCCGGCGAGCCACGGCACCGGGTGCTCGGGAGACACCGCCGGCAAGTCCACGAGCTCGAAGTGCACGTCGTCGTGCGGCATCATTCCCGGCTCCGGGAACTGGGTCGTGAACGGGTACGGCGCGACCTGGGCGTGGGAGCCGGTCAGGCGCGCGTGGAGCGCGGATTTCCCGGCATTGGGCGGGCCGATCAATGCGAGCTGCGCCGCGCCCTGGGGCCTGATGACGAGCGGCGGCCCGCTGCGCGCGGCGCCGCCCTTCTTCGGCGCCTCGAGTTCCTCGGACAGCTCCTTGATGCGGCTCTTGATGTCCGCCTGCAGGTGGTCGGTGCCCTTGTGCTTGGGAATGGTGCGCAGCATTTCGCGCAGGCAGTCGAGCCGCTCGCGCGGCTCGCGCGCCTTGCGGAAGGCGGCCTCGGCGGACTTGTACTCGGGGCTGAGGTTGGCCGGCATACGGAAAAATGGGGTCAGAGTAACTTTTCTGCGTAAGTTAACCAATCGGCAAGCCAGAAAAGTTACTCTGACCCCATTTTTCTTTTCACCGCAACTGCCAGTTCCCGTCCCGTTCCGCGACCCGTCCTTCGCGCGCGAGCTTGATGAGGTGCGCGTGCAGCGAGCGCCGCGCAACGGGATGCACCCCCTGGGGCACGTCGTCGTACACGAACGGCAGCAGCTCATCGAGGGTCGCGGGATTGGCGCGCTGGAATGCGTCGAGCACCTTCTGCTCGCGCTTCATGCGGTGCGCGATCAGGCGCCGCACCTCCTCGTGCGGCCTCTCGATCACGTGGCCGTGCCCCGGCGCGATTGCGGCGAGATCGAGCGCGAGCAGCCGCTCGAGCGAATCCAGGTAGGTCGCCATCTCTCCATCCGGCGGAGAAATCACCACTGTCGAGCCCTGCATGATGTGGTCGCCGGTGAAAAGCAGCTTCTGTTGCTCCAGGAGATAGCACAGGTGGTTCGAGGCGTGCCCGGGCGTGTGCACCGCGCGCAGCCGAAACTCGCCGCAGTCCAGCGTGTCGCCGTCGCGCAGCGCGCGGTCCGGCGCGAACGCAGCGTCCTGCCTGCCGTCATCGGGCACCGTGCCGAACCCCAGCACTTCGGCCCCGGTTGCCGCCTTGAGCGCCCGCGCGCCCGGCGAGTGATCGAGGTGGGTGTGCGTGCACAGGATCCACTTCAGCTGCTTGCCCGCCACCTCGAGCATGGCCGACAGGTGCACCGCGCTCTCCGGACCCGGGTCGATCAGCGCGAGCCGGCCGGTGCCGATGACATAGGTGTTGGTCCCGGGACCGGTCATCATGCCCGGGTTCGGCGCGGTCACGCGCCGGATGAGGCCGTTCAGCTGCACGACCTTGCCCGGAACGATTTCTTTACGCTTCATCGTAGCCGGGTTCGCCCGGGAGCAAGCTCCTCCCGTCCCGCGTGAACCGTGGAAGCAGCGCCCGCACCTCGCTCGCCGAGTCGATTTCCGCCATCAGCTCGGCGGCGGTCGAGCAGGCCGCGAAGCGCTCGAGCGTCCGGATGGTCGGTAGCCGCATGTTGATCGCCTCCCGCGCGCACAGTTCGAGCGCCTCCCGCGGCCGCACCCAGACGTGCGCGATGGTCTCGCGCTCGTCGTGCCGCGCCTCCTGCCCTTCCGGCGCGACCGCGACAAAGAAGCGGGTATCGTAACGCCGCGGCGAGCCGACCGGGGTGATCCAGTGCCCGAAGTAGCGCAGCCGGTCCACGGCGAGCCGCAAGCCCTCGCCGAGCACGAATTCCGCGAAATCGCCGCGGCCGTCGTCGAACGCCCGGCGCTCCGCGCGGTAGCGCTCCGCTGCGGCCTCGTCCGGGATCACGATCTCGCCGGCGGCATCGTATGCGAGCAGTATCCCGGCCTCCTCGAACGCCTCGCGGATCGCCGCGATCCAGTGCGCGAGCCCGCCGCGCTCGAGTCCGAGTTCGCGGCTCGCCGCGGCATCATCCAGCCCGGCGCACAGCGCGCGCAGCGCCGGCGAATCATCGGCCGCGTCCAGCGCGCCGCCGGGAAACACGTGCACGCCGGGCATGAATGCGAGCGCCTGGCTCCGCTGGAGCATGAGCACTTCCAGCCCGCGCCGCGCGTCGCGCGCCAGCATCACGGTGGCGGCCGGCTGCGGCGTGATTTTTTCTGCCTTCACCGTTCCGCCTTGCGGCCTCACCCGCGCTTCAGCACCCGGATGGTTCTCGCCGCAGGGTCGACGCGCACGATGTCGCCGCTCTTCAGGCACTCGCGCGGGTCGCGCGACCAGCCTTCCGTGATCGTCAGGTTCGCGAACACCGCGCCTTGCACCATGACCGGGTTGGTGACGCCGAAAATCAGCGCCTTCGGCGCGATGCCCTTGGCCTTGATATCGTAGAACGCCCAGCCCGCCGCGATGCCGCCCTTCGCGGTCGGGAAGAACAGGATCTTGTCGCGGATGTTGACGCCCTCGAGCTTGTGGCCGCGCCGGGTGATGACGCCGCTCCAGCGGTCGAGATCATAGCGTGGGCTGAAGCCCTCGTCCGAGACCACCGCCTCTCCTTCCACGGCCGGGCCGAAAGCGCGGTCCACCCGGATCGTGACCGAAGCGGCCCTCACCGGAATACCCCGGTGCAGGCGATCTCGACGCACTCGTGAGTCCTCCGCAGGATGGTATTGAACTTGTGCGCGGTGATCGTGT
>DASWHI010000168.1:0-11315 GCA_036398235.1 Burkholderiales bacterium
GACAGGCTGACGCGCACGCGGAATGCCGCAATCTTGCCGTTCTCGATGACGACGTCGGTCTTGGTCACCTCCGCGACCCGCAGATCGCGCAGGGAGTGCGACGCGGTCTCCACGGCGTTGCGCGCGGCATCCTCCCACGAAGTTCTGCTGGTGCCGACCAGCTCGGTAACACGATAGACGCTTCCCTTCCCCTTGCCCTTGGCCATGGTGTCCTCCATTAGACGGGATCACCGCCCGCCGCGGCAGAATCACGCGCGGCACGGCGACGGGCCCATCTTACACCCGGGCGCCGACGCACATGCAGGGGGAAAGGATCAGTGCCGGGGGGAAGCCGCGGCTTGCCCGATTTCGGACAGTGACTTGAGCTTCACGTAGTCCGTCTTGCCGCTGCCGAGCAGCGGGAGCGAGGACACGTGCACGACGCGGCGCGCGACGGCGAGGTCCTGCGCCCCGAGCTCGCGCGCGGCCTTCTGCAGCGCGATGCGGTCGAGCCGCGGGTCGGTGGTGAAGAGCACGGTGCTCTCGCCCGTCTGCGAGACGAGCTCGAGGGCCGCGGCGTGCTGCTGGCCCGGCGAGGCGTGGATCGCGATCCGCTCCACGACTTCGAGCGAGATCATCTCGCCCGCGATCTTGGCGAAGCGCTTGACGCGGCCGTGGATGGTGAGATAGCCGTCGTCATCCATGTCCACGACGTCGCCCGTGTTGTACCACCCCTCGCCCACTTCGGAGCGCGGCGGTTGCAGCTCGCCGGGGCGCTCGTAGAGGTAGTAGCCGCGCATGACATTGGGACCGCGCACGTGCAGCACGCCGCCGCGGGGGATGCCGGGCACCGGCACCAGCTGATGCTCGATTCCGGGGAGCATGCGCCCGACCGTGCCCGGCTTATAGGACAACGGCGTGTTGAGCGAGAGCACCGGCGCGCACTCGGTCGCGCCGTAGCCTTCCATGATGCGCAGCCCGAAGCGCGTGAGCCACAGGCTCGCCACTTCCGGATTCAGCTTCTCCGCGCCCGACACCACGACCCGCGTCTTGTTGAAATCGTAGGGATGGGCCTGGCGCCCGTAGTGCGCGAGGAAAGTGCTGGTGCCAAAGACATAGGTGCAGCCGCGGGTGTAGGCAAGCTCGGGAATCACCTTGTAATGCAGCGGCGTGGTGTAGAGGTAGCTGCGGGTGCCGGTGAGCAGCGGCTGCAGCGTGCACGCGGTCAGGCTGTAGGAATGGTACATCGGCAGCGAGTTCAGGAACTTGTCGTTCGGCGTGTAATCGATGACCGCGCCCATCTGCGCAATGTTGGCGAGCAGCGCGCGGTGGCTCAGCGCGACGCCCTTGGGGCGCGCTTCGGAGCCGGAGGTGAACAGGACCACCGCGGTCTCATCCGGGTCACTTTGGGGCACCGCCGCGCGCGGCCGCCACAGCGCCCAGCCCATCAGCCACAGCTTGTCGAGCACTCCGAACTGCACGCGCAGATCCTCAAGGTAGGCGATGCGCAGCGTCGAGAGCGCCGCGATGGAGCTTCCCAGCCGCGCGACATCGACGAAGCGCCGCGAGGTGACGAGCGTCTTGATGCCGGCGGCGATGCAGGCGCTGCGCAGCGCGTCGGGCCCGGCCGTGTAGTTGAGGAGGGCCGGCGTGCGCCGCATCGCGCCGAGGCCGAACAGCAGCGCGACCGTCGCCGCCAGGTTCGGCATCATCACGCCGACGATCTCCCCCTCCCCGGCGAGCCGGGCGCCCAGACGCCCCAGAGCAAGGCTCGCCTTGATCAGATCGCGGTACGAGTGGTGGCGCTGTGTATCCTCCAGGATGAGCGTGCCCCGCCCGTGCAGCGCCGCGGCGTCGAGCAGCGCCTGGAACAGAGTCGGCGGCGGCCGCGAAGCAAACATCATGTGCTGCATGATTTTGAGCAGCTCGTCCGCCAGCCGGCGCCGCCGCGCCTTGCCGGGCAGCAGCAGCTGCGCCGGCAAGCGCCGCCCGGGCATGATCGTGATCGTGACCCGGGGAAAGAGCCGCTTCGGGAACAGTCCACCGACCGCGGAGTACCGGGAATAGAGCGTTCCCGTAATGTGCACCGGGACGATCCACGCGTTGCAACGCGCGGCGATGACCGCTGCGGAGTCGTAGATCTTGGTCAGGCCCCCGGTGCGAGTTGCCGGGCCTTGTGGAAATACCACGACCGGGCGCCCGCGCTCGACGAGCCGTATCAGCCGCTTCAGCGCCAGCGGTCGCTGGGGATTGAGAACGACATGCGGCACGACCCGCATCACGAGCCGCACCAGCCAGTGCCGCAGGCCCTCGCCGGAGTCCGCGACCGTGACGCCCGCCGGCAGGAACAGCCCCAGCAGGGCCCCGTCCAGCACGGAATCGTGGTTGGCGACGATCAACACCCTCCCCGCCTGCAGTTGGGAAGCGTCCCCGACCACCCGTATGCCAAACAGCCCCCGGAATACGAATCTTAAAAACCTGCTAGTCACAACGACTTACTCGTTATAGTTAACCTTGATTATCAATTAGCGGGCGGCGCGGCGTCAATTCGGGGGGTTCGCCCGGTCACCGACCGGTGTTGCGCGGTACGCGACAAAGGGCCCAATCGGGGCGCCGGGTGGCATTCCAGCGGCAACTCGTTAATCCCTGTTTCTAAATCAAAAAATGAAAATCTATCAGAATGTTAGATTTGCTTTCTCATGCGTACTTACCTTTAAATCGAGGCGTGATCTAGATCACACAAGCTGTTTTTTCTAACCGGTTCTCACTCCGAGGGAGCGCCACCATGGACATGCATGTTCCGTCCGCAGTTCTAGAGGCACGTCAGCTACCTGCCACTCAGCCGCGCACCAACGGCGGCGTCGAATTCAGCTTCTCGCCGCAGTTGCGCGCGCATTTCGACAAGGAAACGCGCGCGCTGTGGTCGCGCTGGGCGCCCGAGCCGCGACCGTGCTTCAATCCCGCACTGCTCGCCGACATCCGGGCATTCCAGGAATACCTCGCCGGCACCGGCGGGACCATCGACTGCTACGGCGAGGAGCACCCCATCGAGTACGTGGTGCTCGCATCGGCCACGCAGGGCGTGTTCAATCTCGGCGGCGACCTCGATCTGTTCAAGCAGCTGATCGATACCCGCGATCGCCAGGGCCTGCTGCGCTATGGCAGGGCCTGTATCGACGTGCTCTATCGCCAGTACATCGGCCACAACCTGCCGCTCACCACGATTTCCCTGGTTCAGGGCGAATGCCTGGGCGGCGGCTTCGAGGCGGCGTTGTCGAGCGACGTGCTGATCGCGGAGAAGAACGCCCGCTTCGGCTTTCCCGAGATCATCTTCAACATGTTCCCGGGCATGGGCGCGTATTCGTTCCTCGAGCGGCGCATCGGACAGCGCGGCGCGGAGGAGATCATCACCAGCGGCAAGATCTACACCGCGGAAGAGATGGCCGCACAGGGTGTGGTTGACGTGGTGGCCGAGAGCGGCGGCGGCGAGGCCGAAGTCGCGGCTCTCATCCGGCGCCGCAGCCGCAGCCGCAACGGGTTCGCGGCGTTGACGCAGGTGCGCCGGCGCGTCCAGCGCATCGAGTTCTCGGAGCTGCTCGACGTGGTGCAGATCTGGGTCAACAGCGCGCTGAAGCTCAACTCCCGCGATCTCAAGCTCATGCAGCGCCTGGTGTCGCGCCAGAACGGGCTGAACGACTCCCACCAGATCCACTGACGGCTGCCTGCCGGGATCGACCCATGAGCGAACGGGACCTACCCACGGTGGCGGGAATGGCGTGCCACGTGGTTCACCACGGGAACGACGGTTCGCCGTGCTTCCTTGGCGACGAGGACTATCTTGTCTACCTCGATTGCCTGAAGGGGGCGGCGGAGCAGCACGGGTGCGCAATCCACGCCTACGTGCTGATGCCGGACCATGTGCAGTTGCTCGTCAGTCTGGACTCGGAGACCAGAGTGGCGCAGCTCATGCGCTGTGTCGGCGATCGTTACCTGGAGTACGTGAACTACACCTGCCAGCGCAATGGGGCGTTCCGGGAGCACGAGTCGAGAGTCACCTCGGTCGACAATGACCGGGAACTCCTCGCCCGTTACTGCGCAATAGAGGCGGAACCGGTCCGCGCGTGCCTCGTTGCAGCCCCGACGGACTACCGGTGGTCCAGCCATCGCCACCACGCCTGCGGCAGCGAGGACGCGGTCATCCAGGACCATGCCTCGTATCTCGCGCTGGGGACGACGCAGCTTGCGCGGCAGCTCGCATACAACGAGTTGTTCCGCGCGGCGGCCGGGATCAAGGCTTCGACCGGCCTCGACCCCGCGCCGGGCGTGGACCTGCGCGAGGATGGAATCAAGCGATCGGTGCGCGGGCTCGCGTGGCAGGCCATGAGGCTGCGGGAACGGCGCATCGGTCGTTCGCAGCCGCCGGAGGAGGAAGCGCATGCCCGCGGGACGGCACCTGACATGGCGCAGGCGCGCTCAGGCGCGCTGCGCCAGTTAGCCAATAAGTGAAGGATTTGATAGACTTATGACACAGTCAGCGCGCAACGGGACGCGGCCGCAGGCCGCGGCGAAAAAGCCCGTTTCCATCAGGGGGGACGCTGTGAGCGATTCGTCGACGGAATACAGCATCCAGGAAGTATCCGAGATGCTCGGTATTCCGATCCAGAAGCTGCGGCGTTGGGACGAGCAGGGGGTGCTGGTCGCGAGCCGCACGCATGGCGGGCACCGGCGCTATTCCCGCGAGTTGATCGACCGCCTGGCCGGCTCCGCGCTCGCGACGACGAGCGACAAGGCCACCAAGGAGCTGGCGACGATCCGCAAGTCGCTCGCCGAGAAGCGGCGCGTGATCCAGCTCCTGCTGGAGAGCGAGAACCGCTACCGCGACCTGGTCGAGACTTCCCACGACCTCATCTGGACCACTGATTCGTACGGGCGCTTTACCTATCTCAACACCGCCGCCAACGCGATCTTCGGTGTCGCGCCCAAGGACCTGATCGGGCGCTGCTTCTTCGATTTTGAGTCCGGCGCTTCCCACGTATCGAACCGCCGCTTCCTCGCGACGCTGAAGCGCGACAGCGAGATCAAGCACCACGTGACCCGGCTCATCACCCATACCGGGGAGGACCGCTGGATCGGCATCAACGCGCGCGTAGTGCTCGACGACAACGGCGTCATGCTTGGCATCCGCGGCACCGCGCGCGACATCACCGAGGAGCACCTCGCGACGCAGCGCATCGAGCACCTCGCGCTGCACGACTCGCTCACCGACCTTCCCAACCGGCTGTGCCTGCAGCGCCGGGTCGAGTCGGCCCTGCAGTCGGGCGGCGTCGGCGCGCTGCTGTTTCTCGACATCGATCATTTCAAGTACGTCAACGACCACTTCGGCCACCGCACCGGCGATCAGCTGATCGTCGGGGTCGGGAGCGTGCTGCGCGACGTGACGCGCAACCTGGCCGGCGAGCTGTTCCGCCTTGGCGGCGACGAGTTCGCCATCCATCTGCCCTCGGCGCTGCGCAAGGACGCCGTCGAGGTTGCCGAAAAGGCGCTCGACGCGGTGCGGCACTACCGCTTCCAGGCCGCGGACGACAAGGTCATCTCCAACCTGGCGGCCTCCGCCGGCGTCGCGCTCTATCCGTTCCACGGCGGCGATGCGCTCGCGCTGCTCTCGAACGTGGACATCGCGATGTACCAGGCCAAGGATCGCGGCCGCAACCGCCACGTGCTGTTCGACCAGGCCTCCGAGAACCTGCGCACCACGCACAAGCGGGTCCACTGGGCCAAGAAGCTGCGCGATGCGCTCGAAGAGGACCGCCTGGTCCTGTTCCAGCAGCCGGTGGTGCGCTTGAAGGACCACGAGGCCGTGCACCACGAGGTGCTGGTGCGCATGCGCGGCGAGGACGGTGGCTACATCCTGCCCGGCAACTTCATCGAACTCGCCGAATCGATGGGCGTGATCCAGGAAATCGACATGCGGGTGGTGGAAAAGCTGCTTGCCTACCTGCGCTCGAGCGGACAGGCCGACCGGAAGCTGCGCTACTTCGTCAACTTGTCGCGGGTGTCGATTTCGGACCAGCAGTGGATACACCGCTTCCACTCGCTGCTGCGCTCGAGCGGCGTGCATCCGAACCAGCTGGTGTTCGAGATCACGGAGACCGCGGCGATGTCGGAGATCGACGTCACCATCACCTTCATCAAGCGCCTGAAGGACATGGGGTGCCGCTTCGCGCTCGACGATTTCGGCGCGGGCTTCAGCTCTTTCTACTACCTGAAGCGCTTCGACGTCGACTACCTGAAGATCGACGGCGGCTTCATCCGCGATCTCGCAACCGACGAGGGCAGCCGCATCTTCGTGCGGGCGCTGAACGATATCGCCCACGGCCTCGACAAGCAGGTGATCGCGGAATGGGTGGAGACCCCCGAGGCGTTGAATCTCCTGCTCGGCATGGGCACCCACTTCGGGCAGGGCTACCTGTTCCAGCGGCCGATCCCGCTCGACCAGAAGGACGCGGTGGCGGAACCGGCCGCGCGCGACGCCAACGCGGCCTGACGCCGCGGCGGCGAGCCGCCGCTGAAGGATGAAGGCGGAAGGCGGAAGGCGGAAGGGTGAGCGGGGAATTCGAAAAACGTGCCTGCGCACGTTTGAGCCCGCGAACGACCGCCGCGATGTAGCGCGGCGGGACGGGGGACCTGACCTCCGCACTGCGGGGGTCATCCCTCATCCTTCATCCCTCATCCTTTGCTTTTCAAGAATTTGTCGGCCCACAGCAGGCCGATGACGGTTTTCTCGTCGGTGATTTTCCCCTGTCGCACCCAGCGCAGCGCCGCCGGCAGCTTCACGGGCACCACCTCCAGCAGCTCGCCGTCGTCCGGCGCATGCCCGACGTGGACGAGCCCGCGCGCGAGATAGAGCTCGATGCGCTCGTCGGAATAGCCGATGCAGGGATGTATCGTCGTCAGGTGGCGCCACTTCCCGGCCGTGTAGCCACATTCCTCCCGCAGCTCGCGCCGCGCCGTCTGCAGCGGCCTCTCGCCGGGATCGATCTTGCCGGCCGGTATCTCGCAGAAATGACGGGCCAGGGGATAGCGATACTGGCGCACCAGCACCACGGTCCTGGAATCGAGGAACGGCACGATCATGACCGCGCCCGGATGCCGCACGTACTCGCGGCGCGCGGTGCGGCCGTCGGCGAGCCGCACCTCGTCCTCCAGCACGTGTAGCAGCCGCCCGCGATAGACGGTGCGGGAACGGAGCTTCCGCTCGGTGAAATCGGCCGGCTTGCGCCCGCCCCTTTGCGGGGGGTTCCGTTCACCGGTCATGGACTACAGCGACACCTGAATCGAGTAGCTGCACAGCCACATGAGCCGCTCTGGAAAGATCCCGAATACCAGCATGAACAGGCCGTTCAGGCTCAACAGCACGCGGACGTCCATGCGCGGCGCGATGGGAGCGGTGTCTACCGGCGCGTCGAAGTACATGAGCTTGACCAGCCGCAGGTAGTAATAGGCGCCGACCAGCGAGAACAGCACCGCGAACACGGCGAGCGGTATCGACCACCCGGCCCCGACGCTGATCACCGCCTGCAGCACCGAGAGCTTGGCGTAGAACCCCACCGTCGGCGGCACGCCCGCCATGGAAAACATCAGGAGCAGCATGAGAAAGGCGTACCACGGGCTGCGCTGGTTCAGGCCCTTGAAGTCGTCGAGGTTTTCCGCCTCGAAGCCCGCGCGGGACAGCAGCAGGATCATGCCGAAGGCGCCCAGGTTCATCAGCATGTAGACCACCACGTAGAACATGCCCGCGCCGTAGCCGACCACGTCGCCCGAGAGTATCCCGAGCAGCAGGAATCCCATGTGGCCGATGGTCGAGTAGGCGAGCATGCGTTTGAGGTTGGTCTGGGCGATCGCGGTCACGTTTCCGATCGCGAGCGAAAGCGCCGCCATCAGGATCAGCATGTCCTGCCATTCCGCGAGCAGCTGCTCTGCGCCGAGCCCCTGCACCAGCAGCCGCATGATGAAGGCGAACGCCGCGAGCTTGGGCGCCGACCCGATGAACACCGTCACCGCCGTCGGCGCGCCGTGATAGACATCCGGCACCCACATGTGGAACGGCACCGCGCCGAGCTTGAAGCCGAGGCCCGCGACCACGAAGACGAGCGCGAACACCAGCACCACGTCCCGCGCCCCGCCCCCGAGGATGGTATCGGCGAGCTGGGGGATGCCGAGCGTTCCGGTCGCCCCGTAGAGCATGGACATGCCGTAGAGAAGCATCCCCGAGGCGAGCGCGCCCAGCACGAAGTACTTCATCGCCGCCTCGGTCGCGACCGCCGAATCGCGCTGCAGCGCCACCATCGCGTAGAGCGACAGCGTCAAAAGCTCCAACCCGAGGTAGAGCGTCAACAGGTGATTCGCCGAGATCATGACCATCATGCCCAGCGTGGCGAACATCACGAGTGCGAAGAATTCGCCGCGGAACATGCCGCGTGCCGCGAGGTAGGGCCGCGAGTAGACCAGGATCACCATGACCCCGAGGTAGGTTAGGAGCTTCAGCACGTCCGCCATCAGGTCGTCCACGAACATGCCGCTGAAAGTGGTGACCGGCTCCACGGCGGCGGTGAGGTAAGTGGTGAGGAAGCAGCCGATGAGGGCCGCCTGGGTCAGCGCATAGGTGACGACGCGCCTGTCGTCGGTCACGAAGAGGTCCCCGACCAGGATCACGCACACCATCGCGAGCAGTAACAGCTCGGGATAGGCGGGGAGGAGCGGTGTGATGAAATGCATCGGCCTCGTTCCTCCGTCAGCGCAGCTTGCTCTGGGCGACGTGCGCGAGCAGATCGTTGACCGAGGCATGCAGCACCTCGGCGAACGGATTGGGCCAGACGCCCATCACGAGCACCGCCAGCGCGAGCAGCCCCAGCACGACGAATTCGCGCCCGTTGAGATCCGCCAGGCCCGCGACGTGGCGGTTGGCGACCGCACCGAAGATCACGCGCTTGTACATCCACAGCGTGTAGGCCGCGCCGAATACGAGCGTGGTGGCGGCCGCCGCCGCGTACCAGAAGCTGGTCCTCACCGCGCCCAGGATCACCATGAACTCGCCGACGAAGCCGCTGGTGCCGGGCAGCCCCGAATTCGCCATCGCGAACAGCATGAACAGCGCCGCGAACACCGGCATGGTGTTAGCGACGCCGCCGTAATCGGCGATCTGG
This sequence comes from Burkholderiales bacterium, assembly GCA_036398235.1. Classification (GTDB taxonomy): domain Bacteria; phylum Pseudomonadota; class Gammaproteobacteria; order Burkholderiales; family SG8-41; genus SG8-41. The sequence continues at coordinate 9,183 of DASWHI010000168.1, forward strand.
CGCGAGTGCATCCGGTCGTAGAGCACGCCCACGCACAGGAACAGCGCCCCCGAGATGAAGCCGTGCGAGATCATCTGGATCACGGCGCCCTCGAGGCCGAGGGGATTGAAGATGAAGATGCCGAGCGTGACGAATCCCATGTGCGAGATCGAGGAGTACGCAATCAGCTTCTTGAGATCGGCCTGTACCAGGGCGACGAGCCCGATGTACACCACCGCGACCAGCGACAGGGCGATCACGAAGCCTGCGAGCGCGTGGCTCGCGTCGGGCGTGATCGGCAGCGACAGCCGGATGAAGCCGTAGGCGCCGAGCTTCAGCATGATGGCGGCGAGCACGACCGAGCCCCCGGTCGGGGCCTCCACGTGCGCGTCCGGCAGCCAGGTGTGCACCGGCCACATCGGTACCTTGACCGCGAACGAGGTCATGAACGCGATGAAGATCAAGACCTGGGGCACCAGGGCGAGCGGCAGCCGGTAGTAGTCGAGCAGCGAGAAGCTGCCGTCCGACACGTTGTAGAGGTAGATGAGCGCGACCAGCGAGAGCAGCGACCCCGCCAGCGTGTAGAGGAAGAACTTGAAGGCGGCGTAGACCCGGTTCGGGCCGCCCCACATGCCGATGATGACGAACATCGGGATCAGCGTCGCCTCGAAGAACACGTAGAACAGCAGTGCGTCGAGAGCGCAGAAGACCCCGTTCATGATTCCGGACAGGAACAGGAACGCCGCCATGTACTGGGCGACGCGCTCCCGGATCACTTCCCAGCCGGCGATCACGATCAGCACAGTGGTGAAGCTGTTGAGGAGTATCAGGAGCAGCGAGACGCCATCGATGCCGAGGTGGTAGTTGACGTTGAAGGTCTCGATCCACGGCTTGATAGTGATGAACTGGAAGCCGCCCGCCAGAGAGTCGAAACGCGCATAGAGCGGCAACGTCACCGCAAAGCCGAGCACGGCGCCCACCAGCGCGATCACGCGCGCGGCGCCGGCATTGCGGTCGGACCCGGTTGCGAGCACCGCGGCCCCGGCCAGGATCGGGACCCAGATCGCAAGGTTGAGCAGGTTGAATCCGAGCATGGCCGGGTCAGGCGAACAATCGGGCAAGCAGCAGCGGGATCCCGATGAACACCGTGACGAACACCAGGATCCCGATGATCATGGCAAAGGCGTAGTGATAGATGAACCCGGACTGCAGGGTGCGGATTACCGCCGCGAACCAGTTCACCGCGCGCGCCGAGCCGTCGACGAAGACGCCGTCGATCACCGCCACGTCGCCCCCTTTCCACAGCCCGGTGCCGAAGCGCACCGCGCCGTCGCCGAACAGCCACTGGTAGGCCTCGTCGAAGCCGTACTTGCGCTCGAGTATGGTGTAGAGGACACCCGCCTTATCCTTGATCAGCCCGGGCAGGTCCGGCCGCAGGAGGTAGAGATAGGCCGCGGCGGCGATGCCTCCGATAGCGAGCCAGAACGGAGCCGTGCCAAGGGCGTGGGTCATCATGGCGCCAATGCCGTGGAAGCCCTGCCCCATCTGCGCCAGCACGTCGTGCGCCGGCGCGGTGACGATGGCGTTGCCGAAATAGCCGCCGAACAGCACCGGCCCGATCACCCAGCCGGCGCAAATGGACGGGATCGCCAGCAGGATGAGCGGCACGGTCACGACCGCTGGGGACTCATGCGGCACATGAGCATGGCCATGATGCTCATGCGCCTTTTCGCCGTGCCCGTGCTCCGCGTGCTCGTGGAAACGCTCGGGCCCATGAAACGTCATGAAGACCAGCCGGAAAGTGTAGAGCGCGGTCACGAACACCGTGACGAGCACCGCGAAATAGGCCAGGCCCGCGCCCGGCGTCCGCGACAGGCGCACCGCTTCGATGATCGCGTCCTTGGAAAAGAAGCCGGAGAAACCGGGGATGCCGGCGCTCGCGATCGCCCCGATCAGGAGCGTCCAGTAGGTGACCGGCATGTATTTCTTCAAGCCACCCATCTTCCGCATGTCCTGCTGGTGGTGCAGCGCGATGATGACCGACCCCGCGGCGAGGAACAGCAGCGCCTTGAAGAAGGCGTGGGTGACGAGGTGGAAGATTCCCGCCGCGTAGGCGGAGGCGCCGAGCGCGACGGTCATGTAACCGAGCTGCGA
>DASWHI010000169.1:0-5483 GCA_036398235.1 Burkholderiales bacterium
CGTCGCACCAGCGCCATGGTGCCCGCGACGAACAGGCCGAACAGCACGATCACCGCGTAGATCGAGAAATCAAGCCAGATGAGTAGCGCGTAGACCCCGAGCATGACGAGGATCGAAAGATTCTCGTTGAAGTTCTGGACCGCGATCGAGTGGCCGGCGCCCATCAGGATGTGGCCGCGGTGCTGCAAGAGCGCGTTCATCGGCACCACGAAGAACCCGGCGAGCACCCCGATCAGGACCATGAGCGGGATGGCGACGGCGACGTTGCGCGCGAAGACCATCGCGATCACGATCACGCCCATCGCGATGCCCACCGGGACCACGTTGACGGCACGGTTGAGGGGGATGAACCGGGCAGCCATCACGGCGCCCGCCGCGATGCCGAGGGCGCAGATGCCCTGCAATAGGGTGGCCTGCGAGAGCGTGTAGCCGAGGGCGACCTCAGCCCACTTGATGACGATGAACTGCAGCGTCGCGCCGGCGCCCCAGAACAGCGTCGTCGTGGCGAGCGAGATCTGGCCCAGCTTGTCGCTCCACAGCAGCCTCATGCAGTGCGCGAACTCGTGGACCAGGAACAGGGGGTTCCTGCTCGGCACGCGGTGATCGACCCCGGTCCTGGGGATGTAGAGGTTGAAGATCGCGGCGATCACGTAGAAAACGATGATCATCAGGATCGCCGCTTCCGGCGGGGAGTCGATGCCGGTCTCGATGCGCGGCAGGTCGATCGCGAGCAGGTGCGCGGACACCTCCGGGCCGATCAGCACGCCGCCGAGCACCGTGCCGAGTATGATCGAGGCGATCGTCAGCCCCTCGATCCAGCCGTTGGCGACGACCAGCTTCTGGTGCGGCAGATACTCGGTGAGAATGCCGTATTTGGCCGGCGAGTACGCCGCGGCTCCGAGCCCGACGACGCCGTATGCGATCAGCACGTGGCGGTAATACGACTCGCCGGGCGCCGGCAGCCAGGCGAAGAGGAAGAGCAGCACGCAGCCGGCGATCTTGACCAGATTGGTGAAGAACATTACGCGGCCCTTGGGCATCGAGTCCGCGAACGCGCCGACAAAAGCCGCGAACGCCACGTACGATACGGTGAAGAAGAACTTGAGCAGCGGCGTCATCCAGGCCGGGGCCGCAGTCTGGATCAGCACGGCGATCGCCGCGACCAGCAGCGCGTTGTCGGCGAGCGAGGAAAAGAACTGCGCCGCCATGATGATGTAGAAGCCGAAAGGCATGCGTGGCCCGCGCGGGGGTTATGCGGTTGTTTCCGGGGACGGGTGGGATGGCTGCCGACTTATATCACACATCATGAAAATGTGGTTGAATACTAACCCTTTTCCGGTTTCGATCGCCCGGCCATGGCCGACCGCCGACTCCAGGTCTTCTACACCGTCGCCAAGCAGCTGAGCTTCACCAAGGCGGCGGAGCAGCTGTTCATGACGCAGCCCGCGGTGACGTTCCAGGTGAAGCAGCTCGAGGAGCAGTTCAACACGCGCCTCTTCGAGCGCAGCCACGGCAAGATCTCCCTCACGCCGGCGGGGCGGTTGGTCATGGATTTCGCCGAGCGCATCCTCGCGCTGTCGGAGGAAATGGAGACGCGGGTCGGCGAGCTGACCGGCGCGATGAGCGGGCCGCTGCTGCTGGGGGCGAGCACGACCATCGCCGAATTCGTCCTGCCCCGTATCCTGGGCGAATTCAAGGTGGCGCATCCCCAGGTGCACACGCACCTTACGGTCGGCAATTCCGAGATGATCGAGAACCGCGTCGCCGATCACGCGCTCGACCTCGGCCTGATCGAGTCGCCGTCGCACCTCCCGGGTCTCGTCACCGAGGTCTGCTGCGAGGACGAGCTGGTGCTGATCTGCGCGCCCGGCCACAAGTTTGCAAAGGCCAGGAGCGTGAAGCCAGATGACCTCCCGGGCGAGTCGTTCGTGAGCCGGGAGCTCGGCTCGGGCACGCGCGAGTTCACCGACCAGTACCTGCGGCGCTGTCGGGTCGCGCCCGAGGATCTCAATATCGTGATGGAGCTGGGCAGCCCGGAGACGATCAAAGGGGTGGTCGAGACCGGCCTCGGCGTCTCCATCATGTCGCGCGCGCGGGTGATGAAGGAGCGCAAGCTGGGGATGCTGGTGGCGGTGCCGCTCGAGCCGCGTCTGATCCGCACCTTTTCCTTCGTGCATCCCCGGGAGAAGTTCCGCTCGAAGCTGCTGACGGCGTTCACCGAGTTCGCCACCACGCGGATGAAGCAGCTGGCGAACGAGGGGTGATGCGCCCCCTCTTTGCCACCATCGATAGCGCCGCGCTGAAGCACAACCTCGCGATCGTGCGCCGGCATGCCCCGCGCTCGCGCATCCTGGCGGTGGTCAAGGCTAACGCCTACGGACACGGGCTGATGCGCGCGGCCGCGGCGCTGTCGGATGCCGACGGCTTCGCGCTGCTCGAGCTGGAAGACGCCGTGCGGCTGCGCGAGGCCGGGTTCCGGAGCCGCATCGTGCTGCTCGAGGGCTTCTTCGAGCCGGGCGAGCTGCCGGTCCTGCTCAAGCACGGTCTCGCCACGGTCGTGCACAACATGGAGCAGGTCGCGGCACTCGAGGCGCTGCCCGACGGGGGAAAGCTCGACGTCCTGCTCAAGGCGAATACCGGCATGAACCGGCTCGGTCTCGCCGCCTCCGAGTATTCCGGGGCGCTCGACCGGCTACGGCGCAACGCGCGCGTCGGGAGCATCACGCTGCTCACGCATTTCGCGGACGCCGACGATGCGCGAGGAGTCGACTGGCAGCTCGAGCGCCTGCGGCGGCTGCCCGGCTACGGCTCGCTACAATGCAGCCTGGCCAACTCCGCCGCGATCCTGCGCTACCCCGAAACGCACGGCGACTGGGTGCGGCCCGGCATCATGCTCTACGGCTGCTCGCCGTTTCCCGAAGGCACGGGCGGCGAGGCGGGGCTGAAGCCGGTCATGACGCTCGAGAGCCGCATCATCGCGGTCCAGGAGCTCGAGCCCGGCGACGCGGTGGGCTATGGGGGCGCGTTCCGGGCCGAGCGCGGCATGCGCGTCGGCGTTGTCGCCTGCGGCTACGCGGACGGCTACCCGCGCCATGCGCCAACCGGCACGCCGATCATGGTTGCGGGCCGCATGACCGGCACGCTCGGCCGCGTTTCGATGGACATGCTGTGCGCGGACTTGACGGCGATACCAGGGGCGGGCGTCGGCTCGCGGGTGGTCCTGTGGGGCGAGGGCGCTCCCGTCGAGCGCGTCGCGGAGGCGGCGGGGACCGTGGGCTATCAGCTGCTGTGCGCGCTCGCGCCGCGCGTCCGGATCGTGGAAAAATAGTCCTGCATGGCGAAAGCCAAGTCCGTTTACAGCTGCACCGAATGCGGCGGCCAGGTCCTGCAATGGCAGGGCCAGTGCCCGCATTGCCAGGCGTGGAACACGCTGGTCGAAACCATTGCCGAGGCGGCGCCCGCCGGCGCGAACCGCTACGGACGGATCGCCGAAGCCGGCAAGCCGCGGCGCCTCTCGGAGGTCGAAGCGCGTGAGGAGCACCGCATGCCGAGCGGGCTGGAGGAGTTCGACCGCGTGCTGGGCGGCGGGCTCGTCCCGGGCAGCGTCGTGCTGATCGGCGGCGAGCCCGGCATCGGCAAGTCCACCCTCCTGCTCCAGTCCCTCGCCGAGGTCGGAAGATCGCGCCGGGTGCTCTACGTGACCGGCGAGGAGTCGCCGCAGCAGATCGCGCTGCGGGCGAAGCGCCTCGGCGTGGACGCCGGCGGCGTCATCATCCTCGCGGACACGAGCCTCCAGCGTATCGAGTCGGTCATCCGCTCCGAGAAACCGGAAGTGGCCGTGATCGACTCGATCCAGACGCTCTACTTCGACGAGCTGCAGTCGGCGCCGGGGTCGGTGGCGCAGGTGCGCGAATGCGCGGCGCGGCTGACCCGCCTCGCCAAGTCCGCCGGCGCCACGGTGGTGCTGATCGGGCACGTCACCAAGGAGGGCGCGATCGCCGGTCCGCGGGTGCTCGAGCACATGGTGGACACCGTGCTCTATTTCGACGGCGATCCGCATTCCCGCTACCGGCTGATCCGCGCCTTCAAGAACCGCTACGGTGCGGTGAACGAGCTGGGCGTGTTCGCGATGGAGGAGCGGGGGCTGAAAGGCGTCTCGAATCCCTCGGCCCTGTTCCTGTCCCAGCACGGCTCGGATGTCGCCGGCTCGTGCGTGATGGTGACGCAGGAAGGCACGCGCCCGATGCTGGTCGAGATCCAGGCACTGGTGGATGACGCGCGCGCGCCCAACCCGCGGCGGCTCTCGGTCGGGCTCGAGCAGGCCCGTCTTGCGCTGCTGCTTGCAGTGCTGCACCGCCACGCGGGGATCGCCTGCTTCGACCAGGATGTGTTCGTCAACGCCGTCGGCGGCGTCAAGATCGACGAGCCGGCCGCGGACCTGGCGGTCCTGCTGGCGATCATGTCATCGCTCAAGAACACGCCACTGCCGGGAAAACTCGTCGTTTTCGGCGAGGTGGGCCTGGCGGGCGAAGTGCGCCCGGTGCAGCGCGGCCAGGAGCGGCTGCGCGAGGCCGCCAAGCTCGGCTTCACGCATGCACTGATTCCCCACGCCAACAAGCCGCGGCAGCCGGTCGCGGGGCTCGAGGTCATCGCCGTGCGGCGCGTCGACGAGGCGGTGGTGAAGGTGCGCGACCTGGTATCGAAGTGAGGGCGACGCGGAAGGAGGCAGGCATGGCGCGCATCAATCCCTATGACGTCGGGCTCGACAAGAACACGGCGAACTACACGCCGCTCACGCCACTCTCGCTGCTCGCGCGCACGGCTTACACCTATCCGCGCCGCGTTGCCGTGATCCATGGCGAGCGGCAGCTCGCCTGGGCGGAGGTTTACGCGCGTTGCCGGCGGCTCGCCTCCGCCCTCCAGCGCCGCGGCATCGGCGCCGGGGACACGGTGGCGACGGTGCTGCCCAACGTGCCGGCGATGGTCGAAGCGCACTTCGGCGTGCCGATGGCGGGCGCGGTGCTCAATACCATCAATACCCGGCTCGACGCCGCCACCATCGGCTTCATCCTGCAGCACGCCGAAGCGAAGGTGCTGCTCACCGACCGCGAGTTTTCCGCGGCGGTTGGGCAGGCGCTGGCGCAGCTGAAGGAGAAGCCGCTGGTCGTCGAGGTGGACGATCCCGCATTCGAGGGCGGCAGGCAGCTCGGCACGATGGACTACGAGGATTTCATCGCGCAGGGGGACCCGGACTTCGACTGGCACCTGCCCGCCGACGAGTGGAACGCGATCTCGCTCAATTACACCTCCGGCACCACCGGCGATCCCAAGGGCGTCGTCTACCACCACCGCGGCGCCTATCTCAATGCCATCAGCAATATCGTGTCCTGGGGCATGGCCCCGCACCCGGTCTACTTGTGGACGCTGCCGATGTTCCATTGCAACGGCTGGTGCTTTCCGTGGACGATCGCCGCCGCGGCCGG
>DASWHI010000170.1:0-7934 GCA_036398235.1 Burkholderiales bacterium
CAAGCAGTTCGACGTCGACCTGGAGTCGCTGCGGTCGCGCATGCTGCAGATGGGAGGGCTGATCGAGTCGCAGATACTCACGGCGATCGACGGTTTCTACGATGGAAACCTCCAGGCCCTGGACCAGGTGATCGAGAACGACCGCCGCGTCAACGGCTTCGAGGTCAGCATTGACAACGAGTGCAGCCATATCATTGCCCGCCGCCAGCCCGCGGCGAGCGACCTGCGCATGATTCTGGGGGTCAGCAAGGCGGTAACGGACCTCGAGCGTGTCGGCGATGAAGCGAAAAAAATCGCGGTAGTCGGCAAGCAGATACACGAAAGTGGGCGGCTGCAGGTTCCGCGGCTCGCGGACATCCGGCGCGCCAGCGGCATCGTGGTCGGCATGCTGCGCAAGGCGCTCGATGCCTTCGCCCGCCTCGACGCGGTGGCGGCGGCCGAGGTGATACGCGACGATGCCGCGATCGACGAGGCGTTCCGGGGGATGATGCGCCAGCTCATCACCTTCATGATGGAGGATCCACGCACCATCTCCACCGCCTTCGAAATCGTCTGGATCGCGCGCGCGCTCGAGCGCATGGGCGATCACTCGAAGAACCTCGCGGAGCAGGTGATCTACATCGTCAAGGGCACCGACGTCCGCCACACCAACTTCGTGGACGTCGAGCGCGAGGCGTCGCGGTGAGCGGCGAAACGTCCTCGAGCGTTCCTGCTCCGGCAACCACCTTGTGAGCGCGCCGCCCCCCGTGCTTTCGAGCCGGCGGGCGGACCCGAACCGCGGGGCGGCACGCCGGGCTCCGCGGCGGTCAACCGGATCGAGCCATGCATGCACGGTCGGCCCGCAGGCGATTCACGATCCCGGCTCGGGATAACACCTCCAGACTTGAACTTGCGCGGATAAGTCCTTGACTTCATGCCGCGGTGGGTCGGCCCTCGCGCCTGCGCGGGCGCCCGCCGCGGCGATCGAAGCTGGCGCCGGCCCGCCGCTCCGCGTTGCGCGAGCCGAGCGCGGCGAGCGTCCGCGCGCGGCGACACTCGCAAAAAAACGCTTGCAAGGTTGCGCGGACATTGGCATCCTCTAGGCGCCGAATTCGAGGACGACGGCGTTACCTACCACTCACTCGCGCTGAATCAGCGCACCCAACGGGAGATCCACACTATGGCCAAGAAGAGCAGCAAGAAGTCCAAGGCGAAGAAGAGCGGGCGCAAGGCGAATCCGGCATTCATGAAACCGATGAGCCCGAGCGCGACGCTCGCCGCGGTGGTCGGCAGCAGTCCCATGCCGCGCACGGAAGTCACGAAGAAGCTATGGGCCTACATCAAGCGCAACGGCCTGCAGGACAAGGTCAACAGGCGCATGATCAACGGCGATGACAAGCTGCGCGCCGTGTTCGGCGGCCGGTCGCAGGTGTCGATGTTCGACATGACCAAGCTGGTCAGCAAGCACCTGAGCTAGAGCTCGCTTCACTCCGAAAACGGGGCTGCGGAACGGCAGCCCCGTTTTTTTGCGCCGCTTCATGAGACGGATGCGTTGCGGGAGCGCGCCGGCAAGGACGATCGCAAAGTGACCAGCGCGACGCCGAGACAGGTGACGGCGATGCCGGCGGCAGAGAGCGCGCTCGGCACCACGCCGAACATCGGGAATTCCAGGACGACCGCGAAGATCGGCGTGAGATAGAGCAGGCTCGTGACGCGGGTCGCCTGGCCGCGGCGCATCAGCGTGTGCAGCGCGCTCACCGCGAGGAGCGATGCCCCGATCACGAGAAAGATAATCGAGCCCGCCAGCGCCCACGACCAGTCGACGCGCAGGTCCTCGAATGCCCAGGCAAGCGGCGCGAGCGCGGCGATGGTGACGGCGAACTGCACCGCCGCGGCGCTGCGCAGGTCCACGAGCGGGCAGAACGTCCGCTGGTAGAGCGTGCCCGCCGTGACGCCGGCCAGCGCCACGGTCACCGCGATGAGGCTCGCGAGAGAGGCCTCGCGCACGTCCACCTTGTGCCACACGATGAGCGCGACGCCAGCGAGCCCGATGATGACGCCCGCCCACTGGCGCGCGGCGAGCGTCTCGCCCATCCAGCGCACGGCGATCAGCGCGGTGATGAGAGGCTGCGCCGAGAGGATCAGCGCGGTGATGCCGGCGGACACCCCGAGGTACTGGGTGTAGTGGCTGCCGCCGAGATGCACCGCGTGCATCAGCAGCCCCGCCACGACGACGTGCCCGAGTTCGCGCCCCCTCGGCCAGCGCGGCTGCATGAGGAGGACGATGGGAATGACGCAGGCGAGCCCGAACGCGAAGCGCAACGTGAGAAACGTGAAGGGCGCGGCGTGCTGCAGGCCGATCTTGGTGGCGATGAAGCCCGAGCCCCAGACGGTGACGAAGTACCACGCCAGCGCGGCGTCGAACCAGGGTTTTTCCTTTAGCGCAAGCATCACTTCGTCATTGCCTTCCCCCCTTGCGGGGGAAGGTAGGATGGGGGGGGTCGTCTACCTGCTCAGCCGGTTGCGGCCCTTCTCCTTGGCGCGGTAAAGCGCGCGGTCGGCGGCCTCGATCACCGCCTGCGGCGTGGCGGAGCGCCCGTTGCGCTCGGCGACGCCGATGCTCACCGTCACGGATACTCCGCGCTTTCCCCGCCACCCGCCGCGCTGGCGCTTCGAGCGCCTGGTCCGCGCCGGGCGGTCGCCGCCGCGCAGCGCCATCCGGTAGGACTCGATATCCTCGCGCATCGCCTCCAGATGCGGGATCGCGTCCTCCGCGTCCGTTCCCGGGAACAGCACGGTGAACTCCTCACCGCCGTAGCGGAAGGCCTTGCCGCCACCACCCACGCGGGCGACGTGCGCCGCCACCATTTTCAGCACCTGGTCTCCAAGATCGTGCCCGTAGGAGTCGTTGAACTTCTTGAAGTGGTCGACGTCGAGCATCGCGATCGTGTAGCGGCTGCCGAGCCCCGCCAGCTGCTCGGTCAGCGCGCGCCGGCTGGGGATGCCGGTCAGCTCGTCGCGGAACGCCATGCGATGCGTGTCCTGCAGCACCGCGATCGCCACCATCAGCTCGGCAGCGGCGATGAAGCTCGCGAATGTGATGTATGCATTGGGGACATGGGAGGCGATGGCAAACGCGGCTATCGCACCCGCGAAACTCGCATTCAGGTGGGATCGCCGGACAAACGCGGCGATGGCGGCGACGGCGAAGCCCAGCGCGATGGCGAGGATTGCGGACTGCGGCAGGCGCCCGGCGCTGAGCGGGATCGGGTCGAGAAGCTTCCGGTACGCCAGGTCGACCAGATCGGCGCGGCCCGCATCAACCACCCAGGCCGTGAACGCGATCTGCGCCAGGAGCACGCCGAACCGCAGTGCGCCGTGGCGGTTGAGCACGCCGCGCTCCGGCAGCATCGTCAGCAGCGCCAGATCGACCGGCACGAAGACCGTCAGCGCAACGTAGATCGCGCGCGCATGAAACTCATCAACCCCCTCCTGCAACCACCATTGCCGCGCCGCGTAGGCGGTGGCCAGGATTATGAGGGCGAACATCGCGCGGCCACGGCCGTAGCCGGCCGCGAGCGCCATTCCCAGGGCGAACAGGATGTGGGGGCTGTAGAGGGTGAACCCGGCGAGCGAGCGCGGCAGCCCCGCGCCGTAGATGACCAGCGCGAAGCCCGCCGCGAGGATCGCGACCGGGACCAGGGGCAGTGACAGCGCCCTCAGCAATGCGCGCATGTCAATGGCAAGCGGTATTCGGCGCCGTTAGGGCGCCAGCCGCTCGATCCGCCAGCGGCCGTTGTGCGCGCGGCGATAGAGAATGCGGTCGTGCAGGCGATCCTCGCCGCCCTGCCAGAATTCGAAAGCGTCCGGCGCCAGCCGGTAGCCGCCCCAATGCGGCGGACGCGGCACGGCGCCGGGATATTTCCGCGCAAAGGCCGCGAAGCGGCGCTCGAGCAGGCCGCGGCGCGCTACCACGACGCTTTGCGGCGAGGCCCACGCCGCAAGCTGGCTGCCGCGCGGCCGCGTGGCGAAATACTCGTCCGATTCGCGTGCCATCAGCTTTTCCACGCGCCCTTCGATGCGCACCTGGCGGCCGATCTCGCCCCAGTAGAAAAGGAGCGTCGCGCGCGGGTTGCGCGCCAGCTCGCGGCCCTTGCGGCTGCGGTAATGGGTGTAGAACACGAAGCCGTGCGCGTCGAAACCCTTCAGCAGCACCATGCGCAGCGACGGTTGCCCCGCGCGGGTCGCCGTGGCAAGCGCGACCGCATCCGGCAATGGCTTCACCTCCGCCTGTGCGCGTTCGTACCACTGGGCGAACTGCGCGACGGGGTCGCTTTCGACGTGCTCCTCGTTCAATGGCTGGCGGCTATCCGGCACGCGCGGAATTTTACCGTAAAGATCAACCTCTCACCGCCAAGGACGCCAAGGACGCAAAGGAAAACGAGAATCAATTTTGAACCGCCAAGGCGCCAAGAGAATCAATAATAAAATCTTGAACCGCCAAGAGCGCCAAGCACGCCAAGCACGCCAAGAAGAACAAGAAACAAAATGAACCGCAGGGTAAAGGGGGTCAGTGTAACTTTTCCGTGTTGCATGGACTGAAGAGGGAACGAAAAGTTACACTGACCCTGTTTAGTCGCGTGCCTGTCGTCACCGGCGTATACTCGCGGGGCGCGGGAGTGCGCAGCGCGCTACGAAGAAGGGGGGTCGTCGTATGACAATCGAGAGATCGGTTCTACTCATCGTGGGCATCATCGTGCTCGGCAGCGTTCTGCTCGCCGTCTACCACAACATCAACTGGCTCTGGCTCACGGGAATCATGGGGGCGCATCTCATCCAGGCGTCCGTTACCGGCATTTGCCCTGTCGTAATGACGTTGAAGAAACTCGGGCTGCCGGAGAAAGCAGGCTTTGCGTAAGGCGTAATTAATCGGGGACAGACTGAGCTGCCCCCGGTTTCGCTTCAACGCCCGCCGCGCCCCTGGCGCATGCCGTATTTGGTGCGGTAGTGCTTGGAGAGGATCTTGCGCGTCTGAGCGTACAGATTTGGGTTTCCCGTCGGTGGCGGGATTTCCTTCGCGCCCTTGGGTCCGAACGCCGCCCGTTTGCTCGCTTTCGTCGGCCGAGAGCTCATTGCCGCTGAGGGTTTCTGCTCGTATTGTGCCTCTGGTTTTCTTGGCGCTCTCGGCGTCTTCGCAGCGGAACCTTAAGGCAGAAGGCAGCGATCTTCGTCAATCGTTATACCTTGCGGTTCTTCTTTGTTCTTATCGGCGTCCATCGGCGGCTAAATTAGTTCTTGATCTTTTCCGCGTTTATCGGCGTTCATCCCGTTCCAATGATCTCCGCAAACTCCTCAAGATCCATAGTCCGCGACACGCCTGGAAGACGGACATTGGAACGGGATTCATCTGCGGCCAAATTCTTGTTGCTTTTCCTCCGCGTCCTCCGCGTCCTCTGCGGTGAGAGGTTTACGTAACGTCAGCCGACGAGGCGCCAGGTCCCGTCGCCGCCCGGGCAGGCTTTCACCCGGTTGGTCTGCCTGCCGCCGTCGGTGGTGATTCTCAAGTCGAACTCGCGGCATCTCAGGCCTTCCTGCTCGAAGCCGCGCAGCGGGGTCAGCCGGTAGGTCCAGCGTTTATCGGCGCTGGTCCAGGTGACCGCCTTCTTGTCGCCGGTCAGCTCGAGCGCGTGGCCGATGCAGGCGCGATCGGTCTCATCCATGTCGCGGCCGATCTTCGCGCCGATGACCGCGCCGGCGACGGTGCCGACGAGAATCGCGATCGGCCGGATCTCCCCTTTGCCGACCTGGGAACCGATGGCACCGCCCGCGGCCGCGCCGATGACCGTGCCGACCGCCTCGCGGTTGCAGCGGCCATAGATGATGCCGTAGTGCTTGTCCCACTTCTTGCCGGCGTAGCCGGTATAGGGATCGCCTTTCTTGCGCTTGCCGTGCGCCGGCGCCCAGGGTGGCGGATCGCCATAGGAGCTCAGCGGCACGGCGAAGGCAAGAGCGCCGCCAACAAGGGCGAGCAGGGTCAGGGTGCGGGTGAGGCCGGAGCAAGCGCGCATTTATTCCTCCTGTCTAGCGGGATGGCAGCTCCATCTGCGCATTGGACTACGAGCCGGCTGTCAAGTTTAGCCGCAGGCGCCAATCGCCCCGCACGCCGTGCAGAACTCGCAGCCGTCCTTGTGGATCACCGCCGCGTTGCCGCATTCCGCGCAGCGCTTGCCGTGCAGGATGCGGTAAGCCGCGCCCTCGCGCACCGGCATCCGGTCGTCCTCGGGGATCTCGAGCACGCCCATCTCGGAGAGCGGATAGCCGCGCTCGTCGAGCACGCCGAGCATCGCGTAGCGGTGGATGATCAAGCGCGCGCAGTAGGCGATCGTGCTCGGGAAGTTCTGCTGTTTCTGCTCCCCCGGCACCCGCGCCATGAAGTCGCCCAGCGGCTCGGCGTAATTGAGGAGCTTCCTCAGCTTCATGCCGATCCACGCCGGGTCGATTACGCGCATGTCGAGCGAGAGCAGCTTGCACAGGCCGTCGAGCGCGCGCGGGTACTCGCCCGCCATCCACACCGAATACGGGCGGCGATGGCCGCCCGGCAGCATCAGCTCCTTGAGGATCAGCAGGAAGTCGTCGCCGGCGCGCGGGTTCAACACGTCCACCGTCCACGACATCGTGCCGTCGGTCCCGGTCTTGGGCTCCTTCCGCGCGAACAGCGCTTCGAGCACCGGCGAGCTTCCGTCCAGCTTCGAGAACGCCCCCAGCTCGTCCACGCGGTAGCGCACGATGCGCGCGAACGCCGCCACCAGGCTCGGAACGCGCCGAACCTCGCCGTCGGGCGGCATCGGGCAGTCGAACGCGTCGTCCCCCGCGGTGCGCGCGAGGATCTCGAGCTTCATCTTGAGCCAGGCCTTGTCCTGCGCGCGCATGTCCATCGAGAGCGTCTTCGCGACCGCGCCCAGCCCCCGCGGCTGCTCGGTGCCGTTGACCCAGACCTCGAACGGGAACGGCTCGCCGTTCTCGACGTGGCCGACGAAGATCCCGAACTGGCCGAACGGCGACTCCACCATGTAGGTCCAGGACGGGTTGCCGGCGGCGAGCTTCGGCCGCCCCGGCCAGCGCAGGCTCGCGAGCGCGGGCTGCGGCGCCGCGTCCAGCCGGAGGCGGCGGTCGGCGCTGGTGTCGAGGTCGCTCGGCTGCTCGGCTTCCGGCGCGACCGAGAGCACGGCGCCGAGCACCTTGTTGGGACGGTAGGTGGTGATGCCCTTCAGCCCTGCCTTCCAGGCCTCGAGGTAGAGACTGCGGAACTGCTCGTACGGGTAGTCCTCGGGCACGTTGACGGTCTTGCTGATGGCGGAGTCCACGTACGGCGCAACCGCGGCCACCATGCGCATGTGATCGAGCGCCGAAATGTCCATCGCGGTGACGAACGCGCCCGGGAGCGTCTCCATGTCCCCGCCGAGATGCCGGTAGAGCCGCCACGCGTGGTCCTCGACGTCGTAGGTCTTCATCGAGTCGTCGGGCATGCGCTTCTTGCGCTGGTAGGTCCAGGCGTAGGGCGGCTCGATGCCGTTCGAGGCGTTGTCGGCGAAGGCGAGCGAGATCGTGCCGGTGGGGGCGACCGAGAGCAGGTGGCTGTTGCGGATGCCGTGCGCCCGGATCTCGTTCTTCAGCCGCTCCGGCAGGCGCGAGGCGAAATGAGGGGCGGCGAGATAGCGCTCGGCGTCGAGCAGCGGGAAGGCGCCTTTTTCGCGCGCGAGCGCAATCGACGCCGCGTAGGCCTCGTCGCGCATCGCTTCGGCGATCTTCGCGCCCATCCGGCGCGCTTCGTCGGTGTCGTAGCGCAGCCCCAGCATGACGAGCGCGTCGCCCAAGCCCGTGAAGCCGAGTCCTACGCGGCGCTTGGCGCGCGCTTCCTCGTGCTGCTGCCTGATCGGCCACACGGTCGCGTCGAG
>DASWHI010000171.1:0-13473 GCA_036398235.1 Burkholderiales bacterium
GCGTGAGGCATGGGAATGCTCCTTGCTTTATGGCCGTGATTGGAGCGCGTGATTTAACCACATTGCTACCGTGCGCGCAGCACCCGCGATGCGCGCGCCACGTCGCGCGGCCTGACCCAGAAGATCGCGCCGAAGCGGCCTTTTCCGGCGGCGACCGCATCCATCGCAACCATGTTGATGCCGGCCTTGGCGAGCTTGCTGCAGATCCCGGCGCACGCCCCCGCCTTGTCTGTGCCCTGCGCGAGGAACACCGCCTTCCTCTTGCTCACCTTCATGCCGAGCTTGCGCGCGGCGGTGGCGAACTTGGAAACGTCGTAGGGAATGAAATCCACCTGCGCTCGCCCGGCGCTGGGAAAACCGGTGAACGCGAGCAGGTTGACGCCGTGCGCCGCGAGCGCGCTCAGCAACCGTGCGCCCTGGCCGGCGCGGTTGGGTGTCTTCATGCTGAAATAGGCGGACTTGCGTACGGTGGTGGCCATGGTTGCCTCCTTTGAAAGTTCGGTAGAGGGGGTCAAATAGTATGCACTCCCCACGGTGCGAAAGCACGCGGGTTGCAGGGCAGGCCCGGCAGCATTAGCATGCGTCCATACTCAGCCGGAGCGAGGCCATGGATCTACCTCAACGCAAGGGAATCACCGTCATCCCCACCGGCGCCGCGCTCGGCGCCGACGTGGCAGGCGTGGATCTCGCAAGGCCGCTCGACGCCGCCACCTTCAAGGCCATCGAAACCGCCTGGCACGAGCATCTCGTGCTGCGGTTCCGCGGCCAGCGGCTCGACGATCCGGGCCTGCTCGCTTTCGCGCGGCGCTTCGGAGATCTCGACCAGGCTCCGGTCCATGCCGTGGGCGACGCCGACGCCGATCCCTACCCCGAGATTACCGTGATGTCGAACATCAAGGTGGACGGCAAGCCGATCGGGAATCTCGGCCACTACGAGGCGGAATGGCACACCGACATGTCGTACAACGAGAAGACGCCCATCGGCAGCCTGCTCTACGCGCTGGAGGTGCCGCCGGCGGGCGGGGATACCGGTTTCAGCAACATGTACCGCGCATTCGAGACGCTGCCGGCGGAGCTGAAGCGCGCGATCGCGGGCAAGTCTTGCAAGCATGACTCGAGCCGAAACAGCGTCGGCGATCTGCGCAAGGGATTCAAGGATGTCACCGATCCGCGCGAGGCGCCGGGCGCGGTCCATCCCATCGTGCGTACCCACCCGGCAACGCGCCGCAATGCTCTTTTCCTCGGAC
The DNA here is from genome assembly GCA_036398235.1 of Burkholderiales bacterium. Classification (GTDB taxonomy): domain Bacteria; phylum Pseudomonadota; class Gammaproteobacteria; order Burkholderiales; family SG8-41; genus SG8-41. The sequence continues at coordinate 1,248 of DASWHI010000171.1, forward strand.
GCCGGCGCAATGCCTATATCGTGGGACTGCCGCTCGCCGAGAGCGAAGACCTGCTGAACCGGCTGTGGGCGCATGCGAGCAAGCCGGAGCTCGCGTGGTACCAGAACTGGAAGGTGGGCGACCTGGTGATGTGGGACAACCGGAGCGCCATGCATCGGCGAAACGCCTTCGACCCCGAGTCGAGAAGGATCATGCACCGCACGCAAATCCGGGGCGACCGGCCGTTTTTCGACCCGGCGACCCTGGCGGCCTGACCGCCGCGACGCCGCCGGGAAGCGGCGAGTTTCCCGCCCGCGCTCACCCCTTCCCTTCGGGCTTCCCCTTCGGCGCGGCGGCGGCGAGCGACTCCAGCGCCGCTTTTTGCATCTGGAGCGTCTTCACCGTCATCTGCACGAACCCCACCTGCAGCGTGAGCCAGTTCTCCACCGCCTTCAGCTCCGCGATCTTCTTTTCGACGTCGCCCACGTCGACGGTAGGCATCGCCATGCCCGGCATGGGAAACGACATCGGGTTCCACATCCTCTGCATGAATTCGAGCCAGTCCTTCGGTAATTCAGGTTGCTGTGCCATCGCGCGCTCCTGTCCCGCCGCTTTGCCCTCAACTATTATAGGGTCAATGCGGACGGTCAACCGCCGCTTGACCTGCGCGAGTTCGAACGGACGGCTTCGCCGCCGCTCAACTCGCGCTCCCGAGTGTCCATTACGAGGCAATTGGTGAAATTTCTCAAGGCGGTGCGGCTCGACGATTCGGATGCCCGCATCCTCGCGGAGGAAGGTGGCGCGGCGGAGGACGGCGAATGGGTGGTCTCGGGAGGATACGCGGTGTGCGATCTTGCGCGCGGCCACCGCACCCCGCACTGCCACTGCGATACCACTTTCATCGCTGCCGGCGGGCACCGCCGCTGCACCATCGCCGAAGTTGCGGAGATCGGCGAATCCGCGTTCGAGCGGCTGAAGGAAGATCTGGCGCAGTTCTTCCTGGCCGAACTCGGGGCCCCTTCGCCGGAGACCGCGCGGTCGGCAGCGGCCGAGGAGTGCGCCTACACCGCGGAACTGGCGGGCGGCTTCCCCGCCGAGGTGTGGATCACGGTCAGGCGCGAGCCGAGCGCGGACGGCGTGGGCGAGCGCTACTCGGTATTCAAGCGGCTGATGATCGGCTCACACAAGCTGCGATGAGGCGTCAATGAGCTCGACGCGGATCCGCGCTCCCTGCTTCACTTTATTCAACCGGCGCGGATCGCCTTCGATCTTCCCCAGCACGTTGCAGCGGGTGACCAGCCGGCATTCGTTGCCCTTCGAGACGGGAGTGGGGCCGAACGGCAGCGCGAGCGAGCTTCCCTGCACCCAGAAGCACACCGTGCCGGGATCCACGACTTCCTGGGCGTCGGACTCGAGCGGCGAGCTGAGCGGCACTTCGAAATAGACCTCGTCGCCCCACGTGTGCGCGCCGGCGTCGCAGGGCAGCACGGCAAGCAGCTGCCTGGCCGTAGGTGTGTCTCGTAAGTGAGCGGTTACTTCACCGCCCTGCCAGGTGATTCGAACCCGCGCCATCTGCTGCGGAGGGGCGGCGCTCAGTCGAGCGCGGATGGCAGGGCGTAGGGGTAGCTTACGGGAGCGGAGGCGGCGGTTCGCACCGGAACCGGGGGAGCGGGACGCTGGCGCGTAGGCGCTACCACCTGCTGCAGCCGGTGGCGCTCGTTCAGCACCTTGCGCGTGTACTGGTCCTCGTCGTCGGCGAGCGCCCCGGCATACATCTGCAACGCGATGCCGAGATTGCCGGTCCGGCGCAAGTACTCCTTCAGGATCCTGGCGCCGACGTGGATGTTGGCCTCGGGCTCGAACACGGCCTGCTCGCCCCCGAACTCCTCCAGCTTGTCGCCGTGATACCTGGGGATGATCTGCATCAATCCCTTCGCCCCCGCCGGGCTTTCCGCGATGGGGTTGAACCGGGACTCGATGGCGATCACCGCAATGATCAGCAGGGGGTCGAGCTTGAGTTGATGCCCGGCGCGGTGCGCCACCGTAACCAGGTCGAAAGCCACATCCCGCGACACCAGGTAACGCTTCGCCACGAACCGCGACAAGGCGCGATAACGGGCTTCCTCGGCCTGCATCACGGCCATGTCCGTAACCGCTTCCCGTGGCCGCTCGGTTGTGACCGGGGGCGCGATAGGGGGGAGGACGCTGGCCTCGGCCGGCACGAAGCGGGCCCTATGGCCATGGTCGGTCACGATGAGGGTCAGAGCCGCCACGCTGGCGAGCAAGACCAGTGTCGAGACGAGCCTGTGACCCCACTCGCCCCCCTTGTCCAAGGGCGATCCCGCGTATGAAGTCGATCCAGATTTGCCTGTTCGCACGATAGCCGCCTTTCCCCTGCCGCCGCCTTTGACTCGCACCGGCCAAGGATTGCTATTTGCACAATAACGCGACCCTTTGGTGCTGAGAAGGCCGGGTTATGGCTACAATAGGTTGTGGGTCAAGTTGCTACGGTGCCCAATTCTAGTGGTTGAGCTACCCAGACGCAATTACTTCGATGGGCCTGCTGCCCACAGCCACCCGCCGCCACATATGCTGCTTTGCAGCATAACAACATTATGCTGACTCATCATTGTTTCGTCAATAGTTTATTTCTACCATAGATTCAATATGCTGCATAGCAATATGAATGGGAGAAAGGAGCTATCTCGCTGGATCCTGGGCCTTTCCTGTGCCGTGGCAGGCGGGTCAGGATGACCCTGGAATACGCCGAACTTACCCCCCGGGGGGGGGCTAAAACGAGGGGGTTCCAGGCCGGGGGTCGGCCCTGCGTCAAACCTTTGCTCGCCGATCCGGCGCCTATCTTGGCCCCGCCGCCCGGGGATGTTCGGGAAAGCGGCGCTTGAACTCGGCAAGCATCTCTTCCGCCTCGGCCGACCGTCCCTGCCTCCTGAGCTCCTCGATGCGCGCGAGCCACTTCTCGGGCGGTTCCTTCTCGAAGCCTTCCCATACCGCCGGCCGACTCTTCCCGATGGCCCTCACCGTCATTTCCGGCGTCTCCGACATGGCCCGCTGAGCACCCGGAGCTGGACGGTCGGGCTCGTTGGCCGCGGCCGGCGCGCTCTCCAGCCGGTCTGCCACGACCGTATCCGCCGATGCGGGCGCTGCGCGCTCCTCCGCCAGGCCCGGTGATGCTGCCCGGGAACTGTCTTCCCGCTTGCCCAGGGCGGCAGAGAACTTCACATCGTCGCGCAATTCCTGACGCTGCGGTGCCGGGGCTGCAGGCCGCGATTGCGCTGACTCGCTCGTGGCTTCGCCTGGCGTCGGCGGTGTCTGCGGCGCGGCGGCCGGCTGAGCACGTGATTCGGCTGCTCGGACCGGGGCTTGCATGGACCTCTCGGCCATCTCCTCCTCGCGCACCAGGATGACCAGGGTCACGCTCACGACGACGACCGCGGCAACCGAGACCGGAACGTGCCAGCGGCGCAGCGCCGATGCGATAGAGCGCGGGCGCGACCCGACCTCCCGGCGCGCCGCGGCGAGGATGGCCGCATCGAGATGCGCCGGCGGCGCTTCGTGCGCGGCTTCGCGGTACAAGCGCGTGAGCCGGGGATCGCGTTCCGCGCCCCCGTTCGCACCGCCTGTGCCGTGTTCGTTCAACGCCATTCCAGCATGCCTCGTCTCAGCTTGGACATCGCGTAGCGCAGCCGGCTCTTCGCCGTCTCGCGGCTGACGCCGGTCGCCTGCGCGATCTCCTCCACGCTCATCCCGCCTTCCTGCTGCAGCAGGAAAGCCTCGCGCTGCGTCTCGGGCAGCTCGGAGATCAGCTCCATCAACCGCCCGGCTTGCCGCTTTGCGTCGAGCGTTTCGTCCTGTGGCCGCTCGCGCTCATCGGGCGGGTCCGCAATCGCCTCGCCGTCCTCGCCCTCGAGGGACACCACGGTGGCCTGGTTGCTCTTGCGGTAGTGATCGACCAACCGGTTGTGAGCGACGCGGTAGAGGAAGGTCGTGAATTTGGCCTGGACCGTATAGCCTGCCCGCGCGCGTATGAGATTCATCCACACGTCCTGGAACAGCTCCTCCGCCGCCGCCGCGTTGCGGCACTGCCGCACCAGGAAGCGGTACAATCCGCTCTTGTGGCGCGCATACAGCGCCTCGAACGCGCCTGCGTCGCCATCGCGATAATGCAGCATGAGCTCTTCGTCGCTGCTCTCCGCGTTCCAGGCCATAGCGGGTTGGCAGTATGCCCCCTGCCACCCCACCGGTAAATGGGAAATACGGGATCATCTGGGATCGGGGACGAACTGTCCCGGAAACGGGCTCGCGATGCGCGGCCCGCGGATGACACCCATCGCAACCAGGTTGCTGTAAGTGTCGTAGTGAATTGCGATCACCTCCTCGGGTCCGGGTGTCGCCCGCTCGAAGCTCGCATAGGTGACGCGCGAAGTCTGGCTGCGGCCGTGCCCGGTTCCGAGCGATGAAGACTTCTTTGCCATCTGCCGCGAGGGCGCATGGAGGCGATCGGATGCGCTCTCCCCCGCGCGCGAGGAGTTTCCTTCGGCTGCCCCGCTCTCCGCGGGCCCGGGAAAGGGACTGTCCTCGCGTGCGCCCGGGGCCGGCGGCTCTGCCCGCGGCGGCGATGGGTCGATGCGCGCCTCGGGATCAGGCTTCTTGCGGAAGACCGCGACACCGATCACGCCGACGTTGTCCGGCCGGCCGGTGCGCGCAGCGTACGAGTTCTGATGCTCGGTAAAAAAGAACGCGGCGACCCGCTCCAGGCTCTTGCGCCAGCCCTTGACCGCGAAGCTCTGGTGCGGGCCGAGGACATACCCGGTCTGGTGCCAGGCGGCGGTTTCGCCGCTCACCGCGTTGACGCCATCCACCGATATCACCGACAGGATGTCGCCTCCGGCGCGGTTCCGCACGCGGATCTGGTATTCGTTGCCGGGCTTCCCGACGACGTAGTGCCGGCCCTCATGCCGATGCACGGGGAGGATGCGCCGCTCCGTCCGGTCGTAAACCGTCACATCCGCGAGGCTGCCGACCGCGCCTGCCGGTCCAGCCGCCGCCCATAACAACAGTCCCGCTGCAATCAGTTCGCGTTTCATGACACCTCCTTGGGGTCGCGATGCCTGTCGATTAAACGCTGGGACCGCCCGATCGGGGTTAGCTTGAACCCGCCGCTCGCCCCCGTTTATACTCGGCTAACCCCCCAGTCATTCGTGCGAGAAGAGGGTCGGAGGATTCCGCCATGCCCAAGTTTTCCCCAGAAGCGATCCGGACCATTGCCCTGACCGGTCACGGCGGCTCCGGCAAGACCACGCTCGCCGAGGCCCTCCTTCAAAGGGCCGGGGCGATCGCCAGCATCGGAACCGTGGAGAAGGGCACCACTGTCTGCGACTTCGATCCGCTCGCGAAGCAGTTCCAGCACTCGCTCAACGCGTCGGTGGTGCACCTGCAGCACAAGGACACGCGCATTCATCTCATTGACACTCCGGGATTGCCCGATTTCATCGGCCGCGCGATCGGGGCGCTGCCCGCGGTGGAGACCGTCGCCATCGTGGTGAACGCCCAGAACGGCATCGAGATGATCACCAGCCGCATGATGCAGTGGGCGCGCAAGCGCGATCTCTGCCGCATGATCATCGTGAACAAGATCGACGCGGAGAACGTGGACCTGCCGGGGCTGCTCGCCAAGATCCAGGCTACCTTCGGCCGGGAGTGCCTGCCGATCAACCTGCCCGCCGACGGCGGCAAGCGGGTGGTGGACTGCTTCTTCAGTCCGTCGGGCACGGCCGATTTCTCCTCGGTGGAGGAAGCGCACAGCGCGCTGGTCGACCAAGTCGTCGAGGTGGACGAGGAATTGATGGCAAAATACCTCGAAAAGGGCGAGGTGGCGCCGGACGAGCTGCACGCCCCGTTCGAGAAAGCCCTGCGCGAGGGCCATCTGATCCCGGTGTGCTTTGTTTCGGCGCGCAACGGCGCCGGCGTCATGGAGATGCTCGACGTCATCGTCAAGCTTCTGCCCAACCCCACGGAAGGCAACGCGCCGCAGCTCGTCAAGGGCACGGGCGACAAGGCCCAGCCGGTGCGCGCAGAGCCCGATCCCAGGAAGCACGTGATCGCGCACGTCTTCAAGGTGATGATCGACCCCTACGTCGGCAAGGTGGGGGTGTTTCGCGTCCACCAGGGCACGATCACCAAGGACTCGCAGCTCTTCATCGGCGAAGGCCGCAAGGCATTCAAGGTCGGCCACGCCTACCTGCTGCAGGGCAAGGACTTCGTCGAGACCGACGCGCTCGTCCCGGGCGACATCGGGGCGGTCGCCAAGGTGGACGAGATTCATTTCGACGCGGTGCTGCACGATTCGCATGACGAAGACCGGATTCATCTCGTGCCGCTCGAGTTTCCGACCCCGATGCACTCGCTCGCGATCGAACCCAAGCGCCGGGGCGATGAGCAGAAGATCTCGGACGCGCTGCACAAGCTCTCGGCCGAGGATCCCACCTTCAAGGTCGAGCACAACGCCACGGTCAACCAGACCGTCATCAGCGGCCTGGGCGATCTGCACATGCGCTACGTCCTCGAGCGCATGACCAAGCAGTACAACGTCGAGGTCGCGACCAAGCCGCCGCGCATCCCCTACCGCGAGACCATCACCGCCCGGGCCGAGGGCCACCACCGGCACAAGAAGCAGACCGGCGGCGCGGGGCAGTTCGGCGAGGTGTTTCTCAAGGTCGAGCCCCTCAAGCGCGGCTCGGGGTTCGAATTCGTGGACCAGGTGAAGGGGGGCTCCATCCCCAACCAGTTCATCCCCGCGGTGGAGAAAGGCGTGCGCCAGGTGCTGGACTCGGGGCCGGTGGCGGGCTACCCGGTGCACGACGTGCGGGTCATCGTCTACGACGGCAAGTACCATGACGTCGATTCCAAGGAAGTCGCGTTCATCGCCGCGGGCAAGCGCGCGTTCATGGACGCCATCAGCAAGGCGCGGGCGATCGTCCTCGAGCCCATCGTCAACATCGAGATCACCGCGCCGGAAGCCAGCATGGGTGACATCGCCGGCGACCTCTCCGCAAAGCGCGGCCAGCTCTCCGGCACCGATTCGCTCGCGCCCGGCACGCTCGTGATCAAGGGCCAGGCGCCGCTGTCGGAGTTGAGCAACTACCAGGCGCGGCTGAAATCGGTTACTGCGGGCCAGGGCTCCTACACCATCGAATTCGCTCGCTACGAGCCGGTACCGCCCAGCATCCAGAAGACGCTCGCCGAGCAGCACGCCAAGACCGCGCATGCCGAGGAACAGTGACGGACCGGTGACCGTTGACCGGTGACCGGTCCTCGGCCGCGCCGTCGTTGGCGCAGCAACGGCCGCAGCCCCATGGTAGATTCGCGCCATGGATGAAATCGTCCTGCGGGGAATGGCGAAATGGCCAAACGTTCCCGCGGTGTACGGGTGGCTTTCCCTCGACCGGCGCGGGCAATGGCTGATCAAGGGCGAACGGATAGCGAACCGCCTCGTCACCGAGTTCATCGGCCGCAACTACGCCCGCGACGAGCGCGGCTGCTGGTACTTCCAGAACGGGCCCCAGCGCGTGTTCGTCGATCTCGACTACACGCCTCACGTCTATCGCGTCGCGAGCGCCGGCGAGGCTCCGCTTGCTCTCGAGACAGGCGCCGGCAACCCGGTAACTTCCATCAGCGGCGCGTGGATCGACGAGTCCGGCGCGGCGCTGCTGGAGTCCGAGCACGGTATCGGCGCGGTCCACGACCGGGACCTCGAGCGGCTGCTGCCGCATTTCACCGACGCCGCGGGGGCGCCGCTTGCCGAGGAGGCTCTCGACGAGCTGATGAGCCGGCTGCAGCAGGGGTGCGAGGCGCCGCTGTGTCTCAAGTTCCGCGGCGCCGGGGTGAGGGTCGGGCCCATCCGGTCGCAGACCGTGGCACAGCGCTTCGGCTTCCGCGCCCGGCCCGAGCCGCCCGCGGGCGAGGAAGTCTGTCGATAATGCTGCCGCTGAGCGGGTTTCCGGTTGAAGAGCGCCGCGCGGTGCGCAGCGTCCTTTGCGACATCGACGATACGCTCACCACGGGCGGCCGGCTGACCGCGGAGGCGTACGCCGCGATGGAGCGCCTGGAGCGGGCGGGCCTCCAGGTCGTTCCCATTACCGGGCGCCCCGCCGGCTGGTGCGATCTCATCGCGCGCATGTGGCCGGTCGCCGCCGTGGTCGGCGAAAACGGGGCGTTCTACTTCCGCTACGACCGCGCCGCGCGCGTGATGAAGCGGGCGTATGCCGACGACGCGGCGGCGCGCGCGGCAAACCGCGAGCGGCTGCGGGCAATCGGCGCGGATATCGTGCGCGCGGTGCCGGGCTGTGCCATTGCCGCGGACCAGCACTACCGCGAAAGCGATCTCGCCATCGATTACTGCGAGGACGTGGCGCGCTTGCCGCAGGAGGCGGTGGACCGCATCGTGGCGCTGATGCAAGCGCGCGGGCTGACCGCAAAGGTGAGCTCAATTCACGTGAACGGCTGGTTCGGCGCCTACGACAAGCTCGCCGCGGCGCGCAGACTCATGCGCGAGGAGTTTCGCGCCGACCCCGCCGCGGCGCGCGCGACCTGCGTGTTCGTGGGCGACTCGCCCAACGACGCGCCGATGTTCGAGTTTTTCCCGCACTCCATCGGCGTTGCCAATATCCGCGAGTTTACGGGTCGTCTCGCGCACGAGCCCCGCTACGTCACCGCCGCGGCCGGCGGCGCGGGCTTCCGCGAAGTCGCCGATCTGCTGCTCGCGGCGCGTTGACTGGAAGTCAACTGAGGCTCCCACGCGTTGAACGGCACGCTGATGCGCATTAGGAGTGGAGTTGGTATCCTAGCTGTCCGTTCGAACGCGTGGAGTTAAACCGGCGCGAAGCGTCCGGCTTTAACCATGATCGACCTCCGCAGCGACACCGTCACCCGCCCCACCGAGGCGATGCTCGAATCCATGCGCGAGGCCACCTTCGGCGACGACTCGCGCGACGGCGACGAGACGGTGAAAAAGCTCGAGGCGATCGCCGCCGAGCGCACCGGCAAGGAAGCCGGCGCCTTCATGCCGAGCGGGACCATGGCGAATCTCGTCGCGATGCTCGCGCACGGGAGCCGCGGCGGCGAAGTGCTGCTGGAGGAAGGCTCGCACACGCTCAATGCCGAGTTTGGCGGCATCGCCGGCGTGGCCGGCCTCTTCTACCGGGGCGTTCCCGGCCGGCGCGGCGCGATGGACGTCGAGGCCCTGCGCGAGATGATCCGTCCGGTCACCCGCTACCACATGGGCACGGCGCTTATCTGGATGGAGAACACCCACAACCGGGCGGGCGGCGCCGCGCTGCCGCTCGCGCACATGCGGGCGGTGCACGGGCTCGCGCGCGAGAACGGCGTCCCGGTGCATCTTGACGGTGCGCGCATCTTCAATGCCGCCATTGCGCTCGGCCGCGCCGCGAGCGAAATATCGCAGCACTCCGACTCGGTCTGTTTCTGCGTTTCGAAGGGGTTATCCGCGCCGGTGGGCTCGATCCTGTGCGGGAGCGCGGCGTTCATCGAGCGGGCGCGCGCCTACCGCCGCATGGTGGGCGGCAACATGCGCCAGGCCGGCCCGCTCGCCGCGGCCGGCATCGTCGCGCTGGAGACGATGGTGAGCCGCCTCGGCGAGGACCACCAGACCGCGAAGCGGCTCGCGGAGGGCTTGCATCGCATCGATCCGAGCCTGTGCGATCCGAAGGACGTGGAGACGAACCTGGTGCGCGTGGATGTGAGGAAGAGCGGGCGCCGCGCCGCGCAGTGGTCGGCGGACTTGAAATCGAAGGGCGTGCGGGTCGCGCCGGCCGACCTCCACGTGCTGCGCTTCGTGACGCACCGCCACATATCGGCGCCGGACGTGGACGCCGCGGTCGGCGCCTGCGCGGAGTTGTGGGCCAGAAAATAGCCGCCGCGAGGCGTGCGGGTCAGCGCATGAACCAGAGGTAGTAGATCGCGAGCCCAAGCACCGCGACCGTCCAGTAGCCCGCGAGCGTGATGCGCATGAGGGTCTTCCAGCCGCGCACGTGGAGCGGCCGCGGGAGCCACCCGTTCATCTGCAGCACGAGCCACAGCCCCGCGGCAACCGTCGCGGTGCCCAGCAGCGCATGCAGCCACGGCACCAGCAGGTGCGGCTTGGCGAGATCGGATGCGGACTCGAGCGCCGCGTTGTCCATGCCGCGCGCCATGATCAACGCGACCAGCACGGCGTTCACCAGCACCCAGACGGTCTGGTTGTAGCGATGCGCCGCGATGTTGCCGCGCTTCGCGAGCCACCCGCCGAAAGTGAGACCCGCCACGAGCAGGAGTTCGAGCGCGAGGTTGAGATCGGGAATCAGCCCGCCCGGACCGAGGAAGCCCTGCTCTGACCATTTGCCCGCGGCCTCGACGACGACGATGGCAACGGCCGTGCCGACGATAAGCAGCCCCCCGAGGACGAAGCTCAGCCTTTTCAATCCGAGCGGCGGCGCGAACATGCCCGCCTGCCGGCCGCGGCACTCGTCGAAGCCGATCGACCAGTGCGTGCCGTCGCAGAACGGCTTGTTCTTCGATCCTCCGCAGCGGCACAGCGCGTAGCGGCCGGGATTGCGCGGGCGCGCGCCGTCAGCGCGCAGCTCCACGGCCCCGCTGACGAAATACGGCCCGTTCGCCGACGCTGTGATCAGGGGCTCGCCCGGCCCCGCCGGGGGAGGCACGCCTTCGATCGCGTAGCTCAGCGCCCCCGACGGGCAGCGCTGGACGATGGCGATCGCCGCCGCGGCGTCCGCTCCGTCGGCCTCGATCCACGGCTCCTTGCCCAGGCGGAACACCCCGGGCAGGCCGTCGGTGCAGATGCCCGAGTGCGCGCACAGCGCGCGGTTGTCGTGGATCGTGATCCGCTTTCCGCGGTAGGGCTGGACAGCGTCCGGAGATACGGGGGTGAAGCGCGCGCCGTCGAAGCCGATTTTCGCGTGCGTGCCGTCGCAGAACGGCTTGTTGGCCGAGCTGCCGCAGCGGCACAGCGCGAACCTGCCGCGCACGGGTACTTTCTCCCCGCGCGCGTTGCGCACTCGGCACGCGCCGCTCACCCGGTAGGGGCCGTTCCTCACCACCTCGACGGCGGTGGCCCCAGCGGATGCCTGCGCGCTCATCGCGGCAGTATACCGGTCAGCGGAATCTCTTCGACGGGAAATGCTCGTCGATCTGGTCCTGGAAGAAGCTTCCGGGTGAGGGCGCATTCATGAACCGGCGATGGACTTCCGGCGACACGCCCGAGTATTGCACGATCGAGCCGCTTGTAAACTCGATCTCGAGCAATTGTTTCCCCGCATCGTAGCCGACCGAGCGGATGTTCGATGCGTTGACGCGCTTGCGCTCCATTACTTGAGCGCTTCAGCCACGATATCGGCGAGGAGCTTGTCCACCGCAGCGAGCGATTTCGTCGACGGCCCGGTGCCGGACGCCCCGACCCGCCGGTAGGCAACGTAGACCCGGTCCCTCTCCTTGGGCAGGGTGTAGACCGCGATCGAGTACGGGCAGAACACGATGTTGCGCGGGTCCGCTTCCATGGTGTCACGGGAGGCGCGCGCGCTGCAGAATTCAAGCAGTTCGGCGTCGCCGTAGATCCGGCGGGCACTCCCGATGTCCTTGCCGGTGCGCTCGAGCATGGCGCCGATGCGAGCGGTGTAGTTGAGCACGAGCCCGCGGTTCTCGATCGCATGCAGCACCCGCTCCTTCACCTCCTTGAACTCCCCTGTGACGGAGCGGACGACAACCTCAGCAGCATTGGCCTGAGCCGTGCCGTACAGCGCTGCGCCAGCAACCATGGCGAGCGCGACGATCCAAGATGTTTTCATGCCTGCCTCCTTCTCGGTATCCGGGACGACGCACCCGGCCTGTCGATCAATACTAGGGTGGCAGTCTGGGGAGATTGTTGCGCTAGATCAACTATCCGTGATCGGTCGACGATCGGATAAGCGGGGAGCCTGGAGGGACCGCGCGTTGAACGGCGATCCGCGCCGGATAGGGGACATGCACCTGGAGGATCCCTCGTCCGTTCGAACGCGCGGAGATAAACCGGCGCGACAGCGTCCGGCTTTACTGGGATTTGGGACCCATCGGAAATGGCCAGGCGCCGGGTATCACCACCGGGCGGGAAGCTGCAGGGGCGGCGGGCGTGCGAACTGTCGGCCTGCGCTTTGCTGCGCCGCGCTTGGCGCCGCGCCGG
>DASWHI010000172.1:0-20577 GCA_036398235.1 Burkholderiales bacterium
CGCCTCGCCGTAGCAGGTGCAGACGTAGGTGCGCGCGCCGTCGATCTCCACGTAGATGCCGGTGCCGCGGATGCCGATCGCCGCCGTCGCCGTCCGGATCTTCTTTTCCTTCCCCGGCTCGAACACCGAGAGCAGCGCGCCGGTCACGACGCGCAGGCCGCGCACCAGCAACCCCGCCGCGTCTCCGTCCAGCTCGATGCGCGACTGCGCCCGCACCAGGAAGGCGTCGCGCCCGACCACGACCACGAGCTCCGCGTCGCGCCCGGTCGTGACGACGTCTCCGGGCTTCACTTCCATCCCCCGCTCCGCCGGCTTGCCGTTCACGCGCGCATCGCCCTGCACCCGCGCGACGCCTGGCTGCACGCCACCCAGCGCGAGAGCGCGCCTCAAGTGCGCCATGCCCGACGCGAGCGCCACGCCGCCCGCCGCCATGCGCTTGAGCCAGGCGCGCCGGGTAGCCGTCGTCATTGATCCCTCCCCACCGTGGGCGCCAGTATAAGGGAACTGCGGGCCGCGCCGGCGCGATGTTCCGCCGCCACGCGCCCGCAGCAGCTTTATATGAGAAAAGTCGAATACTATAATGCAGCCTTGATCACGGCAGGCGCGTCCCCGAACGCGTATCGTGCACCGTCATGAGCTGGTTCGAACGACTGTCCGCCGTTGAAGAACTCGAGGACGCCGGGCTCGACGTCGCCCTGGTCACGGAGTGCGAGCATGCGGCGCACCACGCAGTCGGCCGCGAAATCCGCTTCTCCACCCCGACGTTCAAGTCCTACTCGAGCTGTGAGGTCGCCGGCTGCGGCAAGAACAGCTTTCCGGCCTTTTCGGTCACCGCCGCCGGCTGCGCGCTGATGTGCGACCACTGCCAGGCGAAGATCCTCGAGCCGATGATTCCGGCCGTGAGCCCGGAGGCGCTCGATCGCAAGGTCCGCGACCTGATCGCGCGGGAGGACCTCCGCGGTTTTCTGCTCTCCGGCGGCTCCAACCGGCGCAACGAGATCCGCTACGAGCGTTACTACCCCGTCGTCGAGCGCCTTAAGCGTGATTTTCCGCACCTCAGGATTGCGATCCACTCGGCCCTGCTCGATGAGCCGCGCGCGAAGGCCATGGAAGCCGCCGGCGTCGACACGGCCATGATGGACGTCATCGGCTCGCGCGAGACGATCGCCGAGGTCTATCACCTCGACCGCTCCGTCGAGGACTTCGAGGCGACGCTCGCGGCCCTCTGCACAACCTCCATGGAAGTCGTCCCGCATATCGTGATCGGACTTCACTATGGACGGGTCCACGGCGAAGCGAATGCCCTCGACATCGTGAGCCGACATCGCATTCAATCGCTGGTGCTGGTCGTGGTAATGCCGTTTTACGCAAAGCCCGGGAGCTTCGTGACCCCGGCAACCGGGGATATCGGGCGGATCTTTCTCGAAGCACGGCGGCGGGTTCCCGGGGACCAGGTTCTCCTCGGTTGCGCGCGCCCTCCCGGCATGCATCGGCGAGTGACCGATGCCTATGCCGTCATGGCCGGTCTCGATGGCATCGCCTTTCCGGCCGACGGGACGCTGGCGGTCGCAACCGCGATCGGCCGGCCGGCGGTCCAGGAGCATGCCTGTTGCTCGATCAGGACCGGGCAAACGATCAAGCTCCACGGTCGCGCATCGGTTGCGGTGTGATGACAAGCGAACAGATCGACGTTCTGGTCATCGGCCTCGGTCCGGCCGGATCGAGCGCCGCGCTCGAAGCGGCGCGGCGCGGCTGCGCCGTCCTCGCGGTCGATCGCAGACACGAGCCGGGCCGACCGGTCCAGTGCGCGGAATTCGTGCCGGCGATGATCGGCGTCGAGACCCGGAAACTCGCCGCTTCGGTGCGCCAGCCCATCCGGGCGATGATCACCGTCATTGAAAACGGCGCGCCGGAGGTGAAGGAGGATTTCCCCGGCTATATGCTCGATCGCGCAGCGTTCGACGCGGCGCTCGTCGCGACCGCCGAGCAAGCGGGCGCGCGATGCCGGTTCGGGGCGCGGGTCCGCTCGATTGCGCGCGACGGGCGTGTTGCATTTGCCGACGGTCGTTCCGCCGTGGCCTCGGTCCTCGTCGGCGCGGACGGCCCCCGCTCAACGGTCGGGCGCCGGATCGGTCAGCTGAACCTGCACCTGATCGAGACGCGGCAAATCACGGTTCCGCTGCGGCGGCGGCACGCGGCCACTGATATTTTTCTGTCAGCCGATATCCCCGGCGGATACGGCTGGCTCTTCCCCAAGGGCGACGTCGCACATGTAGGCGCGGGCGTCGATCCCGCTCACAAATCACGGCTCAAGGAAATCGTCGCAGGCTTGCATGCGACCCTGGTCGAAAGCGGGCGGGTCGGTGCTGATATCCTCGGCCTCACGGGCGGTGCGATTCCAGCCGGCGGCATGCTGAAGTCGTGGGGAAGGCTTGGCGATACACTCGCATTGCTCGCAGGCGATGCGGCAGGACTGGCCAACCCCGTGACCGGGGCCGGTATCGCCGCTGCGGTTTATTCAGGCAAGCTCGCGGGCGAGGCGGCGTCGGCATGGGTTGCCGGCAATCGCGCGGCCGGCGCGAGCTATGAAGACGAGCTGCGGGGCGTATTCCAGGCGGCGCTTGATCGGGCGGTGGAACGGAGGCGGGAGCTTGCCGCGTTCCGTCGGAGCGGCGCCCTGCCTGACACAGCGACGTTGCGCCGCGGCTGGATTGCCTATCCAGAGTATTGGGCGGCTTGAGGGAGATCCGACGATGAGTTGCTACCGGCCCGAACCCGCATCCGTGGCAAACACGGCGCAGGCAGAACAGGACTACAACCCGCTCGCGCTCATGCAGCCGCGGGCGCCGGCCGCAACCCCCCGCGAAATGAAGAACGGCGCGCGGGTGAAAACCAACAACGTGGCGCCGCAGGGGGTCTATCTCCCGAACTACAACATCCTCACTCCGCACATGCGCTCCCCGGAGTATGTGCAGATGTCGACGGCGGCTGCGATGACACTCGGCATCATGAAAGGGAAGATGTACCGCACCTCCTGCACCCGGTGCCTCAATCTGCTTCTCACCTATCCTGAGGGCTGCCGCGCCAATTGCGCCTACTGCGGCCTTGCGCGTCACCGCGAAGCCGAACGCGACTACGCCGATCGTAATTTCATCCGCGTTGACTGGCCGGCCGTCCCGCTCGACACGACAATCGACGTCGTCGCGCGAGATGGCGCGGCGAGCCCGTTCCACCGCATGTGCATTTCCATGATCACGCACCCGCGTTCCGACGAGGATGCGGTGAGCGTGCTCAAGAAATGGACCGATCACATCGATCCGGGGACGATCCCGGTCTCGATCCTGTCCAATCCAACGACGATGACCCGCCAGGATGTGAAGCGCATGCGCGACCTGGGTGCGGACATCTTCACGGTGGCGATCGATGCGGCAACTCCGGAGATCTTCGACCGCACCCGGGGCAAAGGGGTGCAATCCCCGCACTCCTGGGCCAAGTACTGGGAGATCCTGATGGATGCGCGCGATATCTTCGGTCCGCAGAAGTTCGGCGCGCACATCATCGTCGGCATGGGCGAGACCGAGCACGAGGCGCTCGCACTGGTCCAGCGCCTGGTGGATCTGGGTGGCCACAGCCACATGTTCTGTTTCTTCCCCGAGAAAGGCTCGCTGATGGATCACCTGCCGGCCACGCCGCGCGATCAGTGGCGGCGGGTGCAGCTCGCGCGCTACCTGATCGATTACCGTGAAGTCCGGCTGGAGAGCATGTCGTTCGATGGCGAAGGGCGCGTCACCGATTTCGGCATTCCGCAATGCGAGCTCGAGGAGGTGATCGACGCGGGCATCGCGTTCCGCACGTCCGGCTGTCCGGGCAAGTTCCGCGACGATGTATCGGCGTGCGATCGTCCTTACGGCGATTCGCCGCCCTCCAATATCGCGAGCTATCCGTTTCAGCCCAACCAGACCGACATCCGCAAGATTCGCCGCCAGCTGCGCATCGTCGAGCAGAAGCCTTGAGACCATGGCGAGGCCCTTTCGCGTCATCGACTCCGGCCTTCGTGAGGGCCGCCGGCAGATCGCGCTCGACCAGGCGATGATCGATGCGCACAAGGCGGGCAAGATTCCCGATTCCATCCGCTTCCTGCGCTTTCCTCCCACCGCGTTGATCGGCCGCCATCAGGCCTTATCGCGGGAAATCAACCTCGCCAATTGCCGCGCGAACGGCATCGGCTTGGGCCGCCGCATCACCGGTGGCGGCGCGATCTATTTCGACGAAGGCCAGCTCGGCTGGGAACTAGTCTTCCACCGGTCCGCTTTGGGTATCGGTTCGCTCCCCGAGCTCGCTCGCAGTATTTGCGAGGCTGCGGCAGCGGGGTTGAGCCGACTCGGTGTGAGAGCGAAGTACCGGCCACGCAACGACATCGAGGTGGATGGACGCAAGGTGAGCGGCACCGGCGGATTCTTCGATGAGGACACGCTCTTCTACCAGGGCACCGTGCTCGTGGACATGAATCCCGCCGACATGCTGGCCGCGCTCAACGTTCCGCATGCAAAGCTTGCCAAGCGCTCGCTCGATTCGGCCGCGCAGCGTGTCGTGACGCTGAAGGAGTTGCTCGGGGCCGCGCCATCGATCGATTCGATCAAGGAATCGCTGCTCGCGGGATTCGCCGAGCGCCTCGGCATCGCGGCCGTGCCCGGGGATATTACCGCCCTCGAGGAATCGCTCGCCGCGCGGCATTACGACGAGGAAATCGGCACCGACGCTTTCGTCGCCGAGATCGACGACCCCGCTGCGGACGCGAGCCTCCTCGCCGCCCGCCATACCGGCGCCGGCGGCACGATCGAGGCCTATCTCCGGCTCGAGGGGGCGCGACGGGATCGCATCCGGGAGGCGCTCATCACTGGCGATTTCTTCGTCACCCCGCCGCGCACTATTCTCGACCTGGAGGCGGCGCTGCGGAACGTCGCGGTCACCGATGCCGGGACGGCGATCGAGCGGTTCTTCGAGCAGGCGCGCGTCGGGCTGCTCACGGTGGCGCCGGCCGATTTCCGCAAGGTCGTGGAAGACGCGATCGCGTCGGCGGCGTGACGCGCGGCCGCGCCCGGCCGGTGCGGGCGGCGGCATCGAACGACAGGACCGATGAAGCTCGTTTCCGTCATTCAGCATACCTCTTCCGAGTATCTGGGCCTGATCGAGGACCATCTCGAAGGGCGCGGCATCCGCTTCCGGTATTTCCGGCCCTTCACCGAGGGCGGCCAGCTGCCCGCGCGCGACGCGATTCGGGACGGCCTGATCCTGCTCGGGGGCGGCGTGTGGGGCGCCGCGGGCACGCGCGATCTGCCGACGCTGCGCGAGGAGGTGCGGCTCGCCCATGCCGCGCTCATGTTCGAGAGCCCCGTCATCGGCATCGGGCTCGGCGCGCAGATCGTGGCGATCGCGGCCGGCGGCGGAGCGACGCCCGCCCCGCTGCGATTCGAGGTGACGACCGCACGCAGGATCGATGATGCCGCCCTGAACGGCTACCTTCCCCCGGAATACCCCCTTGCCCTCTACGGGCGCGACTGGCCGGCGCCGCCGGCGCACGCGAGGGTGCTCGCCGAGGATCCGCAGGGCCGCCCGGCGCTCTGGCAGATCGGCGAGTGCGCGTTCGGCCTTGCCGGCCACCCCGGGCTCAAGGTGGCGATGGTGGAGGATCTCATCATGGAGTTTGCCGAGGCGCCCCCCGACCCGGGCCCGGAACTGGCGAAGCTGCGGTCGGCGCAGCGGGCCCTGGAGGACGCTCTCGTGCCGATCATGACCGGCATCGTGCAGCTCACGAAGTGGATGCAACCCCCGGAGCCGGCCGGCTAGTGCCGCGCAGGATTGCGCTTTTATTAGAAAGGTCTAATATAACCCGTGGCGAGGCAGGTCCGGAGCGCGCCTCGCGCTGGCGGTGAGTTGCCGGTAGCTTACTGCAGCGGCTGTGCTCCGGACGATGATGGACGGGGGAAGCGCCATGGCTCGCAAGCTGATCATCGTGATGGCTAACACGGATCCGCGCAACGGTGAGGAGCTCGGCGCACCGATCTTTCAGGCGACCGCTGCGGCGGCGATGGAATACGAAGTGGATGTGATCTGCACGGCCACGTCGGGCAGGCTGATGAAAAAAGGCGTCGCCGAAAAGCTCTTCATCAAGGAGGGCTCGCCGAAGTCGGTCTACGACTTCATCAAGGATGCGCACGAGGCCGGCGTCAAGTTCTACTGCTGCTCGCCCAATCTCGACCTGTTCGACATGACGGTGGAAGACCTGATTCCGGAATGCGAGGGAATCATCGGCGGCGCTCACCTCATCGAAGAGGTGATGGAAGGCGACTGCAAGGTCATGACCTACTGATTCGATCCGGCGGACTCGATCATGGCACACGCAACCGGCACCCGGGTTCAGGAGCACATCGGCGATCCCCTGTCCGAGAAGCCACCGCTTCCCCGCGCGACGCTCGAGGAGATCTTCAAGGACATCCAGTCCGACCTGCGCTACGACCACGAGCTGAACGGCTGCCTCAATTGCGGGATCTGCACCGCCACCTGCCCCGCGGCGCACTACTACGACTTCAGCCCGCGCGAGATCGTCCAGCTGTTGTGGACCGAGAACCTCGAAGGCATTTATGACGCGATGCAGGAAAAGATCTGGGCTTGCGCCCAGTGCTACACCTGCGCGGCGCGCTGCCCGTTCGGCAATTCCCCGGGCGGCCTGATCATGCTGATGCGCGAGACGGCGATCAAGCACGAAATGGAGTCGGCGAAGGCGGTGTTGCGTCCGTTCAGCCGCGTCATGCTGAAGCTGATCTCGACCGGCAATCAGCTCGCGCCCGACATGATCACCCCCGAGCATTTCCCGGACTGGGGCCCGGACGTCTCCAAGATCGACGCGCCGTTGAAGCTCCTGCGCAAGGCGATCCCCATGCCGACCCTCAATACCACCGCGACCGCCTGGGAAGTGAACCTGAAGACCTCGGTAGAGCTTTACACCATCTGGGAGGAAACCGGGGTGCTGAAGCAACTCGAGGGAATCGACCGGAACCTGTTCGACGTGATCGCGGATTTCATGGACGAAAAGCGCGAGGACTGGAAGGACTTCCTCGCGGACCAGGAATCGACGGACAACTGACGGAGACTGACATGGCAACGGGAAATCCAAACGGCGGCGAGCGCTTCACCGGACACGGGGCGGAGTGGCGGGATTCCAGTCTCAAGACCGAGGACGCGCGCATCGCGACTTCCTGGGTCGAGCTGAAGATTGACCGGCGCTCGATGCAGACCGGCAAGGAACGCGTAGAGGACGTGCGCGACATCATGTGGCAACTGGAGAAGGACGGCGAGATCGTTGTCCACCGCGTCTCCGACGAGCACGATCCGGTCATGGTGAAGACGCTCTACGGCTGGGACAAGAAGATTCCAACGCGGCGGCTCTGGCACCACAAGTCGTGCGGACAGTGCGGCAACATCCCGGGGTATCCGGCGTCGCTGCTCTGGCTCATGAATCGCCTGGAAGTCGAGTACCTGGATGAGACGGACCAAACGTCCTGCACGGCATGGAACTACCATGGCTCGGGGATCGGCAACCTGGAAAGCCTTGCCGCGGTGTTCCTGCGCAATTTCCATCAGGCCTATGTGGCGGCGAAGGCGCAAGGCTTGCCCGAGGCCTACTACTATCCCCTGGTTCACTGCGGCACCTCGTTCGGCAACTACAAGGAGGTGCGCGGTTACCTGCTGCGTTCGGCCAAGCTGCGCGAGAGCGTCCGGAAAATCCTCGGCAAGCTCGGGCGCCTGGTGGACGGAAAGCTCCTCATTCCCGAAGAGGTCGTGCACTACTCCGAGTGGCTGCACGTGATGCGGGATCGCATCGCGGCGCTGCGGGAGATCGACTGCAGCGCGATCCGGGCGACCATCCACCCGGCCTGCCACGTGTACAAGATGGTCCCCGAGGACGCGATCTACGACGACACGATCCTCGGCGGTAACCGTCTCGCCGTGACCACCAGCGTGATGCAGGCGCTCGGCGCACAGGTGATCGACTACTCGACCTGGTACGACTGCTGCGGGTTCGGATTCCGGCACATCATTTCCGAGCGCGAGTTCACCCGCTCTTTCGCCATTGACCGCAAGGTGCGGGTCGCGGTCGAGGAGGCGCATGCCGACGTGATGATCGGCCACGACACCGGTTGCATCACCACCCTCGACAAGAACCAGTGGATCAGCAAGGCAGGCGGGGCCGGCAAGGGGGTGGAGCTGTCCATCCTCGCCGACTGCCAGTTCGCCGCCCTGGTGTGCGGAGCGCATCCGTACAAGATCGTGCAGTCGCACTGGCACGCCTCCCCCACCGAAACGCTGATGGAGAAACTGGGCATTGACTGGCAGGCGAAGAAGGCGGAGTTCATGTCGTATCTCGACGAGGTCAAGGCCGGCAAACAGGAAAACCTCTACGACCCGCGGCGTATGATCACGTCGGGGCCGGGCTACATTCCGATCGCGAAGCGGTCATGACCAGACCGATATTGATCGTGGGCGGCGGGCCCGCCGGCCTCGCCGCCGCCCATGCGCTCGCCACCATCGGCCAGCGCGCCGTGCTGGTGGAAAAGGAATCCCGTCTCGGCGGCGCGCCCATCCTGTCCGGTTATGCCAAGCTCGTCCCCACCGGCGAGTGGGCCCGGGACGCGATCGGCGGCATGGTGAGTCGCGTCGAGGGCAGCGCGCTGATCGAGGCACACAAGGGCTGCACGGTCACCGAGTTCGCCGGCGCGCCCGGTGCGTTCACAGCAATGCTTTCCAATGGCAGCTCCGTCGATGCCGGCGCCGCGCTGCTCTGCACCGGGTTCACGCACTTCGATTCGGTCAACAAGCCCGAATGGGGCTTCGGGACCTTTCCCGACGTCGTGACCACCACGCAGGTCGAGCAGATGATCTCCACGGGCAAGGGCGTGCGCTGCCCTTCGGACGGACGAAAACCCGAGCGCGTCGCAATCCTGCTCTGCGTCGGCTCGCGGGACCGGCAGATCGGGCGCGAGTGGTGCTCGAAGATCTGCTGCACCGTGTCCTGCAACATCGCGATGGAGATTCGCGAAGAGCTGCCCGACTGCCACGTCTATATTTATTACATGGACATCCGGACCTACGGGCACAACGAGACCTATTACTGGCGCAGCCAGGAGGAGTTCAAGGTCAAGTACATCAAGGCGCGGATCGCGGAGGTCACCTCCGACGGCAAGAAACTGATCGTCAAGGGCGAGGACACCCTGGTGAAGCGCCCGATTACGATCCCGTTTGACATGGTGGTCCACGCCATCGGCATGGATCCCAACGTGGACAACAAATCGCTCGCCGCGACGTTCGGCGTTGCGCTCGAGCAACACGGCAACATCGCCAAGGGGAGTGCCTACGGCGCCCTCGGCGAAACCTCGCGCGCCGGCGTCTTCGTCGCGGGTGCGGCCACCGGACCGGAAACGATCGAGGATTCGATCGCTCAGGCGAAGGCTGCAGCCCTGGCGGCGTTCGCTTTGGCGAACCAGGCGCCGGCCCAGGTTGCCGCGGCCTGAAATGTGCGCCGCGATGCCCGTGACTGTTCCCAAGCAAGCGCTCAGCCGGTCGGAGCCCGAGCGGCCCCGGCTCGAGTTGAGCGGCCCCAAGCTCGCGGCTGTGTTCGAACGGCTGGTGTCGGGCAGCGAGGAGCACGGCGGCATCGAGCGCTACGTCACGGCGCTGCAGGCCAAGACGGCGGTCTTTCGCCAAGCGCTCGAACGCGACGATGAACTCGATCTCAAGACACTCAAGACGCTGTGCGCGTTGAGCGCGACCGTGCGCCGGCGCGTGACCCCCTATCTGGAGCCCGCCAAGTTCCAGGTGCTGCGGGCCAAGGTTGCCCGGCTGCTCGCAGGCCGCGCAGACACATTGACGACCGATGACCGCATGGCCGCGTTTCGCGGCGCGTTTCCCGAAGACCGGAAGCATCGCTGGGTGCACGATCTCGCCGCCGAGATCCTGCACAACGTGGACCCGGAGCGCTACCCCATGATGTGCCGGTGGGTGTGGGACGCGCAGGCCAATACCGGAGTGCTGCGCGAAATCTGGCATGCCGAGGACGTCGATCGGAGCGTAATCGGCGTTCCCTCGCGCTACGGCACCTACCTCATGCTGCGGGAAGAACTGTCGCAGTTCCTCGCCGCAAACGGCGTCTTTCGCGACGTAATCTGGTACGTGGACCTGCTGACCGCGCAGGTGTACGCCGATTACATCGGCGAGCAGGGCGGCACCTATCTGCGCACCGACTTCGCGGCCCCCGAGGATCCCATGCAGCACGTGCAGCGGCTGCTGGGGCTTGACGGCGTCAACGATAGGGGGCGGACGCGGCTGAAGGCGTTCGACGGCCAGGCGTTCGTCGTCGCAGACGTGAAATTGCTCGACTGAGCGCTGCGCCAGCCATGCCGATCCACGAACAGTCGCTGATCCGCCCGGAGAATATCAAGGCGCACGAGAAGCTGGTCATCGACGGTGTGGACGTCTCCGGGCACTGGAGCACGTTCATCGAGCCGCGGGTCGTCACCGATTACAACGAGCGGCTGGAGGACGAGATCGCGGCGCTCCCGGGCGGCGAACTCGTCCACCGCTGCTGGCAGTGCGGCTCGTGCACCAACGCCTGCCCGGTCAACGCGTTGAATCCCGAATTCAATCCCCGTTACTGGATTTATCTCATCCGCATGGGAATGGAGTCCGAGTTGCTGCGCGACAAGGAGATCATCTGGCAGTGCGTGTCGTGCAACAGGTGCACCTACGCCTGCCCGCGCGACGTCGTTCCCGAGGGCGTGATGAAGGCCACCGCGCACTGGCTGGAGCTGAAGGGCCACACGCCGAAGTCGAAGTCCATGATCTTCGACGAGGAATTCACCGAGCAGGTCATCGCAACCGGCAAAATCGAGGAAGGCCGCGTCATTCGCCGCTTCTTCGCGAAGACCGGTCAACCGCTGCTGCAGGACTGGCTCGTCGAGATGGTGAGGCGCGTCGCGCGGCGCCTGCCCGTCATGCAGGGCATCCTGATGGGGATTGCCACTCTTATTCGCCCGCGTACCCGCGGCTGGGCGCAGGCGCGCGATGCGATTACCGAATACGTGCAGGAACAGGAAGCGCTGCAGCGCAAGGCGCTGGGACTGAAGGACAGCACATGAAAGCCGAATACCAGCGGGTCGCGTATTACCCCGGCTGCGCGCTCGAGGGCACCGGGCACGCGTACAACAAGTCCACCCAGGAAGTCGGCAAGGCGCTCGGGCTCGAGCTCGACGAGGTGAAGAACTGGAACTGCTGCGGGGCGATGGAGGTGAAGAACGTGGACCCCAAGGTCCAGACCTATCTATCCTCGCGCGTGATGTCCATCGCCGCGAACGAGATGGGCGCCACAGTCGTGATGGCCCCTTGCAACGGCTGCTATCACAACCTCAAGAAGGCGGAGCACGAGCTCGCGCACGACGAGTCCTCGCGCGAAGTCGTCGAGCGGATCTCGAAGAAAGCGGGACACCAGACCTACCGGGCGGGGCAGGTGGAAACGATCCACGCGCTCGACTGGATCAAGGACGGCATCGGCGAGGAGGAGTTGAAGTGCCGTGTCAAGAATTCTCTCAAGGGCCTGAAAATCGCCAACTACTACGGCTGCATGTACACCCGGCCGCGGCACATCTTCCCGGAAAAGGACCAGGGGCCGCGTAGCGAGTCCACCTCGAAGCCGCACTTCATGGACGACCTGCTGGCCGCGGCAGGCGCCGAGAACGTGGATTTTCCGCTCAAGACCTCGTGCTGCGGCGGCGCGCACGTGCTCTCGGACAGCGACACCTCGACCAAGCTGGTGCTGAACATCCTGCGCGCGGCGGAAGCTGCCGGCGCGGACGTGATCGCCACCGAATGCCCGACCTGCCACTCCGGGCTCGAGATGCACCAGGTGCGCGCCGAGAAGGTGCTGGGCGAAAAGACGAAGGTGAGGATGCTCTACTTCACTCAGCTTCTCGGCATCGCGCTGGGCCTCGCGCCGCGCAAGCTCAGCGTCCATGAAAACGTCTCGGACGGGCTCGAGCTGCTGAAGGAAAAGGGGCTCGCGTGAGGCCGCTCGCGCAGATCGAGGCCGAGATTGGATCGCTTGCCGGGACGCGTGAAGCGGCGGCGGAACGCCTGCTGGCGCTTGCCGAAGAGGTGCTGGAGCACTGGATCGCGGCGCGCGGCGGGGATCCGACCGGGGGGCAGGTCGAGGGATTTCGCCTCCTCGCCCTGCACCGGCAGGGCGCGCGGGGCGTTCCGAGCTTCAATGCCTGCCGCGAAACCTGCCGCGAGATCGCTTATCACTATAATCTGCTTCGTCTCGAGCCGGATGCCGGGCGGGACGAGGGCCGGCAGCGCATGATGGCCATGCTCACGATGCATCTTGCTTTGTTCGTCAGCGGCAAGATGCAGATCGACGGGCTGGGGGAGTTCTGCTGCGCCTCCCGGCCGCTGCGCATGGAAACAACCCAGTAACAACCGGACAAGGGGAACTGCGATATGCCCGACGTGCGCGGATGCCATCTTCCCGACGACCTTCTGTACGACGTCGAAAATCACGTCTGGTTGAAGGAACTCGATGATGGCAACATCAAGATCGGCATGACTGCCGTGGCGACAGCCTTGGCCGGACAGCTCGTCGCCTTCACCCCCAAGAAGGTCGGTCGCACGGTCCAGGCCGGGAAAACCTGCGCCACGGTCGAGTCTGGAAAGTGGGTCGGACCCGCGAAATCAGCGGTCGGGGGTGCGGTCGTCGCAGTGAACGACCAGGCGGTGGGAAGGCCTTCGCTCGTCAATGAGGATCCGTACGGCGCGGGCTGGATGGTGATCCTCAAACCGGAAGACTGGGCGCGAGTCAAGCCGAACCTGGTCGTCGGCTCCCAGGTCGGCCCGAAATACGAGGCCAAGATGGACGCGGACGGTTTCGCCGGCTGCGCGCCCGGCGGCGGACAGGTGAAGGCATGAACGAGCGGCAGTTGGCAAGCGCATCAGTGGGCCTCACCCGCGTGGAGGTCGCGCGCCTGCGCGGAAGCGCCGTTCGAGTGACCGATCTGCTGAAAGCGATGGCAAACCCCTCGCGATTGATGATCCTGTGCCAGCTCGCGGAGGGCGAGAAATCGGTGGGCGAGATGGAGAGCGTCATCGGGCTGAGCCAGTCAGGACTGTCGCAACACCTGGCAGTACTGCGGAGGAAACGCATCGTCGCTACCCGCCGCGAGGCGCAGTCCATTTTCTATTCGCTGGCCAGCAAGGAAGTCGAGGAGATCATGGCGTCTCTGTATCGGATCTTTTGCGCCACGGTTTCGAGGAAATAACCGGTCTCGTAGGCATAATTTCCAAATGCCCAGCGCCAACACCGCACTGCTCCGCCAGCTTTCCGAAAACAGCGCTCCGTATCGGGACCCGCTGGCCGGGGTCAACTGGTCTCAGCTCGGCACGCATGGTCACTGGCTGCCCGATGCGGCGCTGTCGCTCTACGGATTGCCCGAGTTCGACGCGCTGGCGCCGGCGGTGCGGCAGAGGTTGTCGCAGTACGAGTTCATCAACGTCATGAACTGCGGGCTGTGGCTGGAAGGCATCTTCCTGCAGCGGATGTCGCGCCGCTTGCGGCCGGGCATGCCGCGCGCGGAACACGAGTACCTGCTCCACGAGTTGCGCGAGGAAGCGGGCCACAGTCTGATGTTCCTGCGGGCGATCGAGGCGAGCGGACTGGCGGCTCCGGAAGGCAGCTGGCGTGCCCCGTGGGTCGCCAGCGCGCTGGGCCGCCTGGCGCCGGCGGGCGGCGGGCTGTTCTGGCTCGCGATGCTGATCGGGGAGGACGTGCCTGACAAGTTCAACCGTTATCTGCGCAGCCACCCGGATGGAGTCAATCCCGCAGTCCGGCAAATCTGCACGCTCCACGTCCTTGACGAAGCACGGCATATTGCGCTCGCGGGCCACAACCTCGAATCCGCCCTGGCGGCAGCGGGGGCCGGCCGCGGCAGATTGCTATCGGTCGCGGCGCGCCTGCTGCTGCGGCAGCTCGCGCATGCGTTCTACTTCCCGCCTGCGCGCTTCTATGAGCTGGCCGGGCTCACCCCCGGCTCGCACTGGCGCACGGCAGCCCTGCGCAATCCGGTTCGCAGCCGCTTTGTCGCGGAACGCATCGCACCGACCGCGCGGGTGCTCGAATCGTACGGCCTCGAAATCAATCGCCGTTCGTGACCGGCGTCATGTCGCGGCGAGCACCTCCGCCGCGCCGTAACGACTCCTCCAGCCCAATTCGACCGCCGCGCGCCGGCAGTTGAGCAGCAGCGTCCGCGCGAGCCCCTCGATCCACGCCGGCTCCCCGCCCCAGCCGCGGTAGCGCAAGGCCATGCCAAGCCCCGCGCGCGCCGCCGCGGGCGGCACCGGGATCGCGAGCCGGTGGCGGCTGCGGATGACATCGCGATAGCTGAAGCTGTCCTCGACCGCGAGGTTGAACGGGCCGCGCACATCGCGCTCGAGCGCGAGCAGCACGGCGCGCGCCACATCATCCTCGTGGACGCACTGCAGGCGCGGCTGCGGTTCGGGGAGCGCCAGATAGCATGGAAGTGCGAGCAGCTGCCGCAGGAGCGGCTGCGCGTTGCGGCCCAGGATCACGTGCGCGCGCAGCCGCACGCACTCCGGGAACTCGATCTCCAGCAGCCGTTCCAGGTGCGCTTTGTGGCGCGCATACAGAAAATCCGGGAGGGGCGCGAGCGGCGCGTCCTCGCCGACATGGACGCCGCCGCCGTAGACCGCGGCGCTCGACAGGTGGATGAGGCGGCTTACGCCGGCACGGCGCGCGGCGTGAAAGACCTTGTGGCTGCCCGTCACGTTGATGTCGAACATCTCCGGCTCGCTCATGCGCCCGCGCAGCACCACGTACGCGAGATGAACGAGCGCGTCCTGCCCCCGGAGCAGCGCCGCGAGCCCCGGGTCGCGAATATCGGACTGCACCGCGCGAAATTTGGCGTGGGTGAAATGCGGCGGGGCACGATCGACGCCCGTCACGCGCGCGATGCCGGGATCGGCGGCGAGGAGCGGAAGCAACGCCCGCGCCAGGCAGGAGCTGGAGCCAGTGACCAGAACGTTCATGGCTCCCGGGCGTACGCCGGCATCACCTCGCGGGCGAAGAGCTCGAGGGACTCGCGCGTAACCGCGGGATCGACGGCGCCGGCACCGAACGCGCACAGCAGATGGGTGACGCCCGCTTGCGCGTAGCGGCCGATCTTGGCGCGCACACCGGCCGGGTCTCCCACCACGGCGAGCCCGAAGGTGTCGGCCAATCCCAGGTCGACGCCGAGCTTCATCAGCGCGCGGAAGCGCCCGAGCTCGTGCAGCTGCTCGTAGCTGGGGTAAAGCCGCTCGAGCACCGGAGCCGCGGCCTGATAGAGCTCGCGGTAGAACCAGGAGAACGCATCCCGCGCGACCCGCCGGGCGCGCTCCCCATCGGCAAGGCACAGGACCGCGATCGTCATGCCGATGCGGGGCGCCGCGCCGTGGCGCCAGGCCGCCCGAAAACGCTCGATATCGTGCTTGACCATGAACCACGGCTTGAACGGCCCCGCCAGCACGCCCAGGCCCCGCGCGGCCGCCCAATCGTAGGTTTCCGGGCTCACCGCCGCCGTCCACAGCGGCGGATGCGGCTCCTGGACCACGTGCGGGAGGATGTCGAGCGCCTCGATGCGATAGCGGCGTCCATGGTGCGTGACCGGCTTGCGTGCAAAGCTCAGCATCAGGATATCGAGGCTTTCCTCGACCAGCTCGCGGCTCGCGGCCATGTCGGCGCCGAATGCCGCGTATTCGCGCGGCGAGAAGCCGCGGCCGACGCCGACCTCGAGGCGCCCGCCGGAGAGAACGTCCAGGGTGGCAACGCGCTCGGCCACGTGCACAGGGTGGTGCAGCGGCAGCGGGATGATGGCGTGGCCGAGCCGAATCCGGCGGGTGCGGGCCGCCGCCGCCGCGAGCAGCAGCTCCGGCTTGGACGCATGCGAGTAGCCGCGCAGGAAGTGGTGCTCGACCAGCCAGGCGCAGCCGTATCCCAGCCGGTCGGCGAGCTCGATCTCCGCCAGTATCCCGGCGTACGCCTGCGCTTCGCTCAGGCCGAGCGCGGACGGAACGGAAGCTTCGTAGAAAAGATCGAATTGCACGGAACCATTGCGGCAGCCGTGCCGTCCGCGGCGGCGCTATTTCTTCTTCATGAAGAAGATGAACTCGGCGTCGCCTTTCTCGGAGGCGAGCAGCGGGTTGCCGGTCTGCTTGGAGAACGCGGCAAAGTCCTTCACCGCCCCCGGGTCGGTCGCCAGGACCTTGAGGACCTGGCCGGACGCCATGTCGGTCAACGCCTTCTTGGTGCGCAGTATCGGCAGCGGGCAGTTCAACCCGCGCGCGTCGAGCTCCTTGTCGAAATCCATCACCATCCTCGCCGTGCAGGGAATCGCAGTTTACCCCAAATCAAGCCCGCCGCGCCCGCCGCCCGCTTCAGAAAACGCTGACGTTGCGGTCGAGCAGCAGCTGCGAGAGCCTCACGTTCGCCTTCACCAGCCGATCCACCAGCAGCTCGAGGAACGCGCCGTGGAAGTGATGCCGGCACAGCTCCGAGGCCTTGGCCAGCGTCTCGGCCCGGATCTCGATCACGGCAATGTCGGTGCGCGCCACGACGCTCGCCGAGCGCTGGAACTTCTGCTTGCCGAGGTAGGCCATCTCGCCGAAGCACTCGCCCGTCCCGAGCACGTTCAACTGGCGCTCCTGCTTGATCACCCGGACCTCGCCGGCGATGAGGATGAAGAACGAGGAGCCGATGTCGTTCTCGCGGATCAGCACGGCGTCGCGCGGGTAGCGGTTCCAGCTCGCGATGCGCAGCACCTCCCACAGCTCGACGTCGCTGAACTGGCGGAAGAACTCGAGGCCGCGCAGCGTATCGAACCTCTCGCTCTCGGCAAAGCCCTGCCCGGGCTTCTCCTCGGCGCCGAGGGCGGTGGCGAGATCGTGCGCGAACTCGTCCCACGTCTGGTAGCGCCGCGCGGTGTCCTTGTGCAGGGCGCGCGTCACGATCGCGTCGATGCGCGGGGGAATGTCGGGGCGGACCTCGATCGGGGACGGCGGATCGATGTTGATGATCTGGTAGATCATGCTGTAGTTGTTGGCGCCCTGGAACGGCAGCCGCCCGGTGAGGAGTTGATACATCACGACGCCAAGCGAGAAGATGTCGGTCTGGTAGGTGAGGCTCTGCTCCTTCACCTGCTCCGGCGACATGTAGGCCGGCGAGCCGATGCCGCTCACCTGCGTCGTTTCTCCCGCCTGCGTCAGCGCGGCGCCGAAATCCGAGATCTTGATGTCGGTTTCGCCGGCAAGCAGGATGTTGGCGGGCTTGATGTCGCGGTGTATGACGCCCTGGCTGGACGCGTATTGCAGCGCCTTGGCACACTTGTAGATGATCTCCACGATGCGCCGCACCGGCAGCAGGTTGTCGTGGTGCGTATAGGGCTCGAGCGTCGTCCCCTCCACGTACTCCATCACGATGTAGCTCGTGTCCTCGCCCGCCACCGCGTCGTAGATGGCGGCGATGTGCGGGTGGGAGAGCTTGCCGGCGAGGGACGCCTCGGTGACGAAGAGCTTGCGGTAGCGCCGGCCGTACTCCTGGTCGCCGAGCGCCTCGGGGAAGACGACCTTGATCGCGACCTGGCGGCCCTGGAACGGATCGTACGCCCGGTAGACGGCGCTGGTCGCGCCCTTGCCGAGCTCGCTGATGACCTCGTATTTTCCGATCTTCTGCGGCGCCGCCGAGAAGGCGGACATGGGACCGGGGCGCCTATTTTCCATGCCGCAAGATACCACATCGGTCCTCTCGCCACGGCCGTTGCGGCAGGCCGGCGTGGCTCAGTTTCCGCCCGCCGCCGGCGCTCGCGCGCCCGGGCCGATCACGCCCCGAGGAACAATCGCACGGCGACGCCGAGGGCGGCCATCGTCAGCACCAGCTCGACCAGGCCGCGGCGCAAGGTAAACGCCAGCAGCACCGCGATGAGCGCGAGGGCCAGGACCGTGAGATCGAGCGCCAGGGGATCGAACGCGTACCAGCGCAGCGGTCCCGCGCGCGCCTCTTCGACCTTCCCGAACAGGACGTGCAGCGCGAACCAGACCGTGAGATTGAGAATCACGCCCACCACTGCGGCGGTGATGGCGGCGAGCGCGCCGGATAGCCGTTGATTCGCGCGCAACTGCTCGACGAACGGCGCGCCGGCGAATATCAGCATCATCGGCGGCACGAACGTGACCCACGTCGTGAGCGCCGAGGCGACGATGCCGGCGGTGATCGGCGAGAATGGCGCAGCATCGCGAAATCCCGCGAGAAAGCCCACGAATTGGGTGACGAGTATGAGCGGTCCTGGCGTGGTTTCCGCCAAGCCGAGGCCGTCCACCATTTCCGGCGCCGTCATCCAGCGATAGCTCTCGACCGCCTCCTGCGCCATGTAGGCGAGGAGCGCATAGGCGCCACCGAAGCTCACCACCGCGAGCTTCGAGAAGAACACGCCGATGTCCACCAGCACATGGCCCGATCCGAGCAGCACGACGGCGGCCGCGACCGGCGCCCACCATAACGCAACGCCCACCGCTGCGGCGATTGTGGCATGCCGCCAGCGCCCGGGCGCGGACTCGCCCGGACCCGCCGCTGCGGCCTTCAGGCCGAGCAGGCCCGGTGAGGCCCGCGCGACCGCGAAGCCGATGGCAGCTGCGCCCGCCACGATCAAGGGAAACGGCAGGTCGAGGAAGAAGATGCCGATGAAGGCTGCGCCCGCGACACCGATGAGGAGGCGGGTCTTCAGCGAGCGGCGGCCTATCCGGAACAGCGCCTCGACCACGATCACCAGCACGGCGGCCTTGATCCCGAACAGCGCGCCGTCCACCGCCGGCACGCCGCGCCCGAGCGCGTAGAGCAGGGAGAGCCCAAGAATCACCAGCGCGCCCGGAGCGACGAACAGAATGCCAGCGGCGAGCCCGCCGCGGGTGCCGTGCAGGAGCCACCCGATGTAGGTCGCGAGCTTTTGCGCTTCCGGGCCCGGCAGCAGCACGCAGAAGTTGAGCGCGTGCAGAAATCGCTGTTCTTCGACCCAGTGCTTCTCGACCACCAGGATGCGGTGCATCAGCGCGATCTGGCCGGCGGGACCGCCGAACCCGATGCAACCGATCTTGAACCAGACACGCAGCGCCTCGCCGAAGGGCACGCCGGGGACGGGCAGCGCTTCCGGTGAGGTCGTCTTCAGGTCAGGTCCCCTGCTTCCGCCGGCGTACGAATATCCAGAGGACGATGGTAACCGAAAGGAGGGTCAGCGCGACTCCGGGCCACAGCCACGGCGGATCGTACTTCAGCCTGACGGTGTGCCGGCCGGAAGGAATCGCGACTGCCCGGTGGCGGCCATCCGCGCGCAGGAGAGCCGCCGGCTCGCCATCGACCGTCGCGTGCCAGCCGCGCGCATGCGTGGAGCGCACGACGAGCCATCCGGGGCCGTCGCTCTCCGATTGGTAGTGCTCCTCGTCCGGCAGCCGGGAAAGGACGCGTGCGCGCCCGCTGCTGCAGGCCGCCACGCGCAGCGCGTCGGGATCCTCGAACGCGACATCGCGGCGGGGATCCCAGGTCGCGGCGTGAGGCATCAGTGCCGCCTCGAGCCGCGTCAGGGCCCGATGCGCACGGCACGCGACCAGCACGCGCGGCCAGGGTCGTTTCAACTCGTAGACATGCAGGGCGAGCCCGGTCAGCCCGACCGCCACGGTTCTGCGCAGGTCCAGCTCCGGATGCACGAGGGGGTCGAAGCTGAGGATGCGGCTCACTGCCGCATGACGGAGCAGCGGCAGGAACTCCGTCACGTCGCGCGCATCGTATCCCGTCCATCCGAGCGATGAGAGCAGCGGGCTCAAGCGCGTACGATCCTGCGAGCCCGCGGTTTCAACCCGGTTCATGAGGTTGTTGTACGGCTCCAGCTGCTGGCGCATCACGTAGGTCATCGACAAATCGGAATCGGGCTGGCGCGAGTTCAGCCACGCCAGGAAATTGCGGCTCAGGCTGACGGGAACCGCGAATGCCCGGCCGTCTCCCAGGTCATCGAGGCGCTCGGCCGCGAGCTCCGGAAGCAGGCGGAACACCAGCGGGTTCGACTGGCGGTTGAGTCCCACGCCTGCGCGCGCCAGATCCGCTGCCACCACCAGCGCCAGCAACATCACCGCGAAGGCAGGACGCAGCCGCGACCGCAGCGCAGCGGTCGCGATGGCGAATCCGAGCAATGCGGTCACCGCACAACGTGCGGCATCGCCGGGAAGTATCGCCGCCAGCTCCTCGCGCGCGGCCGCCTCGACCTGGAGCAATCCGGCAACATGATCGGTCGCGATCCAGCTGGCCGCGGCGATTCCTCCGGCCACGAGGAGGCCGGTCGCGCTCACCACGGCGAAAATGCCCCAGCCGTCACCTGCAGCCAGCCGGTCCGCGCCGCGCCCGGCAAGCAGGGCCGCGGATGCATGGACGATGAACAGCGC
>DASWHI010000173.1:0-4669 GCA_036398235.1 Burkholderiales bacterium
GCACGCAAACGGCTGGAAGAGCAGCAACGGCTGGCGGAAGCAGCGCGGCGCGAGGAAGCGGAGCGCCTGGCCAGGACCGAGCCACCGGCGTCTCGCGCTCCCAAGCGCTCCCCGGAGGCGGATAAGCTCGCCCAGGGAGAAGCCGCATTGGCGCGACGCGAATACGAGAAAGCCTACGAAATCCTGCGGCCACTGGCCTATGGCGGAAATTCCCGGGCCCAGAACAAGCTGGCCGAGATGTACGCGGGCGGAATGGGCGTCCCGAAGAACAACAACCAGGCCTACATCTGGTACAGTCTCGCGGCGCAGGGAGGCAGCGCGACCGCGCCGGCCGAGCGCGAGAAAATCGCCCGGCTGCTGCAGCCGGTCGAGATCCAGCAGGCTGACACCGTCGTTAAGAACTGGCGGCCGCGCTGACGCCGGGTCCGGTACCGGGCAGAGGAGAGGGGGCGCTCATGGGAACGAGGGTCTTCAGGATCTTGAGTGGTCGCCGGCTTGCCGCGGGGTGTGTTGCGGCGGCATTGCTGATGTCGGGCTGCGTGACCGTGGACGACAAGAGGTGCGCAGTCGAAGCCATCAACAAGGAATTCCGCAAGGACTACGAAGCCATCCTCGCGAGAGACGGGACTCGCGTCTTCTCGGTATCGCGCGCGGAAGCGTACGACGCGGTGCGGATCAGCATGGCGCGGCTGCGCATGACGGTCGAAGCCCAGGACCCCGTGCTGGGTTATGTCAACGTCTTCGCGCAGGCGCCGCTGCCGCTCGATGACAAAGAGTGGAAGCAGGCGGCCGAAGCGGACCTGCCGCGGGCCCAGGAGATCATCGGCCCCTGTGTCGGATTATTCGGCTACTTTTTCCGGTTCGAGCCGGAAGGACTGGAAAGCGTGATCAGCGGAACGGTCGTAGAGACGCCCGCTGGAACCTCGATTTCGTTTACCGCGCGCATGCGCGAGGTCGCGCCGCCGCGGACGGGATTCCCCCGCCGGGAATATCTGCCGCCGACCGCCGTCCGCATGGCGCTGTCCAAGATGTGGGCCGAGATCGAGCGGGAATTCAAGACGACCTACCGAAAACCCTGATTCACCCCCACCTTAATCCTCCCCCCTCAAGGGGGAGGAGATTTCTTGGCGTTGTCGCCCATCATGGGGGAGGAGAGTTCCTATGTGTCCCTTCCCCCTTGACGGGGGGCGAGGCGGGGTTTCGAGGAGCATGTCTCCGAGCCGCCGAGCGCCCGATCCGATGCAGCGGATCGGGATGGGACGGTTAGGATGGGGGTGATGAGGCTGCGTTAGGTGACCAGGCTGGCGTAGACGGCTTGGGTTTCCTGCGACGGCATGACCTTGAGCCGGGTGGACAGCGCCATGCGCAGCCGCTCGTAGGTGGCGAGCGCTTCGGCGCGCTCGCCGCGGCGCTGGTAGCACAGCATCAGGTTGCGGTAGAAGGACTCGCACAGTCCGTCCGCGTCGATGCAGCGCTGGTAGCCGTCGATCGCCGCCTCCGGCATTCCGTTCTCCTCCCACCAGCGCGTGACCCGCGTCAGGCACCGCAGCAGCTTGCCGCGGATCTGCTCGCGGCAGGCGATATAGCTCGGCTGCTCGGATTCGTCCGGCAGGAACGGGCCGCGATAGATCGCGAGCGCTTCCTCCGCGAGGGCGCGCAGCACCGGCTCTGCCCGCGCGCGCGGCTCGCGTAGCGCGCTGTCGAGTTCCGAGAGGAGCTGATCGAGCGCCCACGTGTCCACCCACACGAGTTTCGGCTCCAGGCTCAGGCGCGTTTCGCGCAGCGTGAGTGCTTCGTCGTCGTCGAAGATCCGCCGCAGCCGGTGCAGCGTCGTGGTGAACGACTTGTGCGCGTAATCCGCGTCCACGCGCGGCCATAGCGCGTCGGCGAGCTGGTCGCTGCGCACGTTCTGTCCCCCGAGCGCGACCAGCACCTTGAGAAGCTCCATCGGGCGGCCCGGGCCCTTGCTCGAGAATTCCACGGGCCTGGCTTCGCGCAACAGCGAGAAGCCGCCGAGGGTGGAGACCTGGAACGGCCGGGGCCACTCTCTCACGCGCAATGCGGAAGGGGGCGGCGGGAGCTTTCGCGCACGGACCAGCGTGCGGACGTACTCGGGCTCGATGCCCCTGCGCATCGCGAGCGCGCACGCCTCGGCGAGGGGCTGGGGCCGCACGGCGGCAACGTAGCGCAAGCCCAACTCGCGCGCGAGCGCGAACCCCGCTTGCAGCGGGCCAAGTGCGGCGTCCTCGTCCCGGGCCAGGATTGCGGCGCCCGCCGCCGCGAGGTGCACGGGGACACGGAGCAGCGGGCTGCGGACGCGTTCCGCGATGACCTCCGCGGCGCGAACTTGCGCCTCGGCCCCGCGGCGGTCGCCCTCGGAGGAAGCCAGTTGGGCCGCGGCAACGCGCGCGAAACATTCCAGCCACGGGATTCCCAGCTCGACGGCAACCGCGACCGCAAGCTTCGCTTCCCGGCTGGCGGCCGCGGCATCGCCTTCGAGCGCCGCGAGCCAGCATTTCAGGTAGTGGATGAAGGCCTGGTCTCCCCGGCGCAGGCGGGGACCTTCGGCCTCGAGGGCTTGCAGTGCCATTCGGGCGTGCTCCCGGTCTCCGGTGCCAAGCGCCCCCGCCGCGGCAATCGCGCGCAGCCACTGGTCATAGGTGCGCACCCCTTCCGCCGCCGCGGTTGCGAGGCTCTCGCGGGCGCAATGCGATGCCGCGTCGTGTGTTCCGTCAAGCAGGTGCCCCAGGGCCGACGCAACCTCGACGGCGATGCGCATGTTCACGGAACGCTCGGCCGATCGGGACCGTAACGCACCGCTCGCGGCTTCGGCGGCGGTGAAATCCCCACGGAGCAGCGCCAGCATCGCGCGCGCGAGTGCCAGCTCCGCCAGGACCGCGGATGCGGCCTGCGTAACCGGGCTCGCGCGGGCCACGCGCTCCGCGCGCTCCAGCCATTGGTTCAGCCCCTCGTTGCCGGGGTCGCGCAGCAGCAGCGAGCGGATCAGCATGGCTACGGCGGCGGGATCGATGCCGCCGCCGCGCTCGCTCCCGGCAAGGAGCGCGGCGAGCGTGCCTATCCATGGGTCGAGCGCGGTCAGGTCGTCGAACTCCAGGATGATCGCGCCCACCACGCCGCAGCAGCTACGCGTCATGCCGCGCGCGTCGCCGACACGCAGGAACCCGTCGTACGCCTGCGCGAACAGGCGGCGCGCTGTCCGGGGACTTGCGTGCACACGGCTCGCGGCTTGGGCGAGGAGCAGCCGCGGGTCGGTTTCGAGAGTGCCGGCGGGCAGGAGGTCAAGCCAGCCGCCCAGCGTCTCGCTGCGGCCCTGGTCGAGCATGGTGTCGGCTTCTTCCGCGGCGATCCGCGCGATCTCCGCCCACTCGCGGTTTTCGGCGAGCAGCGATATGGCATCCTCGAGGTGCCCCGCCGCGCGCAGCAACGCTGCGGCGCGCTTCAGCTCGGCAGCGCCCACTGCGTCGGGAAGGACCTTTGCTGCGCGGTCACGCAGGAAATCGTGCAGCAGGGGGTGCAGCTGGTAGAAGCGGCCCTCGTCCCCCGGAACCTCGCGCACGAAATAGTCGTTCTGCGACAGGTTGAGGAGAAGACGGCCGGCGCGCGCGTCCCCGGAAAGCGCCTCGGCCACTTCTGCGGAGAGCCGCGGCAGGCAGGCGATCCGCATCAGGAATTGCTGCGTCTTCGGCTCGAAGCGCTCGAAGATCTCTCCGGCCAGGTAATCGAATATCACCTTGGGCGTCGCGTCCCCCGGCAGCTCCGCGATGCTGCCGGAAACCTTCGCGTGCTCGAGCATCAGCACCAGTCCCGCGGCCCAGCCCTGCGTGCGCTCGTGGAGCTTTGCGAGCGCTTCCGGCGAGAGCGACTGGCCGCGCAGGTTGGCGATTTCGGCGATCTCCTCGGGCCCGAGTCGGAGGTCCTCCCAGCTCAGGTGGATCATCCCGCCGGCGAGACGCATCCGCGCGAGCGCGGCGGGCGGCTCGGCGCGGCTGATGATCACGACGCAGCAATGGCCCGGCACCTGCGCGAGGCCCGCCTCGAGCGCGGCGTACAGCGGGCTGTTGGCGGAGACCTCGTGCAGGTTGTCAAGCACGAGAACCACCGGCGACTTGACGTGCATGAACAGCTGGCGGAAGAAGTTCCGCGCGAACGCCGCGACGTCCCCGGAGTACTGCGGCGCGAAGGCGGGGAGCTCGCGCGAGCGGCCGGAATCGAGCCTGCGCGCCGCGTGACCGAGGTAGTGAAAGAAGGTGGCGACGTCGGCGTCGTCGGGATCGACCTGGTACCAGATGCAGGCGAAATTGCGCGCCTCGATGTAGCTTGCCGCGAGCGTGCTCTTGCCGGCGCCGGGAGGCCCCGAGATCCAGACCACCGTGCGGCCGGGGGTTCCGTCCATCCGCGCGAACAGCCGCTCGCGCCGCACGGCGCTGCCGATGACCGGCCGTGTCGTTTTGGCGAACGCAACGCCACGCTGCCGCTCCTGCGCCATCCCGGACCCTCCCCCGGATGCATTGTAGCCGCGCGCGGTGGCCGAGTGTATGCTGGCGCGACAAGAACGGGGGCAATGATGTCCACCTTGCTGATCGTCCTCGCCGCGCTCGCGATCGCCTGGATCCTCGCCTACCACCGCCTGCCCGCCGTCGCCTGGACG
>DASWHI010000174.1:0-28639 GCA_036398235.1 Burkholderiales bacterium
CGCTTCGAAGGGGTAGGGCCGGCTCCCGCCGGCGGCGTTCACCAGAATGTCGATGCGCCCGAGGGCCTTGGCCGAATCTTGCGCCAGTTTCTCGGCGGAACCCTCCTGGTACAGGTCCGCTTCGATGATCAGCGGCTCGGCTGCGCGCGCCGACACAATCTCGCGGGCGAGCTCTTCCAGGAGATTCACGCGCCGCGCGGCGACCGCCACCTTGACGCCCTCACGCGCGAGCCCGAGAGCGATGGCGCGCCCGATCCCGCGCGAGGCGCCGGTGACGAGGGCGGTTTTGCCAGAAAGCTGCAGGTCCATAAATCGGTGTGAATCGCAATTCGTGGCGTGTGATTCGGGGTCGACGAGGACGAGCTCCGGCGCGCTCACGCCGTTTTCCGCGGCGCGATGCGCGTGACGCCCATTGCCTTGAGGGCGTCGGCGACCGCCCTCACCGCGCCGCCGATACCTTCGGAGCCGCTCGCGATCCCGAAGCTGCCCATGCAGCCGACGCGGAAGGTCTCCACCTGCGTGAGCTTGCCGGGGTAGAGAATGTAGCCGCGCTTCTTCACCTCGGCATAGAAGCGCTTGAACTCGTAGTTCGGGTCGGCCGGGGCGTGGAAGGTTACGATGATCGGCGCCTGGATTGAAGCGGGCAGAAAGGTGCGGAAGCCGAGCGCCTCCATGCCCGCGATCAGCTCGCGGCAATTTCGCGCATAGCGGGCGCCACGCGCCGCGAGCCCGCCTTCTTCCCAGTACTGCTTGAGCGCCTCGTCAAGCGCGGCGACGACATGTGTCGGTGGCGTATAGCGCCACTGCGTCGTCTTGCCCATGTAGGCCCATTGGTCGTAGAGGTCCATCGCGAGCGAGTGCGCGTTGCCGGCGCATTTCTCGAGCACGCTGCGCGCGACCAGCACGAAGCCCATGCCCGGCACGCCCTCGATGCATTTTCCCGAGGCGGCGACCACGGCATCGAACGCGGTCCTGCGCGCATCGATTTCGAGCGCGCCGAAGGTGCTCATCGCATCCACGATCAGGCGCCGGCCGCGCTTCGCCACGACCCCGGCGATCTCGTCCAGGGGATTGAGGATGCCGGTGCTGGTCTCGCAATGCACGAGGGCAACATGCGTGATCGTTGCGTCTCCCGCCAGTAGCCGGTCGACGTCCTCGGGCCGCACCTGCGCGTCCTCGGCGTAGGGGTGAACGGTGAGCTTCCTGCCGAGATAGCGGCAGATCTTCGCGATGCGGTCGCAGTAGGCGCCGTTCACCGGCACGAGCACGTGTCCGTCGCGCGGCACGAGCGTGCCGATCGCCGCCTCGACCGAGAAGGTGCCGCTGCCCTGAAGCGGGACGCATTCGTGCGTTCCCTCGCCGTGGATGATCCGGACCAGCTGCTCGCGAATGCGGCCGGTGATCTGGTTGAAGTCCGCGTCCCAGGAGCCCCAGTCACGGAGCATCGCCTCCTTGGTGCGGCGCGAGGTGGTGAGGGGACCGGGAGTGAGAAGAATCGGTTCCTTCGCTTGCGTCATTTCGGGGCTCTCCAGGCCTGGGTACGGCGGTCGATGAGCCAGCCGATCCCGAGGTACACGATACACGCGGCGAGCGAAGCGGCGGCAATCAGCACCGCCATCGCGGCCGCCGCGCCGATCTCGCCCGCTTCGTCGAAGTTGAGAATCGCAATCG
Source organism: Burkholderiales bacterium (assembly GCA_036398235.1). Classification (GTDB taxonomy): domain Bacteria; phylum Pseudomonadota; class Gammaproteobacteria; order Burkholderiales; family SG8-41; genus SG8-41. The sequence continues at coordinate 1,672 of DASWHI010000174.1, forward strand.
ACGCGAGCTTGGTCTCGGGGGAGTACAGGAACACGACCGCCGAGATCGTCGTCATGGCATTGATGAAAAAGTAACGGCTGATGTCCACCAGCGCCGGGGTGCAAATCGGCAGCGTCACGCGCCAGAAGGTCTTCCAGAACGGGACCTTCAACGACGCGGAGACCGATTCGAACTCGGCGTCGAGCGCCTTGAGCGCGGTCACCGCGGTGAGATGGCCGGTGGTATAGAAATGCACCACGGTGCACAGCACCAGGATCGCCATCGTGTGGTAGAGGAAGTTGAGGGGGTTGTGCGGCGCGTTGAAAAAGAAGATGTAGCCGAGGCCCAGCACCAGGCCGGGCACCGCCATCGGGAGCAGCGCCAGCAGCTGCAGCGCCGGCCGCAGCCAGTCGGCGCCGCGCGTCTTCTCCATCAGGTACGCGCCGGCGAATACGAGCGCGGTGCCGGCGAGCGCGGTCCACGCCGCGAGCGTCAGGCTGTTTACGAACGCGACGTCCACCCCGCCGTCTACGATGCCGTAGACGTAATGGCGCAGGCTGAACGACACGTCGTAAGGCCAGAACTTCACGAACGAGGCGAAGATCGCCATTCCGAGCACCGCGAGCATCAGCAGCGTCACGACGACGCAATAGGCGGTCATCGCGATGTCGTAGCCGCGGCTCGGCTTGGGCGCGTAGGGCACCGCGCGCGTCGTGAGCATCGAGGTCTGCTTGCGCTGCACGATGCGGTCCACCCCGAAGGTGAGCAGCGCCGGCGCCAGCAGGAACAGCGCCACCACCGCGCCCCTGGGGAAATCCTGCTGCCCGATCACCAGCTTGAAGACGTCGGTCGCCAGCACATTGAAGTTGCCGCCGATCACCTTGGGGATGCCGAAATCGGTGATGACGAGCGTGAACGTGACCATGGCCGCGCTGGCGAGGCCGTATTTCGCGCCCGGCAGCGTGATGGTGAAGAACTTGCGCTTGCGGGAAGTGCCGAGCGAATCCGCCGCCTCGTACAGGCGTGCATCGGCGAGCGAGAGCGCGGTGATCAGAATCATCAGCGCATGCGGGAAGACGCTGAAGATCTGCGCCAGGATGATGCCCGGCGCGCCGTAGATCTGCGCGATGCCGAGCGCCTGCATCCAGCCCTTCAGCACGCCCTGGTTGCCGAACCAGAAGATGAACGAGATCGCCGCCAGCAGCGAGGGCGCGAGCAGCGGTGTCAGCGTGACGGTGCGAAAGGCGCCTTTCCACGGCATGCAGCTGCGGGTGAGGGCATAGGCGTAGGCGAAGGCCGCGGGCACGACGACCGCGGTCGCCACGAGCGAGGTCCAGACGCTGTTCCAGAGCGAATCGAGCAGCGCCGGCGTGCCGAAGTAGGCGACGAAGTTCTTCAGGCCGACGAACTCGCCCTTGCGGCCTTCGACACTCTGCGCGAGGATCGTGAGCAGCGGCCCGGCGAGAAGCGCCGCGAGCGCGAGCGCGAGCGCCGCCATCGCGAGGTGCCCGACGCGGTCGCTCCAGTGCACCCGCTGGCGAATCTGCGCGGCAGCGAGGACGGCGGACATCAGGCGTCGAACACGCGCATGCGCTCCGCGAGAATGCGGAGCTTCATCGGGCTGCCGCGTTCAAGTCCCATTTCGGACAGGTAGTTGAGCGACAGGTACACGGTGAGCGGCTGGCCCTCGAGTCCGCTCGCCATGACGCGAACCAGGCAATAGGATCCGAGAAATTCGATCTTGTCGATCGTCGCATCGATCACGTTGGGATCTCCGGCCTCGATCGGGCGCGCGACGATGTCCTCCGGGCGCAGGTAGGCCCGCGCGCTGCGCCCCGGCGAGCCGCCGCACGAAGCGCAGGCGAAGCTGTACGAGCCGACGCGGATGCGCCCGGCGGATTCGACGGTGCCCGCAAGCATGTTCACTTTGCCGACGAAATCGGCGACGAATGGCGTTGCCGGCTCGCGATAGACCTGCATCGGGGTGCCGATCTGGTCGATGACGCCGTGGTTCATCACCACGATGCGGTCCGCCATCGAGAGCGCCTCCTCCTGGTCGTGCGTCACCATGATGGTGGTGACCCCGAGCCGCTGCTGCAGGGAACGGATCTCCTGCCGCAGGTGCACGCGCACGATCGCGTCGAGCGCCGACAGCGGTTCATCGAGCAGCAGCAGCCCGGGCGAGGTGGCGAGCGCCCGCGCGAGCGCGATCCTCTGCTGCTCCCCGCCCGAGAGCTGGCTCGGGTACTTGGCGGGGCTGCCGGACAGGCCGACGAGCTTGAGCAGCTCGCCGACCCGCGCCCGGATCGCGTCGCGCCCGGCGCGCCGGTTCACCAGCCCGTAGGCGACGTTGTCAAAAATGCTGAGGTTCGGGAACAGCGCATACGACTGGAACACGATGCCGTAATCGCGCTGCGCCGGGGGAAGGGCGGAGATGTCGCGCTGGCCCTGGTGGATCGTTCCGGCGCTCTGGACTTCGAGCCCGGCGATGATGCGTAGCAGCGTGGTTTTGCCGCAGCCCGAGGGGCCGAGGAAGCATACGAACTCGCCCTTCGGGACTTCGAGCCGGATGTCCCGAAGGGCGGTAAACGTGCCAAAGTTCTTGCCGATGCCCTCCAGCCGCAAATACGGCTCGCCCTGCGGCGAACTCACTTCTTCTCGGTCTTGACGCTGTAGCGCTTGTTCCACTCGGCGAGAATGCGCTCGCGGTTCGCCGCCGCCCAGGTGAAATCCATCTTCACCAGGCGCTTCTCGTAGTCTTTCGGCACGTTTGGCAGGGGCTGCGCCACACCCGGCACTGCGGTGATGGCGAAATTCTTGCCGTAGAGCATCATGGCGTCCTTGCTCGAGGCCCAGTCGGCGAGTTTCTGAGCCGCCGCGAGCTTCTTCGTGCCCTTGTGGATGCCAAACGCCTCGAGGTCCCAGCCCAGGCCTTCTTTCGGGAATACCAGGTCGATCGGCGCACCCTTCGCCTTGTTGGTGTTGGCACGGTACTCGAACGAGATGCCGACCACGAATTCGCCGGCGGCGGCCTGGTTGCAGGGCTTGGAGCCCGAATGGGTGTACTGCGCGATGTTCTCGTGGAGCGCGTCCATGTACGCCCAGCCGCCTTTTTCGCCATAGAGCGCGAGCCACGCGGTGACATCGAAGAAGCCGGTGCCCGAGGACGCCGGATTGGGCATCACCACCTGGCCCTTGTAGGCCGGCTTGGCCAGGTCTTTCCAGGTTACGGGCTTCGGGATGTTGCGTTTTTTCGCCTCCACGGTGTTGAAGCACACCGTCGCGCCCCACACGTCCATTCCGAACCACGCCGGCGGGGTCTTGGGGTCACGGAACTTCGCCGAAATGGCGGCGAGATTTTTCGGTGCGTACGGAATCAGCATGTCCTGCGAGGCGAGCAGGGCAAGGCTGGAGGCGGCAACCCCCATTACGGCGTCGGCCTGCGGATTGTTCTTTTCCGCAAGGAGCTTGGCGGTGATGACGCCGGTCGAGTCGCGCACCCAGCGGATCTCGATGCCGGGGTTCTGCGCGTAGAATCCCTGTTCATAGGCCTTGAGCTGATCGGTCTCGAGCGCGGTGTAGACGAGCAGCTGGGTCTTGCCTTGCGCGAGCACGGCACCTGCGGCAAGCAACCCTGCGAGCAGGGCGGCGTATCGAAACGGCTTTTTCATTGAGGTCTCCCTGTGGATCGAGGCGGAAAGCTTATTGCGGGTTTGTTGCTGTCTTATTGCAGCGTGCGGTTGTCCGGTGAGTGAGCGTCTTGCTACGAGGGGTCGTTGACAATCTACAAGTGCGCCGATTCAATGTCAATGAACCTCCCGCGCGGCCGCCCAGGCCGGCCGACGCGGCCCGAGACCAGACCCCGGAGGATGGAGCGAAGGGATATGCCGGCACGGAAGGCATGGGTGGACGTCAATGGCTTGAAATACCGCTGGCCGGATCGGCCGGTGGCGGTCGTTTGCATCGACGGCGGCGATCCCGCCTACCTGCGGCAGTACCTCGGAAACGGGTCGATTCCCAATATCGAGCGCTTCATGAAGGAGGGCTTCAGCGTCGTGGCGGAAGGCACGGTGCCGAGCTTCACCTGCCCGAACAACATGTCGATCATCACGGGCACGCCGGCCTCCAGGCACGGCATATCCGGCAACTTCTACCTCGACACGAAGACCGGCGAGGCCGTGGTCATGACCGGTCCCGAGCTGCTGCGCGGCGACACCATCCTTTCGCGGTTCGCCGACGCGGGTGCGAAAGTCGCTTCCATCACCGCCAAGGACAAGCTGAGAAAGCAGTTGGGCAAGAACCTCGACCTCTCGAAGGGGAACGTTTCCTTCTCCTCCGAGTTCGCAAGCCGCTGCACTTTGAAGGAAAACGGCATCGAAAACGCGCTCGAGCTCGTGGGCATGCCGCAGCCGGACATGTACTCGATGGAGCTGTCCTGGTTCGTGCTGGAGGCGGGTATCAAGCTGCTGGAGCGGGACCGGCCGGATCTCCTTTACCTGTCGCTGACCGACTACGTGCAGCACAAGTACGCGCCGGAGGAGTCCGAGGCGAAGCGCTTCTACGAGAAACTTGACGACTGCTTCGGGCGGCTGGCCGATCTCGGGGCGATCGTTGCGCTGACTGCGGACCACGGCATGAACGACAAGTCGAACGCCGCAGGCAAGCCCAACGTGATCTGGCTGCAGGACATCCTGGATTCGAAATTCGGCAGGGGCGACACGAAGGTGATCTGCCCCATCACGGACGCTTTCGTCGCTCACCATGGCGCGCTCGGCGGCTTCGTGCGCGTGTGGTGCCTTGGAAAAGCGACGCCCGGGCAGGTGATCGATGCGATCAAGGGGCTCGCGGGCCTGGAGTCGGTGCTCGACAAGGAAACCGCATGCCGGCTGCACGACCTGCCTGCCGACCGCGAGGCCGACGTCGTCGTCATTTCGACGGCGGACGTCTGCGTCGGCGCCGCCGAGAGGGACCACGACCTCTCGGGACTGAAAGGGCACCGCCTGCGCACCCACGGCGGGGTGTCCGAGGCGAAAGTCCCGTTCATCCTGAGCGCGCCGCTGAACGACGAATACAAGCTCAAGGCGGGCGCCGCGACGCTGAAGAGCTACCAGATTTTCGATTACGCGATCAATGGCGCACAGCAGTAGAGATAGCATGCGAAAATCGTGACCGATGGCCGAATTGAGATTTCGGAGTATCCACGGAGAGCAAACATGAACTTCAACTACCGGCGCAGCTACTGTGGACCGATCGAGGCGGTGCTGCTCGACTGGGCGGGCACCACCATGGACTTCGGCTGCATGGCGCCGGCAGTAGTGTTCGTCGAGGTATTCAAGCGCAAGAAGGTGCCGATCACCGTCGAGGAGGCGCGCGCGCCCATGGGGGCCCACAAGCGCGTGCACATCCAGCGCATCACCGAGCTCGAATCGGTGCGCCGGCGCTGGCAGGAATCCCACGGACGGCTGCCGAACGAGAACGACGTGAACGCCATGTTCTCCGAATTCGTGCCGCTGCAGCTCGAGTGCCTGTCCACCTACTCGACCCTCATTCCGGGCACGCTGGAGGCGGTCGCGGCACTGCGTTCCCGCGGCATCAAGATCGGTTCGACCACCGGCTATCTCACCGACATGATGAAGATCAACCACAGGGACGCGAAGCGCCAGGGCTACGAGCCGGACTCCACGGTTTGCGCGGCCGATGTGCCGGCGGGTCGCCCGTATCCTTACATGTGCCTGCAGAACGTGATCAAGCTCGGCGTGAGCGCGGTGCAGGCCTGCGTGAAAATCGACGACACCATCCCGGGCGTGGAGGAGGGTCTGAATGCCGGGATGTGGACCGTAGGGCTCGCCGTAAGCGGCAACGAGGTGGGAATGTTGCTCGACGAGTGGCGGGCGCTTGCAAAGGCGGATCAGGAAGCCAAGCGCGAGCGCGCCTACACGCGCATGGCGCAATGCGGCGCACACTACGTGGTCGATACCATCGCCGATATCATGCCCTGCATTGAGGATATTCAGGCGCGCATCCGGCGCGGCGAAGCGCCCTGAACCCGCGTGCAGCCGAGAAATGAGTAAGGACGAGGCCGCCGAGGGCGACGTCAACCTGACGCCGCGCAGGAAGCGCTGGGAGGCGGAAAACCTCGGGCCGCGGACGCGCTCGCTTCTCGCGGAGGACGCGAAACATTTCCTGCACCAATCGCTCTCGACCCCGTGCTTCAATGCGCTCAAGTCCGCCTCCGGCATCTGGCTGGAGGACCTGGAGGGCCGGCGCATCATGGACTTTCACGGCAACAGCCTGCACCAGATCGGCCACGGGCATCCGCGCGTCATCGAGGCGGTAAAGCGCGCGCTCGACACGCTGCCGTTCTCGCCGCGCCGCTTCACCAACGAGTATGCGGTCTCGCTTGCCGCGAAGCTCGCCGCGCTCGCCCCAGGCGACCTCGGCAAGGCACTCTTCGCTCCGGGCGGCGCCGAGGCGATCGGCATGGCGCTCAAGCTCGCGCGCATCGCCACCGGCCGGCACAAGACGGTGTCGATGTGGGACGCGTTCCACGGCGCTTCGCTCGATGCGATCTCGGTCGGCGGCGAGGCGGTCTTTCGCCGCGCCGTGGGGCCGCTCCTGTCCGGCACCGAGCATGTCCAGCCCTGCGCTCCGCGCGGCTGCCACTTCGGTTGTGGCGGCGAGTGCAACGCGCGCTGCGCCGATTACGTCGAGTACGTGCTGGCAAAGGAGGAGGACGTCGCCGCGGTAGTGGTCGAGACCGTACGCTCGACCGACGTGCAGGTGCCGCCGCGCGCCTACTACGAGCGGCTGCGTGCGGCGTGCGACCGGCATGGCGCGCTGCTCGTGCTCGACGAGATCCCGATCTGCCTCGGCCGAACCGGAACGATGTTCGCCTTCGAACGCTACGGCATCGTTCCGGACATGGTGGTGCTGGGCAAGGGCCTCGGCGGCGGCGTCTTCCCGATGGGGGCGCTCCTCGCGCGTGAGGGACTGGACGTGGCGGCGGACCGCGCCCTCGGGCATTTCACGCACGAGAAGACCCCTCTCGGCTGCGCCGCGGCGCTCGCCACGCTCGAGGTGATCGAATCCGAGCGCCTGCTCGAGCGTGCGAACCGGCTCGGCGCGCTCGCGCTCGCGCGGCTTCGCCAGATGCGCCAGCGCCGGCCGGCAATAGTGGAAGTTCGCGGCGTCGGGTTGCTGCTTGGCATCGAGCTGGCGCAGGCGGCGCTGGCCGAGGACGTGATGTATCGGTGCCTTGCGCGCGGCCTGTCGTTCAAGGTCGGGCAGGGCAACGTGATCGTGCTCGCGCCGCCGCTCGTGATCGAGGAAAGCGACCTCGACCAGGCGCTTGCGATCCTGGATCAGGCCATAGGGGAGGCGGCGGCGTGCTGATCGGTGCGCTCGGCTACGCTTTCGCAAAACCGGACAAATGCCCGAGCTGAGCCTGGGCGTGACGCTCGCGGTGCTCGGCGCGGCGATTTTGCACGCGACCTGGAACGCCATGATCAAGTCGAGCGACGACGTGTTGCTCGATACGACGATCTTCATCGTAGGTGCCGGCGCTGCCGCGGTGCCTTTCATTTTCTTCGTGGCGCCCCCAGCCCGCGCGGCGTGGCCGTATCTCGCCGCATCGGTCGCGATTCACATCGCCTACTACATCGCGCTGGTGGGCGCGTACCGGGCAGGTGACCTCTCGCACGGCTACCCCATCATGCGCGGCGTCGCGCCGCTCATCGTCGCGGTCTGTGCGCTGGCGTGGCTCGGCGAAGCGCCGAAGCCGGCGATCTGGGCGGGCGTGCTCCTCATCGGCGGCGGCGTACTCTCGCTCGGGCTCGCGGGGTTTCATTGGCGCACGTCGCGCGTTTCAACCGGCTGGGCGCTTGCCAACGCGGTGATCATTGCCACCTACACTCTCGTGGACGCGGCGGGCGTGCGGCTCTCGGACAGCCCCGCGGGCTACGCGCTATGGATCTTCGTGCTCGACTGCCTCCCGTTTCCCCTGGTCGTACTTGCGCTCCGTGGCAGGCGGTTCGTCGAATACGGACGTCGCTACTGGGCGCGCGGCTTGACCGGCGGCGTGCTTTCCGCGGCGGCCTACGGGATCGCGCTCTGGGCGATGACGCGCGCCCCGGTTGCGGCGGTTGCAGCGTTGCGCGAAACGTCGGTCATCTTCGCGGCGCTGATCGGCGCCTACATCCTGAAGGAAGGCCACGCGCGAGTTCGGCTGGGCGGCGCGGCCGCCGTGCTCGCCGGCGTGATCGCGCTCAAGCTATGAGCGTCATTTCACCGCACGCGGAGATCGTCGTCGTCGGCGGCGGCATCGCCGGGGCGAGCGTCGCCTATCACCTCGCGAAGCTGGGCAAGCGCGACGTGCTGCTGCTCGAGCAGGGCAGCCTCACTTGCGGCACCACCTGGCACGCGGCGGGGCTCATCGGCCAGATGCGCCCCAACCGCTCGATGACCCGCATGAGCCAGTACGGCATCGGACTCTACGCGTCCCTCGAGTCTGAAACCGGGCTCGCCACCGGATGGCTGCAGTGCGGCAGCGTGAATGTAGCGAAGACGCCCGAGCGCTGGATCGTCTACCAGCGCCAGGCCGCGATGGCGCGCAGCTTCGGCATCGAGGTGCACCTGATTACGCCGCGCGAGGCGGCGGACAAATGGCCGCTGTTGCGCGTGGACGACCTGCAGGGCGCGCTCTGGTTTCCGCAGGATGGCAAGGCGAACCCTGCCGATCTCACCCAGTCGCTCGCCAAGGGCGCGCGCAACCTTGGGGTAAAGATCGTGCAGGACGTGAAAGTGACCGGCGTGAAGCTCGCCAATGGCGCCGTGGCGGGCATCACGACCTCCGCGGGGGAGGTGGCCTGCGAAGTGCTGGTGAACTGCACCGGCCAGTGGGCGCGCGCTTTCGGCACGCTCGCCGGCGTGAACGTGCCGCTGCATTCGGCCGAGCACTTCTACATCGTCACCGATCGCATCGCGGGCGTGCGCCCGATGCTGCCGGTGATGCGCGACCCCGACGGCACCATCTACTTCAAGGAGGAGGTCGGCGGCCTCCTCATGGGCGGCTTCGAGCTGCAGGCGAAGCCCTGGGGCATGGACGGCATCCCGGAGAAGTTCGAGTTCCAGCGCCTGCCCGAGGACTGGGAGCAGTTCCAGCCGCTGATGGACGCGGCCATCCATCGCGTCCCCGCGCTCGAGGCGGCGGGCGTCAAGATGCTGCTCAACGGCCCGGAGAGCTTCACGCCGGACGGCAATTTCATCCTCGGCGAGGCGCCCGAGGTGCGGAACTATTTCGTTGCCGCGGGCTTCAACTCCGCCGGCATCGCCAACGGCGGCGGCGCCGGCAAGCTTCTCGCCGAATGGATCGTCGGGGGCGAGGCGCCCATGGATCTTTTCGAGGTGGACATCCGGCGCTTCGGCGCCTACGCCGCGGACACAGACTGGTTGAGGGCGCGCACCGTCGAGACGCTCGGGCTTCATTACGCCATGCGTTGGCCGCGTCACGAGCTGGAATCGGGCCGCCCCCTGCGGACTTCGCCTCTCTACGGGCGCCTGAAATCGAAGGGGGCGTGCTTCGGCTCCAAGATGGGCTGGGAGCGCGCCAACTGGTTCGCGCGGGCCGGGGCAAAGCCCGAAATGCAGTACACGCTCGGCAGGCCCGCCTGGCTCGATGCGGTGATCGAGGAGCAGCGTGCCGTGCGCAGCGCGGTGGGCGTATTCGACCAAACGTCCTTCGGCAAGCTCCTCGTGCGCGGGCGCGACGCGCGCGGCGTGCTGGAGCGCTTGTGCGCGAACCGCATCGACGTGCCCGCGGGCCGCATTGTCTACACCGCGATGCTCAACGCGAAAGGCGGCTTCGAGTCCGACTTCACCGTGCACCGGCTCGGCGCGGAGGATTTCTTCATCGTCACGGGCACGGCGCAGCCGGTGCGCGACGCGGCCTGGATCAGGCGGCACCTGCGCGAAGGCGAAGTTGCGAAGGTGGAGGACGTGACCGCCGCCTGGTCGGTGCTCTCGGTCATGGGCCCGCGCGCGCCGGCGCTGCTGGCCCGGCTCGATGCGGCCCGGCTCGGCTTCCGGACAGTGGAGGTATCCTATGTCGGCGGGCCGGGCTGCGAGCTCTACGTGCCGGTGGAGAAGGCGGCTGCGCTCTACGACGCGCTGCATGCCGCCGGGCTTGATCTGGGCCTGCGCGACTGCGGCTATTACGCACTCGATGCGTTGCGCCTGGAAGCGGGGCGGCGCGCGTTTCCGGCCGAGCTCTCGCCCGATTTCACGCCCTGGGAAGCGGGCGTGGGTTTCGCCGTGAGGCTCGACAAGGGTGAGTTCGTCGGACGCGAAGCGCTTGCACCTGCCCCGCGCGAGGCGCTCGAGAAGCGCCTCGTGATTTTCGTCTTTCCGGAGACGCGGCTCTTCGCCTGGGGCGGGGAGCCGATCCTCAGGGACGGCGCGCCGGTAGGCGAGATCAACTCGGCAGGCTACAGCGCCGCGCTCTCGGCCATGGTCGCAATGGGCTACGTGCACAGCGCGAAGCCCGAGACGCGGGACGTGGTCCTGCGCGGCCGCTACGAGATCGAGGTGTCGGGAGAGCGCGTTCCCGCGCGAGCGATGCTGAAGGCGCCGTGGCCGGGATAGTCAGGTGAACCACCGCGCCAGGCCCGCGTAGCGCAGGTCGGTCGGCGCAATCGCGCCTTCGCGCAGGAAGTGATCGAGCGTCACCAGGGCCGCATCCAGGGTGAATTCCTCGGTGTCGCGAGCGAGCGCGAGAACCTCCTCCGCCGGCGCGAGGCGGAATTTCTCCACCTCGCCATCCTGGTTTCGCGGCTGAAAATCCGGCGGCAGCACCAGATCGTGGACCAGGATCGTCTCCGACTGCACCCCCTTTGCCACTTCGCGCAGGATGCGAATCGTTCCGCCGCGCGTCGCGCTGCGCGCGAGCGCTGCTTCGATGCCCGCTTCCTCCCAGGCTTCCTTGGCCAGGACGTCCTGCACGCTGAACCCCGCGCCCACGCCGCCCCCGACCAGATTGTCGAGCATCCCCGGGTCGATGGATATGGCGCGGCTGCGGCGCGCGATCCAGAGATTCGTCGGATTGCCGGCGGTGATGCCGTTGACGTGCACGGCGAGCGAAGGCAGGCCGAACGGGCGCACGGCCGCGCGCTCGATGTAAAACAACGTCGGCCCGGCCGGTGCGGTCGAGATCGCGTTGCTTTCGCTGCGCCATCCGCTCACCAGCCCTTCGTCTGCGAGTTCGCGCACGACGCGCGCCAGCGCTTCGCTGCGTGCTTCGATCGTCGCCAGCCGGCGGGCAAGGTGCACTTCGCTGGCGCCGGATTCGAACAGGTCCGGCCAGCGCGCCAGACGCGCGCCCAGCGCCGGCCGCAGCCAGCCCACCGGTTCGCCGGCGACGAAAAAGCGCAGGAAACGCGACCGGTCGAACCGGCCCTCACGCGCAAGCCGCCGCGCGAGGACGCTCACGCGTCACGCAGGTGCCAGGCTTTGGGTCGCGTCATTGCCTGGATGCCGTAGGTGGACAGGGTAAGCCCGATCCCGGAGTGCCCGATACCCGACCAGGGCAGGCGCGGACTGACGCGGTCGCAGCAGTTCCAGTAGACCGAGCCCGAGCGGATCTGCGCGAGGATGCGTTGGGCGCGCGCTTCGTCCGGCGTGTAGACGCCCGCGGTCAGCCCGTAGTCGGTGTCGTTCATGAGACGCACGGCCTCCACGTCGTCCGCGACCTTCTGAATTCCAATCACCGGGCCAAAGCTTTCCTCCCGCATCAGCTCCATCGTGTGGTCCACGCGGGAGAGCACGGTCGCCTCGAACCAGTTGCCGGGCCGCGCGATGCGCTTGCCGCCCAGCAGCAGCTTCGCCCCCTTGGCGACGGCGTCCGCGACCTGGCGCTCGAGCACTGTCAGTTGCGGCGCACGCGCGAGCGGCCCGAGATAGGTCGCCTCGTCCATCGGATCGCCGCACCGGTAGCCCTTCACGGTGGCGACGAAAGCATCCACGAGCCGGTCGTGGACGCGCTGGTGCACGTAGATGCGTTCCACCGAGCAGCAGCTCTGCCCCGCGTTGTACATCGCGCCGTCTGCGAGGGATTCCGCTGCGGTCTGAATGTTGGCATCCTCGCAGACGTAGACGGGGTCCTTGCCGCCCAGTTCGAGCTGCAGCTTCACCATGCGCGGCGCACAGGCTGCGGCGATCCGCGCGCCCGTCGCGTAGGAGCCCGTGAAGAATATGCCGTCCACCGCCTGCGATGCGAGCGCCGCGCCCGCCGCGCCTGCGCCGCTCACTACCGCGAAGATGTCCACGGGCACGCCCGCCGCCTGCATCATCTCGCCAATCGCGCGGCCCGTGAGTGCGGCATATTCCGAGGGCTTGTAAAGCACGGCGTTTCCCGCGAGGAGCGCCGGCACGAAAACGTTCGAGCCGACGAAGTAGGGGTAGTTCCAGGCCGAGATGTTCGCCACCACGCCGAGCGGCTCGTGGGTGATGCGCTCGCGCAGCTTCGGCTCCTCGAGCACCGTCTCGGGGGCGAGCGCGCGCGCAGCGTGCTCGAGGAAGAAATCGAGCCGGCCGGCGAGCGCATCGAGCTCGTTATGCGACTGGCGGATGGGCTTGCCCATCTCGCGCGTGAGTGTGCGCGCGAGATGGGACTTGCGCCGCGCGACCTCGTCCTTGAAGCGCCGGATTGCGGCGAGGCGAGCGCCGAGCGACGTTGCCGCCCATGCGGGCTGAGCTGCGCGTGCCCGCGTGTATTTTTCCGCAATCGCGGCGGCCGAGTCCTCGGCGATCTCGGCTACGGGTGAACCGTCAGCGGGATTGAGAATTCTCACGCACAGCCTGGAGAAAATCGCCGAGCAGCGGCGCGGCATCCAGCACGCCGTCGCCGCGGCCGTGCAGGAACTCAGGGTGCCACTGCACGCCCGCGACGTACTGCGGCCCCTCGAGCCGCGCCGCCTCGATCACGTCATCCTCGAGCGCGCGCGCTTCGACCGCAAGGCCCGCGCCGAGCCCCTTAACTGCCTGATGGTGGATCGAGTTCACTTTCGCCCGCGTCACGCCCGGGTAGAGCGCGGCGAGCCGCGTGCCGGGAAGGATCTCGACGTAATGGTACTTTTCGTCATACACCGCGCGATCCTGGTGCGCCTCCGCGCCGGGCTTCTGCGTCGCGGTGTCCTGGTAGAGCGTGCCTCCGAGCGCGACGCTGATGAGCTGCAGGCCGCGGCAGATTCCCAGCACGGGCTTCTTCACGTCGAGAAAGCGGTGGAAGAGATCAAGCTCGTAGCGGTCGCGCTCGGGGTCGCCGCCCCACTCGGGCCTGAGCGGCGCCTCGCCGTACATCTGCGGCGAGACGTCGGAGCCGCCCTGCAGCACGAGCCCGTCCAGCTCCTGCGCGTAATCGGCCAGCGTGAGCGCGTTCGACGCGCGGTCCACGACGTCGGGGACGAGGTAGACGAGCACGCCCGCCGATTGCAGCCAGCGCGCGAAGGCTTGCTCAAGGAAGTAGAGGTTCTTCTTGAGATACCCGAGCTTTGCCGCATCGCCGTACTGGATGCGCGCCGAGACGCCGATCCGCAGCCGCCGCTTCATAGCGCGCCGGCGAAGAGGGTCTCGAAGTCCCGCGTCGTGCAGGAGCGGGGATTGGTCCGGTGGCAGATGTCGGCAATCGCGACCTCGACCAGCCGCGGCAGGTGCTCCTTCTTGACACCGAGGGCCCCCAGCCTCGCCGGGATGCCGATCTCCGCCTTAAGCTCGGTGAGCCACGCGACGAGGTCCACCACGCCGGCGACGCGCGCCAGCTCGGCCATCTTCGCCTCGGCGGCTTCGCGATTGAAGCGCATGACGTGGTCGATCATCACGCCGTTCGCGAGCCCGTGGTGCAGGCCGGCGACGGTGGAGAGCGCGTGCGCGCAGGAATGCACCGCGCCGAGGTCCTTCTGGAATGCGATCGCGCCCATCATCGAGGCCATGAGCATGTCGCTGCGCGCCTGCAGGTTTCCCGGTTGCTTCACGGCCAGCGGCAGCGCGCGCGCAGCGATGCGCACGCCTTCGAGCGCGATGCCGTCGCAAAACGGATGGTACGCGGACGAGAGATACGACTCGATATTGTGGGTGAGCGCGTCCATCCCGGTCGCCGCGGTGATGGGAGCGGGGAGCCCGAGCGTCAGCTCCGGGTCGGCGAACACGGCCTTCGCGAGAAGCGCGGGCGAGAATACGATGCGCTTCACGTGCGTCGCATCATCCGATATGACCGAGGAGCGTCCGACCTCGCTGCCGGTGCCCGCGGTCGTGGGCAGCGCGACGAAGTGCGGCAGCGGCTTCTCGATCGGCCGCACCCCGGGGTGGTCCCAGGCGTACTCGAGCACGTCGCCCGGGTGCACCGCCATGAGCGCCACGACCTTCGCCACGTCGAGCGCGGCGCCGCCGCCGAAGCCGACCACCGCATCGGCGCGGTGCACCCGGTATGCATCCACCCCCGCGCGAACTTGAGCGGCGACCGGGTTGCCCTGCACGCCCGAGTACACGCTCGCCTCGAGCCCCTCGAGCGTGGCGACGAAGTCGGCCAGCACCGGGAGCGCGGCGATGCCGCGGTCGGTGACGACGAGGGGACGCTTGCAACCCGCTTTCTTGAGATGCGCCGCGACGAGCTTCCTCGCGCCCGCCCCGAAATGGATCGCGGTCGGAAATGCGAACGCGTGGACCGCCATCAGATGATCTCGAAATAGCGCTTCAGCTCCCAGTCGGTCACTGCGTCCTGGAACTGGCGCCACTCCCACTCGCGCGTGCGCACGTAGTGGTCCACGAAGGTCTCGCCGAAGAGCTCGCGAGCGGCCGCCGAGCGCTTGAGGTTCGCGGTCGCCTCCATCAGGTTGCGCGGCAGGCGCGGAATCTTCGCCGCCTTCGCCGCGTCGCCCGAGACCGGCGTGTCCTTGAGCTTGAGCTTCTTCTCGATGCCCCAGAGTCCCGCGCCGACGCAAGCCGCAAGCGCGATGTAGGGATTGATGTCCGCGCCGGGGCAGCGCGACTCGAGCCGCGTGGACTTGGGCGAGCCGGGAATGACGCGAAGCGTCGCGGTGCGGTTGTCCACGCCCCAGCTGCGCTTCACCGGCGCCCACATGCCGTCGACCAGCCGCTTGTAGCTGTTCACCGTCGGCGCGTACATCGCCTGGATGTCCTCGAGGAGCGCGAGCTGCCCCGCGAGGTAGCTCTCGAAGAGTTTGGACATGCGGTGCGGATGGCGCGCGTCGTAGAAGAGGTTGCGCTTGCCATCCGACAGGCTCTGGTGGATGTGGCCCGAGCAGCCCGGGTACTGCGTGTTCCACTTCGCCATGAAACTCGGCATGATGCCGAAGCGGCTCCCGATCTCTTTCGCCGCCTGCTTGAAGAGGATGGCCCGGTCGCCCGCTTCGATCCCGGGCGCGTAGAGCAACGCCGCCTCGAAGACGCCCGGCCCGGTCTCCGTGTGCAGGCCTTCGACCGGCACCCCGAACGCCGGCATCTCCTCCATGAGGGCGCGGAAGAACGGCTGGTTCTGCGCGGCGCGGATGAGCGAGTAGCCGAACATGCCCGGCGTGATCGGCTCGGGCCGCACGTAGCTCTTGGCGGCGAAGCTTTGCGGGGTCTCGCGGAAATTGAACCACTCGTATTCCACGCCCGCGAGCACCTGGAAGCCCATATTTTCCGCGCGCGAGAGCACGCGCTTGTAGAGCTGGCGCGGACAGATGGGGAGGGGTCGGCCGTCGGCCTCGACGAATTCGCCGAGGAAGAAGGCGACGTTGTCGTCCCAGGGCACGCGCCGGAAGGTGGAAAGGTCGAGCTGCACGAGCGCGTCGGGAAAGCCCGTGTGCCACCCGGTCCAGGTGGTGTTGTCGTAGCACTGGTCGTTCGAGTCCCAGCCGAAGACCACGTTGCAGAAGCCGAAGCCGGACTCGGCGGCCGAGAGGAACTTCTCCTTGTGGAGATACTTGCCGCGCAGCACGCCGTCGGTGTCGGAGACCGCGACCTTGACGCGCGTCGCGGGCGAGCCGCGCACCTGCTCGATGATGCGGCGCGCCGCCGCGCGCGAAATCCCCGCCATCGAAATTCCTTCCCCGAAAGGCTTGCCGTTAAACTATATCAGGAATGCCAAGGGTGCCGGCCATCCCAAAGAAGACAAGACGCCCGCTGAAAGGGCGTCTTGTTTTCTGGCGGAGAGGGCGGGATTCGAACCCGCGGTACGACTTTCGCCGTACTCACGCTTTCCAGGCGTGCGACTTAAACCACTCATCCACCTCTCCGGCGGCGGAAATTCTAGCAGACTACTTCACGGACTCCTTGATCTTGTCGACCACCTCGGGATTGGCGAGGGTGGAGACGTCCCCCGGGTCCTGGCGGTTGGAAATCGCTGCCAGCACCCGCCGCATGATCTTGCCCGACCGCGTCTTGGGCATATCGGGGACGATCACCACGTGGCGCGGCCGGGCGATCGGGCCGATCTCGGAGACGACCGCGCCCGAGATCCGGTCCGCGATCTCCTTGGATGCCTGCAGGCCCGGCTTCAGGGAAACGTAGAGATCGGGCACTTTCCCCTTGATCGAATCGGCAACCGGTACCACCGCCGCTTCCGCCACTTCGGCGACGGTCAGCGCCGCGGATTCGATTTCCTTCGTGCCGAGACGATGTCCCGCCACGTTGATCACGTCGTCAATGCGGCCGAGGATGCGGTAGTAGCCGTCGGCGGATTGAACCGCGCCGTCGCCCGCCATGTACGGCCAGTCGCGCCAGTCCTTGCTCTTGGGGTTCCTGCAATAGCGGGCGTAGTACTGCTTGACGAAGCGGTCCGGGTCCTTCCAGATGGTCTGGAAGCTGCCCGGCCAGGGGTTGCGGATGCAGATGTTGCCCGCACGGTTCGAGCCGGCCGGCAGCTCGTTGCCATCGTCGTCGTAGATGACGGGATGAATGCCCGGGATTCCGGGGCCCGCGCTGCCGGGCTTCATCTTATGGATACCTGGCACCGTGCTGCAGAGAAAGCCGCCATTCTCCGTCTGCCACCAGGTGTCCACGATCACCGCCTCGCCCTTGCCGACCACCTTGTAGTACCACTTCCAGACCTCGGGCTCGATCGGCTCGCCCACCGTCGTCATGTGCTTGAAGTGGTGGTTGTACTTCGACGGTTCGTCGGGCCCGGCCCGGCGCAGCGCGCGGATCGCCGTGGGCGAGGTGTGGAAGATGTTGACGCCGAGTTCCTCGGCGATGCGCCAGGGCCGTCCCGCGTCCGGATGAGTCGGAACGCCCTCGAAAACGACCGATGACGCGGCGAGCGCCAGCGGACCGTAGACGATGTAGGAATGGCCCGTGATCCAGCCGATATCCGCCATGCACCAGTAGACGTCCTCGGGATGGATATCCTGGATGTTCCTGGATGTCCAGGTGACGTAGGCGAGGTAGCCGCCGATCGAATGCTGGCAGCCCTTGGGGCGCCCCGTGGTGCCGCTGGTGTACATGAGAAAGAGCGGTGCTTCGGCCGGCAGGCGCTCGGGCTCCACGCGTTTCCCGCGGTACTGCTTGAGAACGTCGTTGACGATGAAGTCGCGCCCTTCCACGAGCCGGGTCGGGCTCGAGTACTTGCCGAGGTAGCGCTGCCAGATCAGCACCTTGTCCACCTTGTGGCCATCCTTAGCGGCTTCGGCCACGGCGATGTCCGCCTTCTCCTTGTGGTCGAGCAGGGTGCCCGCGCGGTAATAGGCGTCCATGGTGATGAGCGCGTGGCTTTCGGAATCCGAGATGCGGTCGCCGCAGGCCTTGCCGCTGAAGCCGCTGAATACCTGCGAATGGATGATGCCGAGCCGGGCGCACGCGAGCATCGCGATGGGCAACTCCGCCACCATCGGCATGTGCAGCGTCACGCGGTCGCCTGCCTTGAGGCCGCAGAAATCGCGCAGCAAGGCCGCGAATTCGTTCACGCGGACGAACAATTCCTGGTAGGTGACGTGTTGGATTGCCTCATGCTCGGGCTCCGGCACGAAATGAATCGCGGTCTTGTTCTTGTGCTGGGCGAGGTGCCGGTCGACGCAGTTGTAGCAGGCATTGATCTCGCCGCCGACGAACCAGCGCCAGAAGGGAGGATTGCTGGTATCGAGGGTCTTCTTCCAGCGCTTGTACCAGTCGAGAAGGTCCGCAAATTCCTTGTAGCATTCGGGAAACTTGTCGAGGCCGAAGCGCTTGAAGATGCCGGCATCGGTGAGATTCGCCTGGCTGACGAACTTGGCCGGGGGCGAGATGAGGCTTTCTTCACGCCAGTGCACCGCGATCTGCGCCTCGGAAACATCGGCGCCCTGCTGCGGCTGGGCCCGGCGGAGCGGTTGTTTCTTGCTTGCCATTGCGATCCCCCTTTGAAAAGCGCGACCTGCGATGCGGCGGGCACCCGGGCAGCGGGCGCCTCAAAACCAGTTGACACCGGAATCGACTAAAATGGAATCATTATACGGCGCGCTTGTAAAGGCGCAGGGGTCGCGGGGGCGCGCGCAGCGGCGGTCATGCGATAATGCTTACGATTTGCTTACGGCGGGCCTCCCCGCATTGCATGGTAGTGAACCTGGTCAGGTCCGGAAGGAAGCAGCCACAGCTATTCTTTGCAAGTGCCGGGGGTAAGGCTCGCCTCCCCATTTTGAGTCTTGGATGACCCAGGTCCTCGCCCGCAAGTGGCGCCCCCGGACGTTTGCCGAGCTGGTGGGCCAGGAGCACGTGGTGCGGGCGCTCGAGAACGCGCTCGCGCAGCAGCGGCTTCACCACGCCTATCTCTTCACGGGCACGCGCGGCGTGGGCAAGACCACGCTCGCGCGCATCATCGCCAAGGCGCTCAATTGCGAAACCGGAGTGACCCCGACTCCGTGCGGCCGCTGCACGGCATGCACGGAGATCGACGGCGGCCGCTTCGTCGACCTGCTCGAGCTCGATGCCGCCTCCAACACCCAGGTGGACAACATGCGCGAGCTCCTGGAGAACGCGCTCTACGCGCCGACCGCCGGCCGCTACAAGGTCTACATCATCGATGAAGTGCACATGCTCTCGCGCAGCGCCTTCAATGCCATGCTGAAGACGCTGGAAGAGCCGCCGCAGCACGTAAAGTTCATCCTCGCCACCACCGAGCCCCAGCGGGTGCCGGTGACCGTGCTGTCGCGCTGCCTGCAATTCAGCCTGAAGCGGATCCCGCAGCAGCAGATCGGGAGCCGGCTGCAGCACATCCTGGAGGCGGAAGGCATTCGCTGCGAGCCCGCCGCGTTGCCATTGATCGCGCGGGCCGCCCAGGGCAGCATGCGCGACGCGCTGTCATTGCTCGACCAGGCGATCGCGCATGGCGGGGGCAGCGTGACGCAAGACTCGGTGCGCGCCATGCTCGGCGTGATCGGACAGGATCACCTTTATGCGATCCTGAGGGCGCTGGCGGCGCGCGACGGCGCCGCGCTGGTGGCGGAAGCCGAGCGCATGTCGGAGCGCAGCCTGTCCTTCGATACGGCGCTGCAGGACCTCGCGTCGTTGCTGCACCGGTTGTCGCTCGCGCAGGCGGTTCCGGAGACGATCGGCGCGGATGATCCGGATCGCGACACGCTCAACGAGCTGGCCGGCTGCTTTCCCGCGGACGACCTTCAGCTTCATTACCAGATCGCGATCCAGGGTCGGGGCGACCTCGGGCTCGCGCCGGACGAGCAGGCCGGCTTTACCATGACGCTCCTGAGGATGCTTGCGTTCGCTCCTGCCGGGCAGGAGGCCGCGGTGGAGGCTTCCGGCGCGGCGCGCGGGTCGGGGGTGCCGGCGCCGGCCGCCGGCCCAAAAAAAAACCGCGGTGACCCGGACTGGCAACAAACGGTCGACCGGCTGGGTCTTACCGGCATGGCGCGCGTGCTCGCGCAGCATTGCGAGCTGGTTACCCGCGACGCGGGGCGCATCGAGTTGCGGATCGCGCAGGCCCACCAGCACCTGTTGGACGGGCCGTTCCAGCAGCGGCTGAAGGCGGCGCTGCAGCAGCACTTTGGCGCCCCCGTGAGGGTCGCGATCCAGGTCGTGCCGGATGCCGGTGGCACGCCCGCTGCGATCGCCGACCGCGATCGCCAGCAGCGCCAGGAGCAGGCCATCGCGGGAATCGAGAGCGACCCCTTCGTGCGCGAGCTCGTGGAAGGGTTCGATGCGCGCGTGATCGAATCCTCGATCAAGCCGGCACCATCGCCGGACGGTAAACAGTAAGCACGGAGCCCGGAATGAAAGACGGAATCGGCAACCTGATGAAGCAGGCGCAGCTGATGCAGGACAACATGAAGAAGCTGCAGGGCGAGCTCGCCGCCATGGAGATCGAGGGCCAGGCGGGTTCCGGCATGGTGAAGGTCGTCATGACCGGCCGCCACGAGGTGCGTCGCGTCACCATCGACCCCCGCCTGCTCGCGGACGACCGGGAGATGCTGGAGGACCTGGTCACCGCCGCGGTCAACGACGCCGCCCGCCGCGTCGAGGCGATGACCCAGGAAAAGATGGCGGGCGTGACCGCGGGCCTGCCGTTGCCGCCGGGGATGAAACTTCCGTTTTGAGGATGAAGGCTCCTTCCTCGCTGGAGGCGCTGATCTCCGCCTTGCGCTGCCTGCCGGGCATGGGGCCGAAGTCGGCGCAGCGCACGGCATTCCATCTGCTGCAGCGCGACCAGGCGGGCGCAGCGCGGCTCGCCGCCGCGCTCACGCAGGCGCTCGCGAAGATCCGCCAGTGCGAGCAGTGCAACAGCTACGCCGAGGCCGCGGTATGCGAGTTGTGCAGCTCGCCGCGGCGCAACCGGGCGCTGCTGTGCGTGGTGGAGACGCCCGGCGATCTACTCATGATGGAGCAGGCGCAGTGCTACCCGGGGTTGTATTTTGTTTTGATGGGCGCGCTCTCGCCGCTCGATGGCATCGGTCCCAGGGAAATCCACGTCGACCGCCTGATCCGGCGCGCCACCGACGGCGAGGTGCGCGAAGTCATCCTCGCCACCAATTTCACCGTGGAAGGCGAGGCGACCGCGCATGTTCTGGGAGAAGCGTTGCGCGCTCGAGGCCTCACCGTGAGCCGCATCGCCCGGGGGCTTCCGGTCGGCGGCGAACTCGAGCACGTCGACAGCGGCACGCTGGCGCAGGCCGTGCTCGAGCGGCGCGAGGTGTGAGGGAGGCGGCGCTCAGCAGGAGGGCGAGCAGTTGTAGAGCCGTACGCCCGCAGCGGTGGCGCTGCCAGCGGTCGCGCCGAACGCTGCGCCAACGTGATTGCCCTGCGGGCCGTAAAACGTACCCGAAACGCCAAGGGTGATGGGGACACCCGAGCCGCATACGGAGCCCGAGCAGGTCCCGCCCGTGTAAGAGCCTTGGATGCCGGCGCCTTGCGGCTTGATGACGACGTTGGCGCTGCCCGGCGAGAAGCTCCAGGATTGCGATGACGGGAAGGTCCAGACGAAATCACTCAGGCTTACGACCCTCGAAGTGAAGTTGATGCTGAGCGTGGGATAGGTGGATGAGGACAGTGCGCTCTCGCCCAGGTGGTTCGTAGGCGTAGTACCCGCGCCCCCGATCGGGGAGAAGTTGACGACGCCCGTCTTCGCCGCGACCTTGTCCGGGGGCGCGAGATCGCCCAGCATGTAGTGCATTCCCCCAAGGCCGACCGTGAAGGCTCCGTTCAGGTCGGTGAAGTTGCCGCTTGTCCACCGGCCCCAGTGTGCGTTGATCGAGGGTAGAGAGCCCGTGTCCATCACATTTCCGGTAAGAACGCCCGTTTCCGCAACTGGGAACGAATCCGGACTTTGATACGTCAACGTGGTGCCTGCCGGAATGTTGTATGCGGTGAGCGTCGCCCCCGACCGGTTGCCCGACAGGGTCAGCATGGAGGACGAGACGTAGAATCCGATGTCGAGCCCGCTCCCCAAATAATCATAGGCCTGGATAAACCCGAAGTCCCCCACGAACTGGGGTGTTTGCGTCGCCGCCGTGCCCGTGACACTCGTCACCGGGTCGAGGAAGCCATCGGTAGGCGGTCTGGTGCCCGTCAGAGTTCGCGGCAGGACGTCCCGTGGGCCCGGGTGCGTCCTACCCCGTGGATCTTGCTGAGCGCCACCGGCGGCGGTCCGCTCGATTCCGGTGCCGGCGAGGGGCTTGGCGACGCCGCTCACCGGCACACCGACGAACGGAGGCGGCACGAGCAGCCGCTGCGGTTCCGTCGAAATGTCCGCAGCGAAGAAGCTGTCGCCGATGCCGAATTCACGCTCCGGCGCCTGATTGGAATACGTCACCCGGTTGGTGCCGTGGGAGGCGCCGATGACGCGCGTGTACTGGCCGTCCCTGGCGAGCGTGCCGTCGGGATTGCGGCAATCCTGCTGGCATAGCGTGGTGGCGAAGTCGGTGCCGCGAATCCCGATCGTGCCGACGACCGATTTCATGTGGTAGTTCTTGTGGTGGGTGCGGCCGACGAGTCCGGTTACCTTGCGCAGTCCGCCCTTCAGCAGGCTGAAGAACCCGCGCTCGCTTCCGTCCTCCTTGCCGGAAAAGCGGAACTCGTCGATGCGGACCTCGCTGTTCTCGCGCATCGCAAGCATGCTCTCGTCGATGAAGCGCACGTGGAGCGTGCTGGCGGGGCCGGTGCGCAGCACGTCCCGGTCCCGGACGGCGGAATTGTGCACCAGCCTGAAGATCTGTTTGTCGCGCACCACGACTGCCTGCCCCGTGGCGAGCAGCACGCGGCCGATGTCGGCCGCTGCTACCGGGCCGGCGGCGATGACGAGCAGGATCGTGACCGTGCGGAATAGTCCTCGCACCATGGGCTTCTCCTTACTTGAAGTCGTAGCGGAACTTGAGTGCCGCCACGTCGCGTCGGTACTCGAACAGCTCGATGTTGCTGTCGTTCTTTGACACCAGCCCCTCCAGGCGCGCGCTGAAGCTGCGCGTGATGGCGTAGCTCGCGGTGAAGTCCGCGGCGTAGTAGGTGTCGCGCCGGGTCGTCGCCAACAAGGGGATCTCGGCCTCGTAGGCGCTGTACTGATAGGTGACGCCCAAGCTCAGAGCCCACTTGGGTGCGGGTGTTACGCCGACGGCGGCGCGCGCGCTCCAGATGTCGCGCGAGAGCTCGTCGAAGTCCTTGCGGTTGTCCTCCTTCGCGTAGCTGGCGCTCAGGCTCAGCAGGGGCGCGCCGGGCGCGATGAAGGCGCGACGGTAGCCGGCGCCGACGCCATAGAGACTCGAGTCGCGCATATTGTTCACGCCGTCGTAATCCAGATCGGCGTACTGCACGAAGCCGGTGAGCGCCTGCAGCTCGTCGAGCTGGCGCGTCCATTCGCCGGTGGCGGCGGTCACGTTGCGAAAACGGTCGTTGTCCACGTCGAGAGTATTGTAGGAAGCGCTGATGCGGAACAGGTCGTTTTCCCTCAGATAGGACATTCCTCCCAGGATGCCGTAGTTGTTCTGGTCGAATTCGTCGTGATTGTTGTAAAACCTGTAATCGGCGCCGAGCGAGCCGAACAGCGCGAATCCCGGGGCGACCGGATGCGTTAGGTTGATTCCGGCCGTCGCCTGGCCGAAGCTCGACCCGGTCTCGACACCGCCGGGTGCCACCGTGATCAACCCGAGGTTGGGCACGATGATGTTGGCGCTCCCGACGCCGCCATTGATGTTGCTGTCGTAACCTCCGCCGAGCTCGATGAACGCGCCGGCGGTCGTTCGATAGGCCGACTCGCGCGCCCGGATCGCGTCGAGGTAACGATCGATATTGGCGACCACCGGCGCCGGGGGCTTGGCTTTTAGGACCTCGTTGAACTCCTCGCGCGCGCGCAGATCCTCGCCCAGGATGAAATAGCCGCGCGCGAGCTCGAGCCGCGCCTGGAGATTATCGGGATAGTTTGCAAGGTAGCGCTCCAGCGCGAGCACGCCTTCTCCGGCGCGACCGCTGTCGATCGCCGCGACGCCGAAATAGAAATCGAACGCGGGATTGCCGAGCGCCTCTGGATGCTTCCTGCCCAGCTCATACGCTGCCTTGGAATCGCCTTTTTCGAGCAGAGCCTTGATATCATCGGCGGGCGCAGCGAGCAGCGTGCCCGCAAACACCAACCCGCATAATGCGAGTGTTATCTCCCTGTACGCGCACATATTGTTTGGGGGGCGGAAGATGATGCACTTAGGGCGCAACTCGCGCAATTTACTGCGTTAGTTCCACCCGCGGCTGCGCTTGTTGCGCCACTATCGTATATGGCAAGATACCAGATAAACAATACGTTGCGGCTTTTATTTAAAGAACAACCTCGTAACAGCCGCGAGCGCTGTAGGTCCTGAGATGGCTTCGGGGCGACCGCCGGCAGACCGGCACCGGGAGGGCGCGACCCAGAAGCTGCAGAAGGTGCTGGCGCAGGCGGGACTGGGGTCGCGGCGGGACATGGAGCAGTGGATCCGCGACGGGCGCGTGCTCGTAAACGGGGCCAGGGCACAGATCGGCGCACGTGTGGGGCCGCGCGACATCATCCAGGTCGATGGCCGCCCGGTGCAGGGCGCGGACAGCGGAAGCGCGCCCCGAGTGCTGCTCTACCACAAGCCGGAAGGCGAAATCGTGAGCCGCGAGGATCCGGCGGGACGGCCGAGCGTTTTCGACCGACTGCCCGCGGTGCGCGGTGCGAAATGGCTCGCGGTGGGCCGTCTCGACTACAACACCTGCGGGCTGCTCGTTCTCACCACCGCCGGCGAGGTGGCGAATCGCATGATGCATCCGCGTTACGGGCTCGAGCGCGAATACGCGGTGCGCGTGCGCGGCAGACTTACCGCGGCGCAGCTTGCGCGCTTGCGCTCCGGCGTCGAGCTGGAGGACGGGGCGGCGCGCTGCGATTCGGTCGAGGATGCCGGCGGGGAGGGCACGAACCACTGGTACCGCATCGTCATTCGCGAGGGCCGCAATCGCGTGGTGCGCCGCCTGTTCGAGGCATTGGGGCTGAGCGTGAGCCGTCTGATGCGCGTGCGCTTCGGCCCGGTCATGCTGCCGCCGCGTTTGAGGCGCGGCCAATACGTCGAGCTTCCGCCGCGCGAAGTACGAGACCTGCTCGCGTCGCTGGGATTGTCGGCAAACCCTAATCCCGATCCGGTCGCCCGGGCGTCGGGCGGAGCAGCTGGTCGCGGCCGAGGACGAACACGGAATCACCCGCGGCCGTTTCGGGCCAGTTGAACGGCACACGCGGAAACGCGTGCTCGAGGCGCCGGCGCCCGGCGCCCACCTCCACCACCAACAGGCCTCCAGGGTTGAGGTGGGCGGCCGCATCCGAGAGGATCCGGCGCACCACGTCGAGGCCATCGCGGCCGCCGGCAAGCGCGCGGCGCGGCTCGTGCCGGTATTCGCGCGGCAAGCGCCGCATTGCGGTCGTAGTGACGTAGGGCGGATTGGAGACGATGAGATCGTAGCGTTTTCCGCGCAACGCGGAGAACAGATCGGACCGGAGCAGGCGAATGCGGCTGTCCAAGCGGTAATCCCGGACATTGGCGCGGGCGACGGCCAGCGCTGCGGGCGAGATATCGGTGGCGTCGATTCGGGCACGGGGAAAGCTGTGTGCAAGGAGCACGGCGAGGCAGCCCGAGCCGGTGCAGAGATCGAGCGCGGTCCTTATCGCCCGGCGGCCGGCGACCCAGGGCGCGAGGTTATCGCGCAGCAGGCCGGCGATGTGCGAGCGTGGCACCACGACGCGCTCGTCCACGCGGAAGCGGAAATCGCCAAGCCAGGCCTCGCCGGTCAGGTAGGCAGCGGGCTTGCGGCTGCGGACCCGGCGCTCGATGAGGGCGAGCGCGCGCCGCGCTCCACGCGGCCCGACCGGCCGTCCCGCGCCGCCGGCCGCGGCATCGGGCGGCAGGTTGAGTGCGTGCAGAACGAGCCACGCTGCTTCATCGCGCGCGCTCGTGGTCCCGTGGCCGAATGCGAGACCCGCTTGCCGGAAGCGCCGGGCGCCGTAGCGCACCAGCACGCCCACGGTCCACGGCCGTGCCGCCATCGCTGGCTTAACCGAGGGCGTCGAGGTTCAGCTTGATGCTGGTGATGTCCTCGCCCGGCTGCTTGCCCGTCGAGAGCTGCTGGGCCGCTTGCGCTTCCGTCACCTTCGGCGCGTTCGTGAGCAGCCAATGCAGGTTGGTCGGCGAATCGGAGTTCGCCATGGCCTCGTCGATCGCGACCTTGCCGCTCACGATCAGGTAGTACAGCGCCTGCTCGAAGGACTGCGAGCCGGGCGCCATGCTGCGCTCCAGCGCCTCCTTGATCTGGCCGATCTCGCCGGTCTTGATCAGGTCCTGGATGTGCTTGGTGTTGAGCAGCACTTCCATGGCCGGGATGCGCCTGCCGTCCACGGTGCGGACGAGGCGCTGGGAAATCACCGCCCGCAGCGCGATGGCGAGGTCCGCGAGCAGCGCTTCCCGCGCCTCGCGCGGGAAGAAGCTGATGATGCGGTTCAGCGCGTTGTAGCTGTTGTTCGAGTGCAGCGTGGACATGCACAGGTGGCCGGTCTGGGCGAACAGCAGCGCGGTCTGGAGCGTCGGCCGGTCGCGGATCTCGCCCAGCATCAGGAGATCGGGCGCCTCGCGCATGGCGTTGATGAGGGCGCTTTCGTAGGAATGCGTGTCCACCCGCACCTCGCGCTGATTGACGATGGACTTCTTGTGCTGGAACACGAACTCAATCGGGTCCTCGATGGTGAGAATGTGGCCGGACCGGATGCCGTTGCGGTAGTCGATCATGGAGGCCATGGTGGTGGATTTTCCCGAGCCGGTTGCGCCCACGACGAGGATCAGCCCCAGCTTCTCCATGATGAGGTCCTTGAGGATCGGCGGCAGCCCCAGGGTTTCCATCCCCGGCACCTCCGGCTGAATGAAGCGGATCACCATCGCCACCGTGTTCTTCTGATGGAAGATGCTGATGCGGAAGTTGCCGAGGCTGCCGCCGCTCTGGGCGAAATTCATCTCGTGCGAGGTCTCGAACTCCTTCACCTGCG
>DASWHI010000175.1:0-2239 GCA_036398235.1 Burkholderiales bacterium
ACTTTCGCTTTCACCAAAGTCGTACAGCAGGTAAGTAAGGGTCAGAGCCGGGCCGTACCGGGTCAGCCACGGATTCTGATTGCCGGTCTGACTTCCCGTTTCGCTGCGCTGCCCGATGAGATCCACAGTAATCTGCGGCAAATCGTCGGACCGTTCGATACCGATGCCCGCGGCCGCAGCGCGCGCTGCGTACCAGGCCTGCCGGGATCGCGGATTGTTCTGAAGCGCGAATTCGGTCAGCTCCGGCAGGGATAGCGGCCGGTCCGCGGCTGGCAACGGGCTGCTGGGCGCGGCAGGAACCTGCGGCAAGGCATCCGGCGAACGCCAGATGGCGCCGGGCGCGGCGGGGACATAACGCTCGGTGTCGAAGGGGTCGCGATTGAGGGCTTCCGGCGCCGCAACGGCAGCAAAAGCGGCTCCCAAGAACAGCGCCGGGACGGTCCTCAGACATACCGTTTCAAGAACCAGAATACGACCTCCAAGTCCCCGTACACGACCACAGCTGCCGGGTCCTCCGAATGGTTCTTTTTCCGGCGTTTTCTGAGCCCAAACCGCGAGTCGGCGAATCATAGCACAACGCCGTTTTTCCTCGCCGGCACCGCCAGTTAGGCCAGTTCAGCCGCGCCGCGCGCCGTCCGAATCGAAGCCACTTATTCGATAATAAAATTAAACCATCGGGCGGCGGCTTGACGCGTGCTAACCTTCTCACCTTCAATTGATGCCCGCGCCACCCTTCGCTTCGCATCGATGTCCCGGCTCGTCAATCCCCACGGCGGCGGAAAATTGCGCCCCTTGATGCTCGAGGGCGCGGCGCTCGCCGAAGAGTGCAGGCGCGCACAGTCACTCCCGAAAGTCGCCGTAAGCTCGCGCGAGAAGGGCGATCTCATCATGCTCGGCATCAGCGGATTCACACCGCTCGAGGGTTTCATGACGCACGCCGACTGGCAGGGCGTGTGCGACGGGATGCGGACGGCAAGCGGGTTGTTCTGGCCGATCCCGATCACGCTGTCGACCCATGACGCCACGGCCGCCACCTTCCATACTGGCAAGGAAATCGCCCTGGTCGACCCCGACAACGGCGAGCTCCTCGCCACCCTGAAGGTGACCGAGAAATACAAGATCAACAAGGCGCACGAGTGCGCGACGATCTTCCGCACCACGGACATCGAGCACCCCGGCGTAAAGATGGTGATGGAACAGGGCGAGGTCAATCTCGCCGGATCGGTGAAGGTGCTGTCCCAGGGCGGTTTCCCCGAGCGCTATGGCGCCCTCTACATGACTCCGGCGCAGACGCGCGCGGCGTTCGAGGCGAATGGCTGGTCAACGGTCGCCGCATTCCAGACCCGCAACCCGATGCACCGCTCGCACGAATACCTCGCGAAGGTGGCGATCGAGACCTGTGACGGCGTGCTGGTCCATTCGTTGCTCGGCAACCTCAAGCCCGGCGACATTCCGGCGGAGGTGCGCACCCGGGCAATCAGCGCGCTGATCGAGGGTTATTTCATGCAGAACACCGTGGTGCAGTCAGGCTACCCGCTCGACATGCGCTACGCCGGGCCGCGCGAAGCGCTGCTGCACGCGCTCTTCCGCCAGAATTACGGCTGCTCGCATCAGATCGTGGGCCGCGACCACGCCGGCGTCGGCAGCTACTACGGGCCGTTCGACGCGCACAAGATCTTCGATGAGATCCCGAAGGACGCGCTCGAGACCAAGCCCCTCAAGATCGACTGGACGTTCTGGTGCTACCGCTGCGGCGGCATGGCCTCCGCACGGACCTGCCCGCACGACGACAAGGACCGGCTGCTCGTTTCCGGCACCAAGCTGAGGAAATCGCTGTCCGAGGGCGACCCCGTTCCCGCCGAGTTCTCGCGCCCGGAAGTGCTGGAAATCCTGCGGGACTACTACGCCCGCCTCGACGCGGCCGACAAGGTCGAGGTCAAGCTGTCGGGGCACTCCGCCCGCTGACGGCACAGTCGCTTCGAAGGACCTGTCCCACAAAAAAGCCGCCTGTGAAGGCGGCTTTCTTGCAAGCAGATCAGCCCCGTCAGTCGATGATGTGATAGACCGGCGCCTTCTCCATTTCAAACTTGCCGGTGTTCCGGTCGTAGCGGGACAAGGTGAAGCAATGCCAGTTCTGGTCGTCCAGCTTCATGAAATCGCCCCGGTAGTAATACCCCGGCCACCGCGTTTCCTGGCGGAACAGCGTGTGATGGGTCACCGACTCCGCGGCGAGGAGCCG
>DASWHI010000176.1:0-5497 GCA_036398235.1 Burkholderiales bacterium
CACCGGCGGGGTGCTGATCCGCACGCGCGTCGCGGAAGTGCGCGAGCAGGGGCGCTCCACGCAGGGGGTGCGCCTCATCAATCTCATCGACGAGGGCGAGAAGCTCGCCGGCCTGGAGAAGATCGTCGAGCCGGATAACGGAGAGGAGTGAGATGGCGCGGGTATTCAACTTCGGGGCCGGGCCGGCGACGCTGCCGGAGCCGGTATTGCGGCAGGCGGCGGAAGAAATGCTCGACTGGCACGGCAGCGGCATGTCAGTGATGGAAATGAGCCACCGCGGCAAGATCTTCATCGGCATCCATGCCCAGGCCGAGGCGGATCTGCGCGAGCTGCTGGCGATTCCGAAGAACTACAAGGTGCTGTTCATGCACGGCGGCGGCGCCGGCCAGTTCTCGATCGTCCCGATGAACCTGCTCAGGGGCGGGACTGTCGCGAGCTACGTCAACACCGGGCACTGGTCGGTGCGGGCGATCGCCGAGGCCAAGCGCTATTGCAGGGTCGATATCGCCGCGAGCTCGGAGGACGCCAATTTCACCTACGCGCCGAAGCAGGAGGTATGGAAGATCGATCGCGACGCGGCATACGTGCATTACACGCCGAACGAGACGATCGGCGGCGTCGAGTTTCACTGGGTCCCGCGGACGGACGGGGTCCCACTCGTCGCCGACGCGTCCTCGACCATCCTGTCGCGGCCGCTCGATGTCAGTCGTTTCGGCCTGATCTACGCCGGCGCGCAGAAGAACATGGGCCCCGCCGGGCTCGCCATCGTGATCGTCCGCGAGGACCTGATCGGGCAGGCGGCGCCCGGGACGCCAGCCATTTTCGACTACAAGGTCCAGGCCCAGGCGGATTCCATGCACAACACGCCGCCGACCTACCCGATTTACCTCGCGGGACTGGTGTTCCAGTGGCTCAAGAAACTGGGCGGGCTCGCCCGCATGGAGGAGATCAACATCGCCAAGGCGAAGCTCGTCTACGACTATCTCGATCAAACCGAGTTCTACCATTCGCCGGTCGCGCGCGAGGACCGCTCGCGCATGAACATTCCGTTCTGGCTGCGCAACAGCAAGCTCGACGAGGAATTCCTCAAGCAGGCCAAGGCGCAGGGACTTGCCGAGCTGAAAGGCCACCGCGCGGTCGGCGGGATGCGCGCGTCGATCTACAACGCCATGCCGATCGAGGGCGTCCGGGCGCTGGTGGGCTTCATGCGCGAGTTCGAGCGGACCCATGGCTAAGCAATACCGGATACTGACGCTCAACTCGATCTCGGGCGTCGGGCTGAAGCGCTTCCCGGCCGCCCGCTACGTGGTGGGCGCGAACATCGACGACCCGGACGCGATCCTGGTGCGCTCGCACGACATGCATGCCATGCCGATCGCGGCGACGGTGCGGGCAATCGGGCGCGCCGGCGCGGGAGTCAACAACATCCCGGTGGAAAAGATGAGCCTGCGCGGGGCGCCGGTATTCAATGCGCCGGGCGCAAACGCCAACGCGGTGAAGGAACTGGTCATCGCCGGCCTGCTCATCGCATCGCGCAATCTGGTCCCGGCGCTCGACTTCGTGCAGGGCCTGAAGGGCGACGACAAGACGCTCAACAAACTGGTCGACGACGGCAAGAAGCAGTTCGCGGGCATCGAGCTGCCGCGGCACACCTTGGGTGTGATCGGGCTTGGCCGGATCGGGAGCCTCGTCGCCGACGCGGCGATCAAGCTCGGCATGAACGTGCTGGGCTACGATCCGGAGATCACTGTCGACGCGGCGTGGAGCCTGCCGTCGCAAGTTAAGAAGGCCAACAGCATCGAGGAGGTGCTGAAGGCGTCCGACTTCGTGACGGTGCACGTGCCGCTTGCTAAGGAGACCCGCGACATGATCAACGCGGGCTGCATCAAGCTCATGAAGCACGGCGCGATCCTTCTCAACTTCGCGCGCGAGGGCATCGTGGACAACGACGCGGTGGTGGACGCGCTCGAGGGAAAGCGCCTGCGCTGCTACGTCTGCGACTTCCCGGCACGCAAGCTCGCGGGACGCCCCGATGTGATCACGCTGCCGCACCTCGGCGCCTCCACCCGCGAAGCGGAGGACAACTGCGCCGTGATGGTCGTCGACCAGGTGCGGGATTTTCTCGAGAACGGTAACATCCTGAACGCGGTGAATTTTCCGGACGTGGTGATGGCGCGGGAGGCACCGTTCCGCGTCGGCATCGCCAACGCCAACGTGCCGAACATGGTCGGCCAGATCTCGACGGCAATGGCGAAGGCCGGGCTTAACATCCACAATATGATCAACAAGTCGAGGGACGAGATGGCGTACACGCTGGTCGACGTGGACACCAGCGTGCCGGCCAAGGTGATCGAGCAGATCGGCCGCATCGAAGGCGTGCTGGCAGTGCGCTACCTGCCCGTGGATCAAAAAGAACCTGGATGAGCGCACCCGTTGCCCTTCGATTAGCTCGGGGCGAACGGTTCAATATCGGTTGCCGTTGACGCATGAGTGATTCCCTCAAACCGCTCCGTGGCAGGATCGACGCGCTCGACCGGCGGCTGGTGAAGCTGCTCTCGGCGCGCGCGCGGCTTGCGCAGCACATCGGCCGGCTGAAGGAAGGCGCGGCCTATCGTCCCGAGCGCGAAGCCCAGGTGCTGCGCGGCATCGTGGCGGCGAACCGCGGGCCGTTGCCGGATAGCGCGCTGGCGCGCTTGTTCACGGAGATCATGTCCGCCTGCCGCGCCCTCGAGGACTCGATGACGGCCGCCTACCTCGGGCCGGAGGGCACCTTCAGCCAGGAGGCCGCGGTCAAGCACTTCGGCGGGCACACAGCGTTCGCGCCGTGCGGCTCGATCGACGAGGTATTCCGCCGCGTTGAGACCGGCGGGGTCGGCTACGGCGTCGTGCCGGTGGAGAATTCCACCGAGGGCGCCATCGGCCGCACGCTCGATCTACTGCTCGCGACCCCCGCGCGGGTCTGCGGCGAGGTCATGCTGCCGATCCGGCAGTGCCTGATGGCGCGAAGCGGCAGGCTCGGCGCCATCCGCAAGGTCTACTCGCACGCCCAGAGCCTGTCCCAGTGCCAGCAGTGGCTCGCGCGCAACCTGCCGCAGGCGGGGCGCATCGCCGTCGTCAGCAACGCCGAGGCGGCGCGGCTCGCCGCGCGCGAGCGCGGCGTGGCGGCGATCGGCCCCCGCAGCGCAGCGGCGCTCTACGGACTGAAGCTCCTCGCGCGCAACATCGAGGACGAGGCGAAGAACACCACGCGCTTCCTGGTGATTGCCGAGCACGATACGGCACCTTCGGGGCGCGACAAGACTTCGCTCGTGATGTCCACGCGCAACGTCCCCGGGGCGATGCACGAGCTGCTGACGCCGCTTGCGGTCAACCAGGTGAGCATGACCCGGCTCGAATCGCGCCCCTCGCGCACGGGCCTGTGGGAGTACGTGTTCTACGTGGACGTCGAAGGCCACCAGCAGGACCCGAACGTGGCGCGCGCCCTCGCGGAGCTGAAGCAGAAGGCGTCGTTCCTGAAGATCCTCGGCTCCTACCCCGCCGCTGTCGCCTGATGGACATATGCGACCTCGCCCCCGGCTACGTCCGCGCCATCGCGCCGTACCAGCCCGGGAAGCCGATCTCGGAGCTCGCGCGCGAGATGGGGATCGACGAGACGGGCATCATCAAGCTTGCCTCCAACGAGAATCCGCGCGGCGTGAGCCCGCTCGCGCGGCGCGCGATCGAGGCGATGCTGTCCGGGCTCGCGCGCTATCCCGATGGCAACGGCTTCGAGCTGAAGCAGGCGCTCTCGCGCCGCCTCGGCGTTCCCCAGGAACGCATCGTGCTCGGCAACGGGTCGAACGACGTGCTGGAGATGGCCGCACGCGCGTTCCTCGCGCCGGGTCTCGCCGCCGTTTATTCGCAGCATGCTTTCGCCGTCTATCCACTGGCCGTCCAGGCCATCGGTGCGACGGGCATCGAGGTGCCGGCGAAGAACTACGGCCACGATCTTGCCGCGATGCGCCGCGCGGTTACGCAGGAGACCCGCCTCGTTTTCATCGCCAATCCCAACAATCCCACGGGGACCCTGGTGCCGGCGCGCGAGCTGGAGAATTTCATCGCCGGGCTGCCGCGCGAGGTGCTGTTGGTGCTGGACGAGGCCTATAACGAGTACCTGCTGCCGGAGCACCGGTCCGACAGCATCGGCTGGCTCGCGCGCTTTTCAAACCTGGTGGTGACGCGGACTTTCTCCAAGGTCTATGGCCTGGCGGGGCTGCGCGTGGGCTATGCGGTTGCCGCCGCCGGCGTCGCCGACCTGATGAACCGCGTGCGCCAGCCCTTCAACGTCAACAGCGTCGCGCTCGCCGCCGCAACGGCGGCGCTCGAGGACGCCGCCTTCGTGCGCGAGAGCTTCGAGCTCAATCGGTCGGGTATTCGCCAGCTGACGGATGGCTTCGGGCGGCTCGCCATCGAGTACATTCCATCTCATGGCAACTTTGTGAGCTTCAGGGTCAAGGATGCGCCGGGCGTCTACGGGAAGCTCCTGAAGGCGGGAGTGATCGTGCGCCCGATCGCAAGCTACGGGATGCCGCAGCACCTGCGCGTCACCGTCGGGCTCGAATCGGAAAATGCGCGCTTCCTCGCCGCGCTCGAGCGTGCGCTCCTTTAGAACATGGCAGGCAAGCTGAAGATCGGAAAGCTGGTCGTCATCGGCGTAGGGCTGATTGGCGGATCGTTTGCGCTGGCGCTGAAGCGCGCGCGCGCGGTGCGGCGCGTCGTGGGAGTCGGGCGCACGCGCGGCAACCTGGCCGACGCGTTGAGGCTGAAGGTGATCGACGAGGCGTCGCGGGACCCGGCGCAGGCGGTGCGCGATGCGGACCTGGTGCTCCTCGCGACCCCGGTCGGCCAGATGCCGGCGGTGATGAGCGCCATCGCGCCGCATCTGCCGCCGCACGCGGTAATCACGGACGCGGGCAGCACCAAGCGCGACGTCATCGCCTGTGCGCGGCGCTTTCTCGGTGCGCACCTGCCGCGGTTCGTCCCGGCGCACCCCGTCGCGGGCACAGAGAAAAGCGGTGCTCGCGCCGCTTTGGCGGGCTTGTTCGAGGGCCGCAACGTGATCCTCACGCCGCAAGCGGAAACCGCGGCGGGTGCGGTCACCATGGTCCGGCACGCGTGGGAGGCCTGCGGGGCGCGTGTCGTGCGGCTCGATGCCGGCGCTCACGACGCGATTCTCGCGGCGGTGAGTCATCTGCCGCACGTGATCGCGTACGCGCTCGTCAACATGCTCGCAGGGCGGCCCGATCCGGCGCGGCTTTTCAGTCTGTCGGCAGGGGGGCTTCGCGACACGGTGAGGATTGCCGGCAGCTCGCCGGAAATGTGGGCCGACATCTGCGTGGCGAATCGGGATGCCCTTCTCGCTGCGCTGGAAGACTACGAGAACGAGCTCGAGCAGACGCGGGCGGCGATCGAGCGTGCGGACGCGCAGGAATTGAAGCGACTGTTCGCGCGCGCGCGC
>DASWHI010000177.1:0-3174 GCA_036398235.1 Burkholderiales bacterium
GGTGCGCATGGCTTCGTCCGGGTCGGGTAAACGCCACCCCATGGCGGAATTCATCCTAGCACAGAATCACTTCCGGTCGCGCCGGGGCGCCACCATGTCGCCGCGCGTCTTCAGCAGCGGCTCGAGCTCGCGGCCGCCGATCACGTACGTCCACTTCGAAAGCGCTCGTTCCGCAGCAATGCGCTCCTCGAGCTGCTTGCGGCTCTCGGCAAATTCCTTGTCGCGCCGCTCCTTGTCCTCCGGCTTTTCGCCCTTTTCCGGCACGCGGCTCTTCGGCGGCTCGCCCTTCACGGTGAAGATGACATAGTGCTCGTCGCCCTTGCCTTTTCTCACGAGCTTCACCGTGTACAGGAGATTGTCGAAGGTCTCCGCGACGAGAAGGAAAGGCTTGCCGCCGGCCTCCTTCGCGGAATCGAGCGCGACGTCATCGAACGAAAGCGTGCCCAGCCTGTTGGTGGCGGCGACCGCGGCGCTCGGGTTGAGCTCGCCGCCGCCCGCCGCGAATTTCCACTGGCCCCATTCCTCGGCACGCGCGATCTTCCAGTGCGGGCTGGCGCCTTCCGGGCCGGCGGCAAGCGTCCGGATGCGCTCGGCCTTGAAGAAATCCTTGTTGAGCCACTTGCCGGGGTCGGCCTCCCCCTTGCCCAGCGGATCGGACACGACCACCACGGTGTCCTTGGCGCCGACGATGCGCACGTAGCGCCCCGCGGGCACGCCGTCCTTCGCGGCCGGTAACGGGTTGAGCGGGTCCTTTTTAAGCACCTTCTTGCCGAGGACGAGGCCCGCCAGCACCTTGCCCGCGCCATCCCGGAACTCGATGAGCGTGCCACCGCCCTCGCCCTTGCCAGGGTCCGCAAGCTCGATCCGCGGCAGGAGCGACGCCCCGACCTGCTCGGACTGCGTGACTTTGAGCTCGACCAGCTTGATCATGAGGTCGCTGATTTCTCCGAAGCTGGCGGGATAGCCGCCGCGCTCCTGGACCACCCACAGCTTCTCCTTGCGCGCAAGCGTGACCTGGTGCTTCGGGCTCTGCAGCCGGATCTCGGCGACATCGGCGATCTTGAGCCCGGGCAGGAGCTTGGCGCCGATCTTGGCGCCGCTCGCGCGGTAGGCGGCGAGGTCCTGCCAGAACAGCGCAAATCCCGCGGCCCCCAGGACGACCAGCGCGATGACGAGATAGAGGAAGTGCTTGCGACTCATGTCGCCGGATTCATTCTTCTACGCCGGACGAGAGCGAGGGCAAGTCCGGCGAGCGCCACCAAAAGCGGCACGAGCCCGATGTTGACGACCTTGGTCCAGAACTCGAGCGTGTCGGTCTCTACGCGCAGCCGCATTCTCAGCTCCTTGAGGGCGAGCCGGGCTTCGGCGGCCTTCTTGCGGAAATTGTCGAGCTCGGCCTGCTGCTCGGCGGTCAGGATGGTGCTGGTGACGCCGGCCTTCGACTTTTGCAGCTTCTGGAGGTTTTCCTGCGTCTGGTTGAGGCTGTCCTCGAGCTCCTTGATCTTGCCGAGGTACTGCTGCTGTGCCTGCGCCTCCATTTCCCGGATCACGGTCAGCGGCTTGCTGAAAGAGGCGCGGCTCCTCAGGCTGATCAGCGCGCTGTCGCCGGAGAACTGCTCGACCAGGCCCAGCCCGAGTGCGAGGTTGCCGTTGCGCGGAATGACGACGCGCTGGCCGAACACCTCCTGGATCTCAACCGCGGCTCCGTCGGAGAGCAGGTCCACGTCGGCGACCAGCACCACCGAGTTTTCTTCCTTTGATTCCTTCAGCTGCGGCTCGGCCTTGTCCTCGGCTTTCTTCTTTTCGTCCTGGCCCTTCTTCTTGTCCGCGCGCGGCGTGAAGGGCTGGGGCTTGCCCTGCGGAAAGGCCGTGTGGAACTTGCCGGTCAGGCGGATCGCGAGCGGCATCTCCTCGTTGGTGGGCTGGAAGCCGCGCGTGGAGGGCTCGCCGGAAAGGGTCGCGATGATGAGGTCCACCGGCATCGCGTTCTTCGAGGTGCGGGCGAGCACGGTCTGCGTAAGGCCCTCGGCCGGCTTGCCCTTGAACGTGCCGCCGAAAACGTAGAGCAGCGTGCCGACCTGGCTCGTCACCACGTCGTCCTGATTGAGCGCCTGCGTATTGAGCGAAAGCAGCGTCGGCAGCAGGCGCGGTCCCTCCCCGCTCGCGTAGGTGAGATCCGCGATCACCTTGCCCATGTCGACGTCGATGCCCCAGGCCTTGAACAGGTTGTAGAAGGTGGACTGCGCCGCCTGCGATCCCCCAAACGGGTTCTGGAAGTCGGGCTGCTGGTCGAAATAGGCGTAGGGGTCGACGAACGCGATCAACTTGCCGCCGCGCAGCACGTATTGATCGATCGCGTACTCGGTCTCCTCCGGGAGGTTGCGCGGATGGATCACCAGCAGCACCTTGATGTCGTCGTCTATCCGTGCCGTGTCGAGCTTGAGCTCCTTCACGTCGAAAATCTTCTTCAGCTCCTGGATCAGCACCCACGCTTCCGCCGGCTGCTGCTTGCGGACCGGGTCGAGCGAGCGCCCCATCACCGGCAGCGCGCTCATCACGCCCACTACCGGCTTCTTGCTCTCGCCCACCTGCGCGATCCCCCGCGTGATGTCGTACTCGAGCAGCCGCTCGCGGTCCGGCGCGAGCACCGGGATCGCCGCCTTCTGGTCGAGGAAGGCGATCGACAGCCCGAGGTAGAACTTCTCACCGGTATTGGTGAGCTGGCCCTCGATCCCGTCGAGCTGGGCGGAATCCTCGGCATCCGAATCCGGCTCCGGGTTGAACTTCTCGATCACCACCTTGCCGCCGCCGGCTGCCTTGTATTCATTGAGCAGATCCTCCACCCGCTTGGCGAAGGTCTTGAGCCCGACCGGCACCGCTTCGCTGCCCTGTGAGTAGTAGAGGCGCAGCTTGACCGGCGCCTCGAGCCGGGCGAGCACTTTCCGCGTGCCGGGCGACAGCGTGTAGACGTCGCCCTCGGTGAGATCGGCGCGCAGATTGAACGCGCTCACGATGAAATTGCCGGCGACCAGCACCGCGAGCAGCGCGATCACGCCGCCGGTCGAGTAGAGCAGGGTTGCGAGGGGCTTGCTTTGCATGGCGCTACCCTGCCCTCTGGTTGCGGATGATGACGCCCGTGGCGAACAGCGCGAAACCCATCACCGAGGCGAAGAA
>DASWHI010000178.1:0-2662 GCA_036398235.1 Burkholderiales bacterium
GTGCTCGATCGGCCCTTCCGCGTACCAGCCCATCGAGCGCGCGAGGCCGGCGAAGTCCACCTCCGGCCCCTCCAGGTCCATTCCGATGTGGGCGCGCTCGATCGGTGTCCCGCGCAGCCGCGCCATGCGGATCTGGTGCTCCCAGTCGTTGTAGTAGGCGCGGTTGTTGTACATCACGATCAGCATCGGGATCTTGTGCTTGACCGCGACCCACAGCGCGCCGGCGTCGAACATGAGGTCGCCGTCGGGTTGGAGATCCACGACCATCCGGCCGGCGTCGCGATGCGCCAGGGCGACGCCGAGCGAGATGCCGATCTGGGTCGCCGTGCCGAGCGACTTGCCGGGATGGCGGTAGGGCCGGTCGAAATCCCACAGCTTGCGCGTCCAGTCCTCGAGCGTCCCCGCGGTGAGGACCCAGTCCTCGTGCTTGATCGCTTCCCACACCTCGTGGGCGAGCCGCGGCAGCGGAATCGGGGTCGCGTCCCAGTCCTCGCGCGCCTGCTTTTCCCACTTCGCCCGGGTCGCGCGGTGAAGCTCCGCGGACTTGCGGGCGCGCGCCTCGATTCCCTTCATCAATTCCGCGTTGCCGGAGATCTTCCTGCGGAGGAGAGTGGTCAGCGCCGGGATCGCGAGCGTCGTGTCCGCGAGGATGCGCAGCTGCGCGTGCTTCAGGCGCTGGTAGTCGAGCGCCCAGCTCGAAAGCTCGAGGTCGCCGAAGCCGATGTCGATCCAGACGCAGTCCGGCGGCTCGATGCCCTTCAGCGCCCGCGTCTGGCTGTCGAGCTCGGTCGTCGCCCGCTCCCAGTCGCGCACGTCGAGGCAGAGGATCAGATCGGCGTCGCGGAACACGTCCTTCACCATGCTCACGTTCAGCGGATGGTGGCCCGGGAAGTTGAGCCGGCTGTTGACGTCGTACACCGGGGCGCCCAGCGTCTCGGCGAGCTCGACCAGCGCGTGAAAGCCGTTCGGGTCGCGCCCGACGAACTCGGCGAGGATGACCGGACGCTGTGCAGCGCAGATCAATTCCGCAGCGCGCTCGAGCGCGGCCGGGTCCGCGGTGAACTGCGCCGGCACCTTCATCGCTTCCTGCGGCGGCAGCGGCACCTCGTGGTCGAGCGGCTGCTCCTGCATCCAGGCGTCGTAGCACATGTACACCGGACCCTGCGGCTCGGTCATCATCACCCCGTAGGCGCGCGCGAACGATTCGGGCACGCCGTCGATCGTGGTCGGCTGGTAGTCCCACTTGGTGTAATCGCGCACGGCGTTCCCCTGCACCAGCGCGGTGTGCGTCCAGTCGATGCGCGGACGCCGCTTGGTCTCGTCCATCGGGCCGGTCGCGCCGATGATGAAGACCGGCGCGCGGTCGATGTAGGCGTAGTAGATGGCGAGGTTCGAGTGCAGCAGCCCGACCAGGTCGTGCACGATCGCCACCATCGGCTTCCCGCACGCCTTGGCGTAGCCGTGCGCGATCTGCACCGCGGTCTCCTCGTGCTGGCACAGCATCATGACCGGCCGGTTGGCCCCGTAGTTGACCATCGAGTCGTGCAGCCCGCGGTAGCTCGCGCCGGGATTCAACGCCGCGTACGGCAGCTCGTAGCGGTGCAGCATGTCCACGATCACGTCGGAGGCCCAGCGCCGGCCCGCCATGACGGTGGCCGCCGGTTTTCTTCCCTTTTCGGTGGTGTCGGGCATGGAGCGTCGGTTAGCGGGTGGCCGGCTTGACGATGACGTCCTCGTAGAGCTTCGTCCACTTGTCGCCCTCGTCGAGCACCAGCTTCGGGTCGATGAGCGTGAACTGCGGAACGTTCTTGAGCGTGGCGGCGACCGGCGCGGAGGAGGGTATGAAATTGCGCTTCACCATGATCTCCTGCGCCTCGCCCAGCATGAAATCGTGGAACAGCACCGCGGCGTGGGGGCGCTGAGCCTTGCGCGCGACGGCGACGCCGTTGGGCCGCGCAACCGCAGGTTGCAGCGCGAACCAGTCGATCGGCGCGCCCTTCTTCTTCAGCTGCACCGGCCGGTAGTAGTACACGGTGAGCGCGAGCGGCACCTCGCCCGAGACCACCAGGTTCGAGAGCAGGGTGTGACCCTTGCGCACCGACATGCCGTTCGCCGCCACGATGTCGCGGAAGAGCTTGAGCCCCTCGGCCTCGCCCATCGCGCTGACGACGCCGGCAAACCAGTCGTGGTCGTAGGCTTCGATGCCGAGACGGCCCTTCCAGCGCGGGGAGGCGAGATCGGCCCAGGTCTTCGGCACTTCCTCGGCCTTCACCAGGTTCGTGTTGTAGGCCGCGACGAAGAGGTTGAAGCGCGTGGTGGCCCATTCGCGGTGCGGGCGCAGCCCGTGCGGAACCAGATCCGCGAGGCGCGGCGACTTCACTTCCTGAAGCAGCTGCTCGCGGTGCAGCGCCTCGAGCTCAGGGCCGTTGGTCTCGAAGGCGTCCACCTCGTAGCGGCCGGCGCGCGCTTCCGTCACCGCGCGCTGCAGGACGTTCTCGGAGCTGGAGCGCCAGGTGGTGACCTTGATGCCGTACTTTTTCTCGAAGGGGCCGACGAATGCGCCGAGGTCGCTGGTGGAGAAGGACGTGTAGAGCATGAGCCCGCCTTCCTTCTTCGCGCCTTCGATGAGGCGCTGCTCGCGGTCGGGGCCCTCGTACAGCGC
>DASWHI010000179.1:0-10820 GCA_036398235.1 Burkholderiales bacterium
CGAGCTCGATCGCCGACAGCCACTCGGTGTTGAACGCGCGGTTGCGGTCGTCGAGCTTGAGCCCGCGTCCGTAGCGCTCGCGCAGCAGGGCGAGCTTGGCGCAGGCGGCCTGCATTCCGTCCGCTTTGCGGAAGATTCCGACGCCGGTCTCCATGGCATCGTGCATCTCGTCGCGTATCGTCGCCACGCGCTCTCCCTTGTCCCGTCCCAGCATCCCGACGAGCCGCGCCTCGACGGCGTCCGCCTGCCGGCGCGCTGCTTCGCTCTTGCCCGCCGGCACCGCCTTCACGTAGCGCGCCGCCCGCTCGCCGGCGACCTTTCCGAACACCACGATTTCCGCGAGCGAGTTGGAGCCCAGCCGGTTCGCGCCATGGATGCCTACGCTCGAGCACTCGCCCGCCGCGTAGAGCCCCCTCAGTGGCGTTTCGGTCTGGCCGTTGCAGAGTATGCCGCCCATCGTGTAGTGCACGGCGGGGCGTACCGGGATCGGCGCCACGACGGGATCGACCCCGGCAAAGGTCTTCGCGACTTCGGTGATGAGCGGCAGCCGCTCGTGTATCGTCGCGGCGCCCAAGTGACGCAGGTCGAGCCACACCACCTGGCCGAGGGGGGTCGCAACCGTCCGCCCTTTCTGCTCCTCATGCCAGAACGCCTGGGACAGCCGGTCGCGCGGGCCGAGCTCCATCGCTTTCGGGCGCGGCCACGGGTCGGGCGGGCCCAGGCTATAGTCCTGCAGATAGCGATAGCCGTCCTTGTTGGTCAGAATGGCGCCCTCCCCGCGGCAGCCCTCGGTGATCAGGATGCCGGTGCCGGGTAACGCGGTGGGATGCCATTGCATGAACTCCATGTCGCGCAGCGGCACCCCGTGCCGGAACGCCATGCCCATGCCGTCGCCGGTCACGATGCCGGCATTCGTGTTCTGGCCATAGACGCGCCCCGCGCCCCCGGTGCAGATGATCGCCGCCTTGCATTCGATCAGGTAAAACTCGCCGGTTGCGATTTCGATCGCAACCACGCCCTGCACTCGGCCGTCTTCCACGATCAGGTCGGCGCAGAAGAATTCGTCGTAGCGCTGGATGGACGGAAATCGAAGCGAGGTCTGGAACAGCGTGTGCAGCATGTGGAAGCCGGTCTTGTCCGCCGCAAACCACGTGCGCTGGACCTTCATGCCGCCGAAGAAGCGCACGTTGACGTGACCGTCGTCCTTGCGGCTCCAGGGGCAGCCCCAGTGCTCGAGCTGGGTCATCTCCGCCGTGCACTGGGCCACGAAGTACTCGACGACGCCCTGGTCGCATAGCCAGTCGCCGCCGCTGACGGTGTCGTCGAAGTGATTGTCGAGGCTGTCGTCGGTGCGGATGACACCGGCCGAGCCGCCCTCGGCGGCTACCGTGTGACTGCGCATCGGAACGACTTTCGAGACGAGAGCAATGCGGAGCCGGGGA
Organism: Burkholderiales bacterium; assembly: GCA_036398235.1. Lineage (GTDB taxonomy): Bacteria > Pseudomonadota > Gammaproteobacteria > Burkholderiales > SG8-41 > SG8-41. Next base: position 1,443 of record DASWHI010000179.1, read on the forward strand.
TCGCTTTGCGCCACCGCGATCGCGGCGCGCAGCCCCGCGCCCCCGCCGCCCACCACTATAACGTCGGTCTGAACCGATTGCATCCGCGCCCTTTCCGGACTCAGGCCACCGTAACGGGAATCTTGCCGATCTTCGCGCGCCATTCGCGCGGCCCGCTTTCGTGCACGGCGTTTCCATTCGTATCGACTGCAACCGTCACCGGCATGTCCTTGACCTCGAATTCGTGCACCGCCTCCATGCCGAGCTCTTTGAACGCGAGCACCCGCGCCGCGCGGATGGCCTTCGCCACCAGGTAGGCCGCGCCGCCGATTGCGATCAGATGCACGCCCTTATGCTGCTTGATGACCTTCACCGCGTCCGCGCCACGCTCCGATTTTCCGATCGAGCCGAGCATCCCGGTCTTTCCGAGCATGGTGTCCATGAACTTGTCCATGCGGCGCGAGGTGGTGGGACCGGCCGGGCCGACGACCTCGTCGCGCACGGCGTCCACCGGCCCGACGTAGTAGATAAAGCGATTCTTGAGATCCACCGGCAGCTTTTCGCCCTTGGCGATGAGATCGGTGAGGCGCTTGTGGGCGGCGTCGCGTCCGGTCAGGATCTTGCCGGTGAGCAGCAGCCGGTCCCCCGCCTTCCACGTTGCGGTCTCGGCCTTGGTCAGCTTTTCCAGGTCGACGCGGGTCGCCCCCACCGAGAGATCGACCGCGATTTTCGGCCAGTGCTCGAGAGCCGGTGGTTCGAAGCGCGCGGGTCCGCTGCCGTCGAGGCGGAACTCGAGATGGCGGGTCGCGACGCAGTTGGGAATCACGGCGACCGGCAACGACGTAGCGTGGGTCGGGCAGTCGAGCACCTTGACGTCGAGGACCGTGGTAAGACCGCCGAGGCCCTGTGCCCCGATGCCGAGCGCGTTGACCTTGTCGAAGATCTCGAGCCGTAGCTCCTCGGCCCGCGTCCGGGGACCGCGGCGCTTGAGATCATGCATGTCCAGGGGGTCGAGCAGGGATTCCTTCGCGAGCAGCATTGCCTTTTCGGCACTGCCCCCGATGCCGATCCCGAGCATGCCGGGCGGGCACCAGTCGCCGCCCATGGTCGGCACTTGCTCGAGGATCCAATCCACCACTGAATCGCTGGGATTCAGTACCGCAAAGCGCGACTTGTTCTCCGAGCCCCCGCCCTTGGCGGCGAGCCTGACCTCGACCGTGTCGCCGGGTACCAGCTCCGTGTACACCATGGCAGGCGTATTGTCCTTAGTGTTCCTGCGCGCGCCCGCGGGGTCGGCGAGCATCGAGGCGCGCAGCGGATTGTCCCTGTCGGTGTAGGCCCGTCGCACCCCTTCGTCGACCATTTCCTGAACGCTCAGGGTCGCGTCCCAGCGCACGTTCATGCCGATCTTGAGAAATACCACTGCAATGCCGGTGTCCTGGCACACCGGCCGGTGCCCCTCTGCGGCCATGCGTGAGTTCATGAGGATCTGGGTAATCGCGTTCTTGGCCGCGGGCGACTGCTCGCGCTCGTAGGCCTCGCCCATCGCGCGGATGAAGTCGACGGGATGGTAGTAGGAAATGAACTGAAAGCCGTCCGCGATGCTCTGGACGAAATCCTGCTGCCTGATCGTGGTCATGGAACTCTCCCTCCGGAGCAAGCGCCTGTAACGTGCGCAGCCCGGTTTAAGGGCAATTCACCGGAATGAATTCTAGCAGCTCGCTCGGGCCGGCTACGTCGGCTGGTCGAGCCCGAAGGCCTTGTGCAGCGCGCGCACCGCGAGCTCCGTGTACTTCTCGTTGATCACGATCGAGATCTTGATCTCCGAGGTCGAGATCATCTCGATGTTGATGCCCTCCTCGGCCAGCGTGCGGAACGCGGAGCTGGCGATGCCCGCGTGCGAGCGCATGCCGACGCCGACCACCGACACCTTGGCGATCTTGTCGCCGCCCTCCACCCCGCGCGCCTTGATGTGCTTCACCACCGGATCGAGGATCTTCAGCGCCTTGTGATAGTCGTTGCGGTGCACCGTGAACGAGAAGTCCGTCATCCCGTCGTGGCTCACGTTCTGCACGATCATGTCCACGTCGATGCCGGCGTCCCCGATCGGCCCCAGGATCTGGTAGGCGATGCCGGGGCGGTCGGGCACGCCGAGGATGGTGATCTTGGCCTCGTCGCGGTTGAACGCGATGCCTGAAATGGTTGCCTGTTCCATGTTCTCATCTTCCTCGAAAGTGATCAGCGTGCCCTCGCTCTCCTCCTCGAAGCTGGAGAGCACCCGCAGCTTGACCTGGTACTTGCCCGCGAACTCGACCGAGCGGATCTGCAGCACCCTGGAGCCGAGGCTCGCCATCTCGAGCATCTCCTCGAAGGTGACGGTCTTCAGCCGCCGCGCCTCCGGCACGATGCGCGGGTCGGTGGTATAGACCCCGTCCACGTCGGTGTAGATCTGGCACTCGTCGGCCTTGAGCACGGCGGCGAGCGCAACTCCCGTGGTGTCCGAGCCGCCGCGCCCGAGCGTGGTGACGTTGCCTTGCTCGTCCACGCCCTGGAAGCCGGCCACCACCACGATGCGATCGTCGGCGAGGTCCTTGCGGATGCGGGACTCGTCTATGCTCACGATGCGCGCCTTGTTGTAGGCGCTGTCGGTCAGGATCCTCACCTGAGCGCCGGTATAGCTGCGCGCCTTGAGCCCCATGTCCATCAACGCCATGGAGAGCAGGGCGATCGTCACCTGCTCGCCGGTGGACACCATCACGTCGAGCTCGCGCGGGTCGGGGTGCGCCTGGAGTTCCCGGGCGAGCGCGATCAGGCGGTTGGTCTCCCCCGCCATCGCCGAGACGACCACCACCAGCTGGTGCCCTTTGGCCTTCCAGCGCGCGACGCGGCGGGCGACGTTCTTGACGCGCTCGGGCGAGCCCACCGAAGTGCCGCCGTACTTCTGGACGATCAGGGACATGTCCGCAACGACTTGAAAAAGTCGCGTATTTTAGTTGATTTTGCGGGGGAAAACGAGACGGGGAGCGGGCGCGACGATGATGCCCTCGTCATGATGCGCCGGCCCGGACACGCGCGTGAACCTATCGATCGCCGGGCGGTCAATCGCATATCGAACATTACCGGGAAAACTTTCAGTCATGAAACCGTTCGAGCGCATCACCAACCCCCGTGGCATCCGGCGCCGGCTGCGCCTCAACCAGCAGGAATTCTGGTCGCGGGTCGGCGTGACCCAGAGCGGCGGCTCGCGCTACGAGAGCGGCCGCAGCATGCCCCGGCCGGTGCGCGAGCTGCTGCGGCTGGTGCACATCGAGGGCATCGAGCTCGCCAAGGCCAGGGGCAAGGACTTCGAAGTCGTCTCCTACCTCAAGCGGGCGAACCCTCGCCTCTACCGCGCCCTGACCCGGGCCGCGCTCGGCAAGAACGGGCGCAGGAAATAGGGCCTCAGCGGCCGCGTCGCCTGGCGGGCTTGGCTCGCCCCTTCCGGCGCGTTGCGCTTTTCTTCTTCGCGGCCTTCGGCTTCCGCGGCTGCGCTGCTTTCCCGTGGAACAGGTTGAGGGCGGAGCCCTTGCGGAACCATTCGAGCTGGGGCCCGCTGAACGTGTGATTGAGGCGCAGCGTCTCGCTGGTGCCGTCCGCGTGCTTCACCCGGCACTCCACGGGCTTGCCGGGAGCCATGCCCTTCAATCCGACGAGGCTCAAGCGATCGTCCTCGCGGATGCGGTCATAGTCCGCCGGATTCTGGAACGTGAGCGCGAGCAGCCCCTGCTTCTTGAGGTTGGACTCGTGGATGCGCGCGAAGCTGCGGACGATGACGGCAACGCCGCCCAGCAATCGCGGTGAGAGCGCCGCGTGCTCGCGGCTGCTGCCCTCGCCGTAGTTGGCGTCGCCGACGATGACCCACTTGACGCCCCTCGCCTGGTAGTCGCGCGCGACCCTGGAGACCATCTCCCCGGCTGCGCCCGTAAGCACGTTCTTCACCTTGCCGGCTTCTCCGGTGTAGGCGTTGACCGCGCCCATGCACAGGTTGTCGCTGAACTTGTCGAGATGCCCGCGCAAGCGCAGCCACGGGCCGGCCGGAGAGATGTGGTCGGTGGTCGTCTTACCCTTTGCCTTCAGCAGCACCGGCATGTCGAGATAGTCACTTCCGTCCCACGACGGCCACGGCTGCATCAATTGCAGCCGCTGGCTCTTGGGATCGACGCTGAGCTTGACCCGGCTGCCGTCGGCGGGGGGCGGAACATAGTCGACGTGGCCGCGGTCGAAGTTTTTCGCCGGCACTTCAGGAGCGGTCTTCGGCGGATCCAGCCTGAACGGCCGGCCGTCTGCGCCGGTCAACGTATCGCTGAGCGGGTTGAACGACAGCTTGCCGGCCAGCGCCATCGCGGTGACGATCTCGGGGCTGGCGATGAAGTTCATGGTGCTTGCCGAGCCGTCGTTGCGCGCGGGAAAGTTGCGGTTGTAGGAAGTGACGATGGTGTTGGGCACCGTCGCCACTTCCTTGGCGCGGCGCCATTGCCCGATGCAGGGACCGCAGGCGTTCGCGAGCACGGCGCCGTTGATATCCTTCAGCGACTGCATCTGCCCGTCGCGCTCGATGGTTGCGCGGACCTGCTCCGAGCCGGGCGTCACCAGGAACGGCACGGCAGACTTCAACCCATGCGCCTTCGCCTGCTCGGCGACGTCCGCCGCGCGGCTCATGTCCTCGTAGCTCGAATTGGTGCAGCTCCCGATGAGCGCGCTCGAGATCCGGTCGATGAACTTGTTGCCCGCGTCGCTCACCTCCGCGGCAAGCTTCGAGATCGGACGCGCGCGGTCCGGGGAGTGCGGTCCCACCACGTGCGGCTCCAGCTTCGAGAGGTCGAGCCGCACTACCCGGTCGTAGTATTTCTCGGGGATGGCTTCGACTTCCGGGTCCGGCTGGAGCAGGTCCATGTTCTTTTCCATCAGCGGCACGAGCCCGCCGCGGCCGGTCGCGCGCAGGTACTTGGCCATGTGCTCGTCGGCGGGGAACATCGAGGTGGTCGCTCCGAGCTCCGCGCCCATATTGGTGATCGTGGCCTTGCCGGTGGCGCTGATAGTGCGCGCGCCGGGGCCGATGTATTCGACGATCGCGTTGGTGCCGCCGGAAACGGTGAGCTGGCCTGCAACGTACAGGATCACGTCCTTGGGTGCCGTCCAGCCGCTCAACTTGCCGGTCAGGTAGACGGCGATATGCTTCGGATACAGCACCTCCCACGGCAGCCCGGCGATGGTTTCCACCGCATCGGCCCCCCCGACCCCGACGGCGCAGGCGCCAAGTCCGCCGGCATTGGGCGTGTGCGAGTCGGTGCCAATGATGAGCGTGCCGGGGAAGGCGTAGTTTTCCAGCACGACCTGGTGAATGATGCCTGCGCCCGGACCCCAGAAGCCCGCGCCGAATTTCGCCGCCGCGGTGCGCAGGAAATCATAGACCTCGGTGTTTTCCGCAAGCGACTCGCGCAGGTCCTGCCCGCCCTCGACTCGGGCCTGGATCAGGTGATCGCAATGCACCGTGGTCGGCACCGCGACCTTGTCGCGCCGGGTCTGCATGAACTGGAGGAGCCCGGTCTGTCCGAGCACATCCTGGAACACGACGCGGTCGGGGCGCAGGAACAGATAGCTCTTGCCCGGCACCATCTCCTGCTTCTCCGGGTCGTCGAGGTGGCCCAGCAGCACCTTGTCCGCCAGGGTCAGCGGCTTGCCGAGGCGGCGGCGGACCACTTTGAGATTGCGCGTCATGGTCGCGTAGACCTTGGCTGCCATTTGCGGGGTTGATTCGATCGTAACCATTTCCGGTATCTCCTAGAGAGACCTTGAATTTTCTGTCAATCGCGGGGCTTGCGTCCATGCGATTCGCCGAACATGTGGACTGGCGGAAGGGGTGGGATTCGAACCCACGATGCCCTTACGGACATTCCGGTTTTCAAGACCGGTGCGTTCAACCGCTCCGCCACCCTTCCCCGCGCTGCGGCGCCGGCACGACGCGCGCCATAATACACGTGATTTCAGGCGGTTGTAATATCATCGCCACACCGCAACATTGAAACTTACCCGTCGTTTCTGTAGTCTAACGGGCCAGGCTAAATCCATTAGGAGGGGAACCGCATGCAACCGGACATCCATACCAACCCGGGCGTGATCCAGTCCGGCGCACAGGACATCGCGCTGCAGCAGTCGCGCGTACTGCGCAATACCTACCTGCTGCTCGCGCTCACCATGGTGCCGACCGCGATCGGGGCGTTCATCGGCATCGGCACCGGCGGCATCATCATGCAATACCCGATCGTCAGCTTCTTCGTGATGCTCGCCGCGGTGATCGGGCTGCAGTTCGCCATCGCGGCCAACCGCAACAGCGGTCTCGGCGTCGTGCTGCTGCTCGCGATGACGTTCATCCTCGGCTGGTGGCTGGGACCTCTGCTCGCGGTGGCCCTGACGCTCAAGAACGGCCCGCAGCTGATTGGCGTGGCGGCCATCGGCACCGGCGTCATCTTCTTCGTGATGGCCGGCATCGCGACCACGGTGAAGAAGGACTTCAGCTTCATGGGCAAGTTTCTCTTCGTCGGCATGATCGTGGCGCTGCTTGCCATCATCGCCAACATGTTCCTGCAGATCCCGGCGCTGGCGCTGACGATATCGGCGATCGTGATCGTCGTCTTCGCGCTGTTCCTGCTGCACGACGTGAGCCGCATCGTGAACGGCGGCGAGACCAACTACATCATGGCGACGACGGGCTGCTACCTGAGCCTGTTCAACATCTTCGCCAACCTGCTGCAGATCCTGATGGCGCTGACCGGCGAGCGAGACTGACGGCTAAGTAGTCGGATTCAGCAAAGCGGCCGGGCATTGACCCGGCCGTTTTTTTGTAAGGTGCACCTTCCCCCGTTGCGGGGGAAAGTTGGGATGGGGGGACGGATTTGCGCCGCGAACTTGACCCCCCACCTCGATCCTCCCCCGCAAGGGGGGAGGAAGCTTGCTCTAGCGATCGAAGACGGCGATGGACTCGACGTGCGAGGTGTGCGGGAACATGTTGACCACACCCGCCGCGCTCAGGCGGTAGCCGCGCGCCTGGGTGAGCACTGCGGCGTCACGCGCCAGCGTCCCCGGGTTGCATGAAACGTAGACCACGCGCCGCGGACCGTCCTCCGGCAGCGCCTTCACCAGCTCCACCGCCCCGTCGCGTGGCGGGTCGATCAGCATGCGGTCGAATCGGCCGAACGTGGCGAGATTGACGCCGCCCGGGGCGTAGAGATCCATCTCGACGAAGCTCGCTGCATCCGAGAGGCCGTTCTCCCCGGCGTTCGCGGCCGCGCGCCTCAGCAGTTCCGCGCTCCCCTCGAAGCCCACTACGGCGGCCCCGCGCCGGGCAATCGCCAGCGTGAAATTGCCGAGGCCGCAGAACATGTCGGCTACGCGCTCGCCCGGCTGCGGATCGAGCAGCGCGAGTGCCCGCCGCACGAGGACCCGGTTCACGGCATGGTTGACCTGCGTGAAATCGGTGGGCCCGAAGCGCATCGTGAGGCCGAACTCGGGCAGCGCGTAATGGAGGTCCGCCGCGTGCGCCTCGGACAGCGGGCTGGCGGTATCGGGCCCGCCCGGCTGAAGGTAAATTCCGACCACATGGTGTTTCGCGAACCGCTGCAGCAGCTCGACGTCGGGCGGGAGCAACGGCTCGAGCACACGAAACACCAGTACGTCGGCGCCCTCCCCGGCCGCAATCTCGATTTGGGGCAGCCGGCTGCGGATGGAAAGGGCGTTGACCAGCTCGCGCAGCGGCCGCAGCAAGCTCGAGTAGCGTTCCGGCAGCACCTCGCAGCTGTCCATGTCGGCGACGTAGCTGCTGCGCTTCTCGTGGAAGCCCACCAGCGCCCCGCCTTTCTTCGGCACGTAGCGCACCGCGAGCCGCGCGCGGTGGCGGTAGCCCCACGCCGGCCCGTGGATGGCCGGCAGGATCTGCTCCGGCCGCACGCGCCCGATATGCCACAAGCTGTCCTCCAGCACGCGTTGCTTGACCGCAACCTGCGCGCGGGGATCCAGATGCTGAAGGCTGCAGCCGCCACAGATGCCGAAGTGGCGGCAGCGCGGCGTCACGCGCTGGGACGCCGGTTTGATCACCTTCTCCAGCGTGGCGACCTCGTAGGATGGCTTCTTGCGATACGGCGAGCAGGTGACGCGCTCGCCCGGCAGCGCACCCTCGATGAAGACGGTCTTGCCGTCGCGGCGCGCGACGCCGCGACCTTCCTGGTCCAGGGATTCGACCGTCAGAACTTCCATGATCGCCGCGGCGGCGGAGTCAAAGTTCGCCGCGAGCGCGGTGGCACTATTCTAGCGCGGTGGTGTCACCAAAGATCATTTGAACCGCCAAGGCGCCAAATTTCATTCAAGATTGAAGGATGGAACATTGTTTTTGCCATTGAACGCTCTTTGGCGTCTTGGCGGTTAGATTGGCTTCAGGTTTTCCACTTCGCCAGAAATTCCTTCCAGTGCGGGTCAGCTGCTTTCGTCAGTGTCGAGCGCACCACCTCGCTCTCCGCCTTGAATTGCGCGTCAGTCAGCGCGCCGCGCATGAGCTGGAAGCGGAGGAAGATCAGAAAGGTATTGACGACGTCGGTCTCGCAATAGTTGCGGATCTCGGCAATCTTGCCGGCCTGATACGCGCTCCACACGCCCGCGCCCTCCATGCCGAGCTTGCCGGGCAGCCCCATGAGCAGCGCGAGGTCGCCCAACGGCGCGGCGGCGCGCAGCTGGTAGAGCGAGAGCAGGTCCATGAGGTCGAGATGGCGGGCGTGGTAGCGGCTGATGTAGTTGTTCCATTTGAAGTCGCGGTTGTCCTCGCCGGTGTCCCAGTAGCGCGGCGCCTTCACGTTATGGATGAGGCCGCGGTAGTGCAGCACGGGGAGGTCGAATCCGCCGCCGTTCCAGGAGACGAGCTGGGGCGTGTATTTCTCGATGCCTTCGTAGAAGCGCTGGATCAGCTCGCCCTCGCTACTGCCTCCGATCGACCACACCTTGAAGCTGTCGCGGTCCCGCAGCGCACAGGAGACGACGATGACCCGGTGCAGGTGCAGCGGCAGGAAGTCGCTGCCGCTGTGCTGCCGGCGCAGCTGGAACGCCATCTCCGCAACGCCCTGGTCGGAAATAGTTCCGTCGAGGCCGTGCAGGCGGCGCAGCCCGTCGACATCGGGAACCGTTTCGATATCAAAAGCGAGAACAGGGGTCATTCGAACCACGTCATTCCCGCGAAGGCGGGTATCCCCTGCGCCCGCGGAGGGCGGAGCAGGTTCCGAGCGCATTGTGCTTGGATGGCGCGTCGCAGGGCGGAAGAGGGGCCCCTCTGGGGATCTGACCCCGGAGACGCGCATAGGGCCGGTTGCGACGCGCTCA
>DASWHI010000180.1:0-3826 GCA_036398235.1 Burkholderiales bacterium
CGCGGTCGCGCTGGCTTCGCAGCGGGGGATCGAGGCGGCAGTTGGAATCGAAGTAGCCGATGTCCATCTCGGTCAAGTGCGCGTGGTGGATGGCGATGTCGCAGGTGACGGGCAGCCCCTCGCGCTTCGCCTTGCGCACCATTTCCACGCCCTCGGCGCTGGAGAGCCGCGCGAAGTGCACGCGCGCCCCGGTCTCGCGCGCGAGGATCAGCATGGTCGCGAGCGCCACGGTCTCCGCGCACACCGGGATCCCCTGCAGCCCGCAGCGGGTCGCGACCTGCCCGTCGTGGGCGACGCCGTGCCGCGCGAGCGCGGGGTCCTGGGGGCGCAGCCAGACCGGAAAGCCGAAGGTCGCGGCGTACTGCAGCGCGTGGTAGAAGACCTGGCTGTCTGCGAACGGGGCGTCGGCCTGCGAGAATGCGACGCAGCCGGCGTCCACGAGCTCCGCCATTTCCGTCAGCCGCTCCCCCTTCAGCCCCTGGGTCAGCGCTCCCACGGGGTAGACCCGCGCCTGATTCAGGTTCTGCGCGCGGAACTTGAGCATCTCCACCAGCCCCGGCTCGTCGAGCGGCGGATCGGTGTCGGGCGGGCACGCGAGGCTCGTCACGCCGCCGGCGATGGCTGCCTCCATCTCGGATTCCAGCGTCGCCAGGTACTCGAAGCCGGGCTCGCGCAGGCGCGCCGCGAGATCCACCAGGCCGGGACAGACGACGAGGCCCGCGGCATCGATCACGCGGTTGGCGGTGAAGCCGTTGGGCGGACCACCGACCGCGACGATCTTGCCGGCGGCGATGTAGACGTCCTTCTTCGCGTCCACGCCGCTCTTCGGGTCGATCAGCCGGCCGCCTTTGATGTGGATTCTCATCGTTTCTAGTTTCGGGTTTCGAGTTTCGAGTTGGCTGCGCCGGTTGCTTTCAACTGCAAACTGGAAACTTGAAACTCGGAACTATTTATTGCCGGCCATGATGCTCATCACCGCCATGCGGATGGCGATGCCGAAGGTGACCTGGGGCAGGATCACCGACTGCTTGCCGTCGGCCACGCTCGAGTCGATCTCCACTCCGCGGTTCATCGGGCCCGGGTGGAGCACGATGGCGTCCGGTTTGGCGAGCGCCAGCTTGTCCTGGGTGAGCCCGTAGTACTTGTAGAACTCCTGCGCCGAGGGCAGCAGCGCCCCCTGCATGCGCTCGTTCTGCAGCCGCAGCATCGTCACCACGTCAACGTCCTTCAGCCCCTGGCGCATGTCGTGATAAACGTGCACGCCGAGCTGCTCGACCTGTTTTGGCAGCAGCGTCTTGGGGCCGATGACGCGGATCTCGGGACAGCCGAGCGTGGCGAAGGCGTGGATCTGCGAGCGCGCCACGCGCGAATGCAGGACGTCGCCGACGATCGCCACCCGCAGGCTCGAGAAATCCTTCTTGTAGTGGCGGATGGTGTACATGTCGAGCAGGCCCTGCGTGGGATGCGAATGCCGCCCGTCGCCGGCGTTGATGACGTGGATATCGGGCGCGACGTGGCGCGCGATGAAGTGCGGCGCGCCGCTTTCGCCATGGCGCACCACGAACATGTCGGCGTGCATCGCCGAGAGGTTATCGACCGTGTCGAGCAGGCTCTCGCCCTTGGTCTGGGAGGACACCGACACGTTGAGGTTGATGACGTCGGCGGAGAGCCGCTTGGCGGCGATCTCGAAGGTGGTGCGGGTGCGCGTGGAAGGCTCGAAGAACACGTTGAATACGGACATGCCGCGCAGCAGAGGCACCTTCTTCACCTTGGTGCCGACGAACGTTTTCGCCGTGTCAAGGATCTGCCACAGGATTTCGGCGGGCAGCCCCTCCAGCGTGAGCAGATGGTGCAGCCGCCCCTTCTTGTCGAGCTGCGGGTTGGAGGGATTGAGCCACATCAGCGCTTCTCCTCGCGCAGCTCGAGGCTCAGCCTGCCGCTGGCATCGCGCTTGAGCGCGACGCTCTGGCCGGGCTTCAAGGTGAGTGTCGCGCCGACGAACTGCGGGGCGATCGGCAACTGGCGGCCGCCGCGATCCACCAGCGCGGCGAGCTTCACGTTCGCGGGACGGCCGTAGTCGAACACCTCGTTCAGCGCCGCGCGGATGGTGCGCCCGGTGTAGAGCACATCGTCGACCAGGATGAGGTTACGGTCCTCGACCTCGAACGGAATCTCGGAGCGCTTGACGTCGCGCCGCAGCCCGCGCGCCGCGTAATCGTCGCGGTAGAAGGAAACGTCGAGGGCGGCGGCGGGGGTCTTCAACTTGAGCGCCTGGTGCACGCGCTCCGCGACCCAGACGCCGCCGGTGTGGATGCCTATCAAACCCGTATCCGGCCCTACTGCGGGCCGCATCTGCTCGATCAGCGCTGTCAGCAGCTGCTCGGCATCAGGTAACGGGTTGCCGGGCATGTTTTGTGGTTTTCGCGGGGCGCTACTGTATCACAACTCGCCGCCCGCAGGTGAGCGGTGAACCCGTTATTGTGCGCCCGCAAAATAGGATTCCAAGATGCGTTGCGCGGCGACGGAATCGAGCCCGGCCTTCAGGCGCGCTCCGCGCGCTCCCGCTGCGCGCAGCAGCCCCTCGGCTTCGCGTGAGGTGAGCCGCTCGTCCACGAGCTCCGCGCGGAGGCCGAAGCGGCCGTGGAGGCGCTGCGCGAAGCGGCGGGCGAGCCGGCCGACCGGGTGCTCGGTGCCGTCGGCGTGCACGGGGATCCCGACCACCAGCCGCGCCGGCCGCCACTCGGCGACGAGCTGCCCGATTGCTGCGAACCGCGCGCGGTTCTCGACGGCGGCGATAGCGGCGAGGGGGTGCGCGAGGCGCGTCTCGAAGTCGCCGACCGCGACGCCGATGCGCTTCGTGCCGAAGTCGAACGCCAGGACCGTCCCGGTCCTCGCGAAGTTTCGAGTTTCGAGTTTCGAGTTTCGAGTTTTCGTGTTGCTGATTGGCAAGTTTTTAACTGGAAACTCGCAACTGGAAACTGGTAGCTGGGGTCAGGCGTGGCCGGCCTGCTCGGAGAGGCTGGCGAAATCGATGCCCAGCAGTCCCATGGCGGCCGGCAGCCGCTCCTCCGCCCTCAGGTCGAAGATCACCTCGGGTTTCGCCCGCACCGTGAGCCACGCGTTTTGCGAGAGCTCGTGCTCGAGCTGTCCCGGCGCCCAGCCGGCATAGCCCAGCGTCACCAGCAGCTTCCCGGGACCCTCTCCGCGCGCCACCGCCTGCAGGATGTCCTTGGAAGTGGTGAGCCCGATCTCCGAGCTCACGGCGAGCGTGGACTGCCATTGGCCAAGGGGCGCGTGCAGGACGAACCCGCGGTCCACCTGCACCGGGCCGCCGAAATGCACCGGCACCGATTTGAAGACGTCGCCTGCGGGCGGGATGCTCACCTGCTCGAGCAGCGTCTGCAGGTTCATCTCGATCGGCCGGTTGATGACGATGCCGAGCGCCCCCCGGTCGTTGTGCTCGCAGATGAAGGTGAGCGAGCGCGCGAAATGGGGATCGGCCATGGCGGGCATGGCGATCAGGAAATGCTGCGTCAGGTTCATGTTTTCCATGCCGGTGCGCAACGGTATTGTAGATACCGCAGCCACCCTCCACAATCGCCGGCTTCCCGGCGCTTCAGGCTTCGACATCGGATTTCGCAATTGGCTCCCGGACCCGGCCGCGGGACGCGGAGCGAGGGGACACGCCGCGCGGTGGTTCTCCCGCCCGCCCGAGGGCTTACTTGTGCCAGAACGCGGGCGTGAGGACGACCAGCACGGTCAGCAGCTCGAGGCGCCCGAGCAGCATGGTTGCGCTGCATACCCAGGTCTGGAAATCGCTCAGCAC
>DASWHI010000181.1:0-3547 GCA_036398235.1 Burkholderiales bacterium
TCAGACGAGCAGGTGCCGGATGGAATCCCGCTCCTCGTGCAGCTCTTTCAGCGTGGCCTGCATGGCGCCGCGGCTGAAATCGGAGAGCTCGATGCCCTTGACGATCTCGTAGCGGCCGTTGCGGCAGACGCACGGGTAGCCGTAGAGAACGCCCTCGGCGACGCCGTAGCTGCCATCGGAGGGGACGCCCATACTGACCCAGTCGCCCTCGCGGGTGCCGAACACCCAATCGCGGATGTGATTGATCGCCGCGTTGGCCGCGCTCGCCGCGGAAGACAGGCCGCGGGCGTCGATGATCGCGGCGCCGCGCTTCTGTATGGTGGGAATGAAGCTCTTCTCGAGCCACGCGTGGTCGTTGATCATGGGCCAGATCTTCTTTCCGTCGATCTGGGCCTGGAAGATATCGGGATACTGAGTCGCCGAGTGGTTGCCCCAGACCGTCATCCGGTGCACGCCCTCCACCGGCTGGCCGACCTTCTGCGCGGCCTGGCTCATTGCCCGGTTGTGATCGAGGCGCATCATGGACGTGAAGTTCGAGGCCTTGAGGCCCGGAGCGTTCTTCATGGCGATGAGGCAGTTGGTGTTGGCGGGATTGCCCACCACCAGCACCTTCACGTCCCGGCTCGCGACTGCGGCGAGCGCTTTTCCCTGGGGGGCGAAGATCTTGCCGTTGGCCTCGAGCAGGTCCTTGCGCTCCATGCCCGGGCCGCGCGGCCGCGCGCCGACGAGCAATGCAACGTCCGCGTCCTTGAAGGCGACCATCGGATCGGCCGTGGGCACCATCCCGTGCAGGAGAGGATAGGCGCAGTCGTCGAGCTCCATCATCACGCCCTTCAGCGCCTTCTGCGCCTTCTCATCGGGGATTTCGAGCAGCTGGAGCATGACCGGCTGGTCCCTGCCGAGCATTTCCCCGTTGGCGATGCGGAACAGCAGGCTGTAGCCGATCTGGCCGGCGGCGCCGGTGACTGCGACGCACATGGGGCGTTTCATGGTGTGGACTCCTGGATCGCGGGCGCTGTCTTGCTTTTCGGGAAGGGGCGGCGCGGTGCGGGACGAAACACGCGCGCTCGATCGTGCGGAATGATAACGAAGCGGCAGCCGCAGTGACAAGCCAAGCATTCAGCCGCCGGCCGGGGTGGCAGTCCATACCTACTGAATGCTTGCAGGCGGGGCTGCACGTCGAGTCGCTGCGGCATGGGTCCGAGGACGGCGCGCAATGCGGCTTATGCGCTGCAGCGGAAACTGCTAAAATTTCAACGGTCAACTGGCAGGATACCATTGCGGGGACCGGGTGCACGGAATGATCCCCGGGTGCCCTGCGCGAGACGCAACGATCGATGTCCAGGCCGCGGCCGAAATATCTCAATCTGATCCAGATCCGGCTGCCGCTACCCGGCGTGGTGTCGATCCTGCACCGGGTGAGCGGCGCGGCGCTGTTCCTGCTGATCCCTTTCCTGCTGGCACTGTTCGAGCTGAGCCTCGAATCTCCCCGCACGTTCGGGTTCTTCAAGTCGTTCGCTTCGCACTGGTCCGTCAAGCTGATCCTGACCGGAGTTGTATGGGCGTACCTGCACCACTTGTGCGCGGGCATCCGTCACCTCGCGCTCGATCTGGATTACGGATCTGAGCTGGCGATGGCCCGTGCCAGCAGCTGGGCGGTGCTCGCGGTGAGCGTGGCTCTGACGATCGTCGTGGGTGCGATGATATGGTGAAGCGTCAGGTCGTCGGCGCCCATTACGGCCTGCGCGACTGGCTCGCGCAGCGCGTAACCGCCGTGATCATGATCGTCTACACGGTGATCATCCTCTCGACGCTGGCGGGCCTGCCGCAGATGGATTACTGGAAGTGGAAGGTGCTGTGGCAGACCCCGCTGGTGCGCTACGCGACGGCACTTTTCATGGCGTGCCTGCTGCTGCATGCCTGGATCGGCGTGCGCAACATCTTCATGGACTACATCAAGGACCCGGCGCTGCGCCTCACGCTCTACGTGCTCGTCATCGGGGCGCTCTTCTGGTACGCCGTCTGGTCCGTGCAGATACTGTGGGGCCTGTGATGGCGCTGCCGGTACGCTCCTTTGACGCGTTAATCGTCGGCGGCGGCGGCTCAGGGCTGCGCGCCGCGCTGGAGCTTGCGCGCGCCGATCTGAGAGTCGCGGTGCTGTCGAAAGTGTTCCCCACCCGCTCGCACACTGTTGCGGCGCAAGGCGGGGTGGCGGCCGCGCTCGGCAACATCGAGGAGGACAACTGGCATTGGCACATGTACGACACCGTCAAGGGGTCCGATTACCTCGGCGACCAGGACGCGATCGAGTTCATGTGCCGCAGGGCAGCCGAAGTGGTTTACGAGCTCGAGCATTTCGGCATGCCGTTCGACCGCCTCGCCGGCGGCAGGATTTACCAGCGGCCGTTCGGCGGGCACATGCGGGAATACGGCCGGTCGCCCGTGCCCCGCGCCTGCGCCGCGGCCGACCGCACGGGGCACGCTTTGCTGCACACGCTGTACCAGGCGAATCTCAAGGCGCGCACGCAATTCTTCGTCGAGTGGATGGCGCTGGATCTCATCCGGGATCCGGACGGCACCGTCCTCGGCGTGACCGCGCTCGAGATGGAAACGGGCGAGGTGATGATACTGCAGGCAAGAGCGACGGTATTCGCCACCGGCGGCGCCGGGCGCATCTTTGCCGCCAGCACCAATGCGTTTATCAACACCGGCGACGGCCTGGGCATGGCGGCGCGCGCCGGAATTCCGCTCCAGGACATGGAGTTCTGGCAATTTCATCCGACCGGCGTGGCGGGCGCGGGCGTGCTGATCACGGAGGGCGTGCGCGGGGAAGGTGGCTACCTGCTCAACAAGAACGGCGAGCGTTTCATGGAGCGCTACGCGCCGAACGCGAAGGATCTCGCCAGCCGGGACATCGTGTCCCGCGCGATGGCGACCGAGATCAAGGAGGGCCGCGGGGCGGGCAACGAAGGCGACTACATCCTGCTCAAGCTCGACCACCTGGGGGAGGAGACGATCAGCCGGAGGCTGCCCGGCATCCGCGAGATTGCGAAGAAGTTTGCCAACGTGGACCCGGTGCGGGACCCGATCCCGGTGGTCCCGACCTGCCATTACCAGATGGGCGGCATCCCGACCAATTACCATGGGCAGGTGGTGGCTCCCGCGAACGGCAATCTGGAAGCGGTCGTGCCTCGATTCTATGCGGCGGGCGAGTGCTCGTGCGTCTCGGTGCACGGCGCGAATCGCCTGGGGTGCAACTCGCTGCTCGATCTGCTCGTATTCGGAAAATCCGCCGCGGAAACGATCATTCAGGACCTGCGCGGGGAGGGACTGGCCCATCGCGACATGCCCGCGAATGCCGCTGAGCCGACGCTGTCGCGGCTGGCGCGGCTGGACGGCCAGAAGAACGGCGAGCGCGTCGCGGAGGTCGGGAACGAGATGCGGCGCGTGATGCAGCTGCACTGCGGGGTATTCCGGTTTCCGGACCTGCTGGAGGCGGGCGTTCAGAAGCTGAAGGAAGTGGCGGCGCGCGCAGCCCACACCGAGA
>DASWHI010000182.1:0-2672 GCA_036398235.1 Burkholderiales bacterium
GCTCACGCCCGCCGCCCGCAGCGCCTCGACCGCGGCGACGCCGCATCTCATCTTCGCCATTCCATTCCTTTCGGATTCACGCTTTTTTCAGGACTTCGGGGTTAAGCGCGTTGACGGGCTTTCCCTCGGCGTAGGCGAGGACGCTGTCCACCGCCGCGCCGTAGTACTTCTCGTAGGTGTCCCGGTCCACGTAGCCCAAGTGCGGCGTGCACACCACGTTGTCCATCTTGAGCAGCGGGTGATTGCCGTTCAGCACCGGCTCGTCATCGTAGACATCCACCGCGCCGAATCCGGGCCGTCCCTCCTTCAGGGCCCGCACCAGCGCGCCCTCTTCGATGATCGGCCCGCGGCTGGTGTTCACGATGAGCGCCGTCGGCTTCATGCGCGCGAGATCCGAGTGCTTTACGAGGCCGCGCGTCTCCTTGTTGAGCGGGATGTGCAGGCTCACGATGTCCGAGCTCTCGAAGAACGCCTCGCGGCTCGCCGCGACCTCGAAGCCGTCGGCGCGCGCTTTTGCCGTCGAGCCCTCGCGCCCCCAGCACACGACGCGCATGCCGAACGCGCGGCCGACATTGGCGACGATGCTGCCGATGCGCCCGTAGGCGTAGACCCCGAGCGTTTTCCCCACCACCGTCGTTCCGAGGGTGGTCTGCCAACTGCCCGCCTTGAGCCGCTGCACCTCCTCGGGGATGTGGCGCAGCACCGAGAAGATGAGCCCCCACGTCAGCTCCGCCGTATGGTTGGGAAGCCCGCTGCCCGCGCCGCACACCAGGATGCCCCTCTCGGTGCACGCCGCGAGGTCGATGTGATTCACGTTGCGGCCGGTCTGGCTGATCAGCTTCAGCGTCGTCACCCGCTCGGCCGCGGCGCGCGGGAAAGGCGTGCGCTGCTGGAGCAGGATCACGGCATCCGCGCCGTTCAACCGCTCCGCCAGCTTCGCGGGCTCCTTCACGGAGTCGTGAAAGAGGGCGACATCGTGCCCGTTCAACCGGGGATAGCACTTCAACGTGCGGAAGACGTCCTGGTAATCGTCGAGGACTGCAATCTTCACGGATTTCCCCCCGGAATCGAACGCGTCATTCTAATGCCTTTCACGTGCGCGATTGAGCAGCCCGCCGCCTGCCAGGATGAGCGCGTTGATGAGGAACACCGGCGCGACGCCGAACACCGAGCCGATGGTGCCGAACAGGATGGGCACCGCGATGTGCGTGATCTGGTTGATGGTGACGCGCAGCCCCAGTGCCTCGCCCGAGCGGCCCTCGGGCGCGCGGCTGAAGATGAGCATCAGCGTGACCGGCTGCGCGCAGCCCATGCCGAGCCCGAGCACGAGCGCAATCGCCGCCAGCGCGGGCGCGCTGCTGAACAACGGAAACAGCAGGAAGCCGACGGCCGAAACCAGGAGCGAGCCGTTGAATACCGCGTCCGGCCCCCAGCGCTTCACCAGCACGGGCAGCCCGACGCGTACCACGAAGGCCGCGATGCCGGACATCGCCAGGATCACGCCGATCGCGGAGGCCGAAATCCCGACCGCGTGCCCGTAAATCGGCATATAGAACTGGAACAGGTCCTGCGCCGTCACCGCCACCGCGCTTGCGATCAGCGTGCGCCGCAGGAGCGGGATGGCGAGCAGGCTCGTTGACAGCACCGCCTGCTCGTCCTCGGTCTTCAGCCGCGGGCCGCGGCCCACCTTGCGCGCGGAGGCCATGACCAGGGCCGAGACCAGGGGCAGCGCGGCAACATATAGGTAGCCCGCGGCATGCCCGACGGTGTCGATGGAGAACCCCGCGGCGAGCGGCCCGAGGAACGAGCCGGTCGCCATGGCGAGCGCGTAGTTGCTGAAATTGCGCGTGCGCTCCTCCGGGCTGCCCAGCGTACCGATCAGGTTCTGGGCGGAAACGTTGTAGAACATGTGGGAGGCGCCGATCAGCGCGGCGGAGGCGTAGAGCGCCGGCAGCCCGGGTGCGAGCCACGGCAGCAGCAGTCCCGCGGTGACGCCGAGCGATCCGGCCAGCATGGGCACCCGCACGCCGAGCCGGTCCGAAAGCCTGCCGGCGTACACGGCGAGCAGCGCCGGGAGCAGCGAGTACGTCGCGACGATGACCCCGATCGTGAGCTGGGATGCCCCGAGCTCGATCCCGAACAGAGTGACCAGTACCTTGCTCGCGCGGAAGCTCGACATGTTGCACAGCACGATCAGGAGCACGGTGCCGATCGACATGCCTCACGCTCCCTCGCGCCCGCGCGCCGCGCGGCCATTCCACAGCCGGGCGATAGCGCGCAGTTGAAACAAGCGGGTGTTTTGGACTGACGCCGGGATTGCGGCCGGCTCGGGATCGTGCGGCATTTTGACTTTCGATTTTACCGCACGCGCACGCTGCAAAATGCCGCGGCACCCCCGGCTCTGCGGAGTCGCGGCCCGACGAAAGTGATGCGGTGATGGGTGACGGGTGACGGGAGCCTTGCCCAATCAACCACGAGTCGCGCGGCTAGCGCTTTCGTCCTACCAGCAGCAGGATCACGCCGATGGCAATCGCTCCGGCCCCCGCCCACACGGGAACGTTGACCCTCTCCTTTTCCGCCATGGAGAACTTGAGCGGCCCCAGATTCACGTCGTGCTTTTCCTTCGTGTAGCTGAAGCCCCCATAGATGAGGCCGAGCGTCCCCGCGACGAT
>DASWHI010000183.1:0-5957 GCA_036398235.1 Burkholderiales bacterium
GCGGTCGCGGACGGCCGGCTGAAAGGCAAGGAAGCCTTCCCCGCCGCGATGACGCTCACCGTCGGAAAACTCAACCTCGAGGTGAAATTCGACGGCGAGATCCGGTTGGAGTGAAACTTACAGCTTGAAGAGGTGCTCGCGGTAGTACTTGAGCTCCTCGATCGACTCGTAGATGTCGGCGAGCGCTTCGTGCTTGCCGTGCTTCACGAGCCCGGCCATGATCTCCGGCTTCCACCGCTTCGCGAGCTCCTTCAGGGTGCTGACGTCGAGGTTGCGGTAGAGGAAATACGCCTCCAGCTGCGGCATGTAGCGCGCGAGGAAGCGGCGGTCCTGGTGCACGGAGTTGCCGCACATCGGGGAGATCTTCGGCGGCACGTGCTCGGCAAGAAATGCAAGAAGGCGGCTCTCCACCTGCGCCTCGGTGTGCGTGGCGGCCTTCACCTTCTCGGTGAGCCCGCTCTTCGCGTGAGTGGAGCGGTTCCAGTCGTCCATCGCCGCGAGCACGGCGTCGGGCTGGTGCACGACCATGACCGGCCCCTCCGCGACGGTGTTCAACTGGGCGTCGGTGACGACCACCGCAACCTCGATGATCCGGTCCGAGTCGGGATCGAGCCCGCTCATTTCCATGTCGATCCAGATGAGGTGGTTCGCGTCTTGTGCCATGCCTGTTGTTGGGACGGCGGCGTAATTGGGCGATAATTGTGTCATAGATCACGCAGACCCGTCAGAGCCGCATGTCCGCATCGAACGTCTTCGGCATCGTCTTCCTCGCGGCGCTCGCGCTCGCCACGGCGACGCGGCTGTGGCTCGCCTCGCGCCACGTGAGCCACGTCCGCGCGCACCGCGGCCGCGTGCCCGACGCATTCGCGGCCGAGATCAGCCTCGACTCGCACCAGAAGGCCGCCGATTACACCTGCGCCAAGACGCGCCTCGCGATCGCGGAGGCCGTGTTCGCCGCTGCCGTTCTCCTCGCGCTTACGTTTGGTGGTCTCCTGCAGTGGCTGCACGGCGTGTCCGCGGCCTGGCTGCCGGAAGGCATCGGGCGCGGACTGCTGCTTCTCGTCCTGTTCGGGGCGCTGATGACGGCGGTCGAGCTGCCGTTCGGCCTCTATCGCACTTTCGTCATCGAGTCCCGCTTCGGCTTCAACAAGATGACGCCGGCGCTCTATTTCCTGGATTTCGCCAAGAGCATCGCGCTCGCGGCTGCCTTCGGACTGCCGCTCGGTGCGATCGTGCTGTGGCTGATGGCGAAGGCGGGCGAATACTGGTGGTTCTACGCCTGGCTCACGTGGATAGCGTTCAATCTCTTCATGGTGGCGATCTATCCGACGTGGATTGCGCCGCTCTTCAACCGCTTCTCGCCGATGCAGGACGCGGAGCTGAAGGAGCGCGTGGAGCGCCTGATGGCGCGCTGCGGCTTCAAGGTGAAGGGGTTGATGGTGATGGACGGCTCGCGCCGCACCAGCCACGGCAACGCCTACTTCACCGGATTCGGGACCTCGAAGCGCATCGTGTTCTTCGACACGCTGCTCGCGCGCCTGAATCCGGGAGAGGTCGAGGCGGTGCTCGCCCACGAGCTTGGCCACTTCAAGCTGCGCCACGTCGTGAAGAGGATGGCGTGGCTCGCCGCGGCAAGCATCGCCACCCTGTGGTTGCTGGGCTGGATCATGCAGCAGCCGTGGTTCTACCACGGGCTCAACGTGCAAACGCCTTCCACCGCGATGGCGTTGATCCTCTTCTCTATCGTCCTGCCCCAGTTCACCATCCTCCTGCAGCCGTTAGGCGCATTGCTGTCGCGCCGCCACGAATTCGAAGCCGATCAATTCGCGGCGACACACGCTTCGGCGCGCGATCTGGTTTCGGCGCTCATCAAGCTCTACCGCGACAATGCCGCGACGCTCACGCCGGACCCGCTGCATTCGGTGTTCTACGATTCCCACCCGCCGGCGGTCGCGCGCATCGCCCGCCTTCAGAAAGCGTGAGGTGGATCCATGGCCAGGACCGTAACCGATCTCGCCTCGGGAAAGTGCAAGCCGTGCGAGGGCGGCGTCGCACCGCTCACCGAGCAGGAAGTCCGAAACCTGCTCAAGCAGCTCGACGGCTGGGCATTCGAGAGCGGCCGCATCGTCAAGACCTACGCGTTCAAGAATCATTACCAGGCGATGGCGTTCGCGAACGCGGTCGCCTGGATCTCCCACCGCGAGGACCACCACCCGGACATGACGGTCGGCTACGACCACTGCCGCGTCGAGTACGTGACCCACGCAATCGACGGCCTCTCCGAGAACGATTTCATCTGCGCCGCCAAGCTCGACAAGCTTTTCGACCTGTAAGCGATCCGTGACGCGGCGCGCGTTCCAGACCAGGCCGTCAAAGCACGAGTCACGAACCCCGAGCCGCGCGTCAAGGCTGTTGGAGGGCCGGATCGTCGCGAGCTTCGGGCGGCGCTACCTGGTCGAGCTCGCCGACGGCTCCACCCTCGACTGCGTGACGAGAGGAAAGCGCGGCGCGCTCGCGTGCGGAGACCGGGTGACGGTCGCGCACAGCGGCGCCGGCAAGGGCGTCATCGAGGCGGTGGGCGCGCGCACGACGCTGCTCTACCGCTCCGACCGCGCGCGCGAGAAGCTCGTTGCCGCCGACGTCACGCAGATCGTGATCGTGGTTGCGCCGGTGCCGAGCTTCTACGAGGACCTCGTGAACCGGTGCCTCGCGGCGGCGGAGCACGGCGGCATGGCCACGCTCATCGTGCTCAACAAGCTGGATCTGCCGCAGGCGCCGGCGGCGCTGCGCGCGCTCGAGCTCTACCGCGAACTTGGCTACCGCCTGGTGGCGTTGTCGGCCAAGCGCGACCTCGGTCCCCTGCTGCCGCACCTGAAAGGCGAGACCAGCGTGCTGGTCGGCCAGTCCGGGATGGGCAAGTCGACGATCATCAACGGGCTCATTCCCGCCGCCGCGGTGCGCGTTGCGGAAATTTCAGCCGCGCTCGATTCCGGGCGCCACACCACCACCCACACGCGCCTCTACCACCTGGACGCGGAGAGCCACGTTATCGATTCGCCGGGCATGCAGCTCTTCGGATTGCATCACGTGGACGGGCCCGCGCTCGCGCACGCCTTCGTCGAATTCCGGCCGTGGCTCGGGCAGTGCCGTTTCCGCGACTGCCGCCATTCCTCCGAGCCCGGCTGCGCCATCGCCGCGGCTTGCAAGCGGGGGAAAATCAACGCCAAACGGCTGGAGTCCTACCGCGCCCTGCTCCGGGAAAAAGGCGGCGCCTGAACGCTGATTCATCCCCTCCTGCCCCGCACAATTCCCTCCCCCTCAGGGGGAGGGTGAAATGGAGACCCCTCCCCCTCAGGGGGAGGGTTGGGGTGGGGGTGGTGGGAGGTCGGGCCGGTGCAGCGCCGGCAGCTCGCGCGTGAACACGCGCCGGCCGCGCTTGAAGCCCATCAGGGGCTGCGCAACGGTTGCGATGACCTCGGCCGGCGTTCGCGCGTTCCAGACCACGAGGTCCGCCGGGTTGCCGGCGGCGATGCCGTAATCGCGCCGGCGGAGGATGCGCGCCGGGCGATCGGTCAGCATCCTGAAGCACTCGGAAAGATCTTCCGCGGTGCCGCGCTGCACGACGTTCGCGTACAGGTTCGCGATCCGCACCAGCGAGCTGTCGCCGTAGGGCGTGAAGGGATTCAGCACGTTGTTGGTCGCGATGGAGCAGTTCGCCCCCTGCGCGATGAGCGCATTGGCGTCCGCGACGCCGCGGATGACGGTGTGCTCGAGGTGGCGCCCGCTGGTGAAGAGGTCGGTCGCCGGAAGCACTGTCACCGCGACGCCGGAAGCGGCAAGCCGCCGGCCAAGCGCTTCCAGCTCCGCCGGCGGCAGGCACGAATACTTGTTGCCATGGCCGATCGCGACACGCCCGCCCCAGCCGATACGGTCGGTGAGATCGCAAACCTTCCACACCATCATGTCATGCGTCGTATAGCCGCCGTCGCCGTGAATGTCGATATCCACGTCGAATTCTTTCGCCAGCGTGAAGATGCGCTCGATTTGCCCGGGGCCGTCAGCATCGTAGCGCGGCGCACCGCCGACGACTTGCGCCCCGCGCTTCAACGCCGCGACGACGTTTGCCTCGGCGCCCGGCACGTTGGTCCAGCCTTCCTGGAGAAAGACGCAGAGCTGGAGATCGATCGCCCAGGCGTAATCCTTCGCCAGGCGCTCGACCGCTTCGTAGCCGCGCAGACCCACATTGGGATCCACCTCGACGTGCGTCCGCATGTGGGTGATGCCGTTCAACACGCACTGCTCGAGCGTCGCGCTCGCGCGCCCGTAGACGTCCTCGACCGTGAATGTGTGCTTCACCGCCGAGGTCCGCATCATGTGGTCGGTCGCGCGCCGGTCGGGAAGCGGCGCGACGCGGTCAAGTATCCGCGACTTGTCGAGATGAAAATGGCTCTCCACCAGCCCCGGGGACACGAAGCGCCCGCCGGCGTCCACGCTCTCGCCGTTGCCGGGGATGCGCGGCTCGATGGCGGCGATGCGCCCGGCGGCAACCGCGATATCGACCGTTGCGCTCGCAGCGCCGTGATCCGCAAGCCGCGCATTCCGTAAGACCAGATCAAACGCCACGCAGCCGCTCCTCCACGCCGTCAAATTGAAAGTTTACGTGAGTTCGATTCCCGCTTACCCTTGAGCGTTTACCGCCTGCCGGATTTTATGCGCGAAGACGTCCAGGACGCCATCAGCCGCGTCGATCAGCAGCGTTTGTGGGCCCGCCACATGGAGATGGCGCGAATCGGCGCCATTCCCGGCAACGGCGTCAACCGCGCGGCGTTTTCCCGGGAGGATATCGCGGCGCGGAAGGTCCTCATTTCCTGGGCGCGCGCGCGCAACTTCGCCGTGGCCGTGGACGCGATCGGCAATCTCTTCATCCGGCGCGCCGGAGCCGATCCGCGCGCGGCGCCGGTGATGACCGGCAGCCACATGGACAGCCAGCCGCGCGGCGGGCGTTTCGACGGCATCTACGGCGTGCTGGCGGGCCTGGAAGCGCTCGAGGCGATCGAGGAAGCGGGTCTCGCGACCCGCCGCCCGATCGAGCTCGTCGCGTGGAGCAACGAGGAAGGCGGGCGCTTTCCCCCCTGCACCATGGGTTCAGCGGTCTACACCGGGGCGAAGACGCTGCATGAATTTCTCGAGGTGACGGACAACGACGGCATCGCGCTCAAGGATGCGCTGGCGCAGACGCTCGCCGCCACGCCGGCGTCTGAAAAGCGCGAATTGACCGCACCTGCCGCCGCCTATATCGAGACGCATATCGAGCAGGGGCCGCTGCTCGAGCAGGAGGGAAAAACCATCGGAATCGTGACCGGCATCCAGGGCCTGCGCTGGTTCAATGTCGAGGTCTTCGGCGAGACCGCGCATGCCGGCACGACGCCGCTCGGGCCGCGCAAGGACGCGCTGCGCGAGGCGATCGCCGCCATCAACGCGTTGCACGAACTCACGCGCGACGCAGCCGACACGGTGCGCTTCACGGTCGGGCGCATGCTGGTCACGCCGAACTCCCCCAATTCGGTGCCGAGCCACGTCTTGTTCTCGGTCGACGTGCGCCATCCCGACCCGGCGACGATCGCGCGCCTGGGTGATGCGGTCGAGCCGACGGTGCGGAAAGCCGCGAAACGCTGCTCGGTCAAGGTCACGCCCACGCTCCACGACGATCCGTGCGCGTTCGATCCCGCGGTGGTGGACTGCGTGGAGCGCGCCGCGCAGGCGCTGGGGCTCGCGCACCGGCGCATGCCTTCGGGCGCGAGTCACGATGCGATGTACCTCGCGCGGGTATGTCCGACCGGCATGATCTTCGTGCCGTGCGAGCGGGGGATCAGCCACAACGAGGCCGAGAACGCCCGGCCCGAGGATCTCGCCGCCGGTGCACGGGTGCTCACCGCCGCGCTGCTGGAGCTCGCCGA
>DASWHI010000184.1:0-1998 GCA_036398235.1 Burkholderiales bacterium
GTCCCCGAGGTGTACCAGAGAGAGAGAAAAGTCAGGTTCGCCTCGTGCACTTTCGCCGGGTCCTCGGTGCGGTAGCAGCCGAAATCGAAGCAATAGCGCACCGCCGCGATCTGTTCGCCCGTGGTGAGGAACAGGTTGACCGAGGATGAGGTGGCGATACCCGCCCGCGCGCGCGCCTCGCGAATGATCGCGAAAGACTCGCCTACCGCGCGCACCAGGTCGTCCGCGGAGCAGGCGCCCTGCGGATCCGCGAGGCGGGACACGATGAGGGCGTAGATCCACTCGCTGTCGGTGGTGCCGCGGATCAGGTTGGCGACTTCGGGGCGGATCGATTCGAGCAGGATTGGCTTCATCTCGGAAAAGCGCGCGAGGTCGCCGTTGTGCGCCAGCGCGAGACGCACGCCGGGGAACTGGAAGGGGTGCACGTTCTGCAGCGAGATCTCGACCTCGGTGTTGTAGGCGACGCCGCGCACGTGGCCGAGCACGCAGGTCGGGCGGATCTTCTCGGCGAGCGACTTCAAGTTGCGGTCGAACACCGGAAGCGCGGTCGAGGCGTAGCTGTAGGGCTTGAGGGGATCCGGCGAGCCGCGGTCCCACGCCCTCATCCCGAACCCGGCGAGATTCAGCAGGTGCAGCATCTTCGGCATGAACGACTGCTTCACCAGCGCCGAGTCGGGCTGGTAGAGCAGGTTGTCGAGCAGCACCGGCTGCCCGAGGTAGGCGAGGGCCCTGCACATCTCAGGCAGTGGCCTTCTCGCGGTACTGGTCGTAGGTGATGCCATCCGCGAAGAGCGACGCGATCTCCCCGGCACTGTAGCCGAGACCCTTCAGCACTTCGGCGCTGTGCTGGCCGAGCCACGGCGCGGGCGTGCGCGAGCGCGCGAGCTCGGCACTCGCCTTGACGGGGTTGCCGATGATCTTCATGCGCCCGATCCGCGGGTGGTCGATCTCGGCCACCATGCCGCGCGCCTTCGCGTGCTCGTTCTCGAACGCCTGCACGTAGTTGAAAACCGGCCCCCCCGGCACGCCCGCGGCGTCTAGCTTCTTCACCCAGTGCGCGGTCGGCTGTGTGGCAAACACCTTCTCGATCTCCTCCTGGAGCGCGTCAATGTTCTTCAGGCGCGCGGCGCGCGCCTTGAAGCGCGCATCCTCCATCAATTCCGGGCGCTCCAGCACGCCGGTGCAGAACGCCGTCCATAGTTTCTCGCTGTTGGCGCCGACCGTGACGTAAGCGTCCTGCGTGCGGTAGGCCTGGTACGGCGTGGAGCGGCGATGGCGCGTGCCGGTCGCGATCGGAATCTCGCCGCCCCCGAAATAGGCGCCGAACTCCCAGAACGTCCACGCCATTCCCGCCTCCAGGAGCGAGGTCTCGAGGTAGACACCTTCGCCGGTCTTCAGCCGCTTGATGTAGGCGCCGAGGATGGAATAGAGCGCGGTCGTGCCGGCGGCGATGTCGTTCATCGCAATGCCGACTTTCGCGGGCCGCCCGCCCGGCTCGCCGGTCATCGTCATGATGCCGCTCATGCCCTGGGCGATGATGTCGAAGCCGCCCTTGCCGCTGAAGGGACCGGTCTGGCCGAAGCCGGAGATGGAAGCGTAGAGGATGTCCGGGTTGACCGCCTGGATCGCCGGGTAGTCGATGCCGAGATTGCGGGTGACGCCGGGCCGATAGTTTTCGACCAGGATATCGGCGTCGCGCGCGAGCTTCATGAAGACGTCCTTGCCGCGGGCGTCCTTGAGGTTGAGGGCAAGGCTCTTCTTGTTGCGGTTCAGCACCGCGAAGCAGTAGCTCTCGCCGTTCACCTTGGGATCGAAATGCCGCGAGGCGTCGCCCTCGGGGAAGCTCTCGATCTTGGTGACTTCCGCCCCCATATCGGCGAGCATCAGCGTGCAGTACGGGCCCGCCATCACCGCGGTGAAATCCAGGACTTTCACGCCTTCCAGGGGCAGGGCCATGGGTTAGCTCATTGAGCGCGCCGGGAGAAGCCCGGCTCGACA
>DASWHI010000185.1:0-10218 GCA_036398235.1 Burkholderiales bacterium
GCTTCGGCGGCGTAGTCCGCGAGGCGCGAGCGCTCCCCGCGCGTGAGCGTCACGTGCGCGCTGTGCGACCAGCCTTTCATGCGGTCGACCACGTAGGTCAACCCCGAGCTGCCCTCGGTCAGGTAGGGCGTGTCGATCTGGGCGATGTTGCCGAGGCACACGACCTTCGTGCCAGGCCCGGCGCGCGTGATGAGCGTCTTCATCTGCTTCGGCGTCAGGTTCTGCGCCTCGTCGATGATCAGGTACTTGTGGATGAAGGTGCGCCCGCGCATGAAGTTGAGCGACTTCACCTTGATGCGCGAGCGGATGAGGTCGCGCGTGGCCGCCCGGCCCCATTCGCCCGCCTCGTCATCGCTCTTGTTGAGCACGTCGAGGTTGTCCTCGAGCGCTCCCATCCACGGGTTCATCTTCTCCTCCTCGGTGCCGGGCAGGAAGCCGATGTCCTCGCCCACCGGCACCGTGACCCGCGTCATGATGATCTCGGTGTAGTGCTTCTGCTCCAGCGTCTGCATCAGGCCGGCGGCGAGCGTGAGCAGCGTCTTGCCGGTGCCGGCCTGGCCGAGCAGCGTCACGAAGTCGATCTGCGGGTTCATGAGGGCGTTCAACGCGAAATTCTGCTCGCGGTTGCGCGCGGTGATTCCCCACACGTTGTGCCGCTGGCCGCCGTAGTCGCGCAGCGTGGCGAGAACCGCGGTCTTGCCGCCCGCTTCCCTGACCTGGGCGTGGAACGGGCGCTCGGCCTCGAGGTAGACGAATTCGTTCACCAGCAGCTCACCGCACAGCGGGCCGCGCACCCGGTAATACGTGTGCCCGGACTGCTGCCACGATTCCATTTCACGGCCGTGGCTTTCCCAGAAGTCCTCCGGCAGCGCGCGCGAGCCGGTGTGAAGGAGA
The DNA here is from genome assembly GCA_036398235.1 of Burkholderiales bacterium. Lineage (GTDB taxonomy): Bacteria > Pseudomonadota > Gammaproteobacteria > Burkholderiales > SG8-41 > SG8-41. The sequence continues at coordinate 895 of DASWHI010000185.1, forward strand.
TCGGTGTCCTCGAGCACCTTGTCGTTGAAGTAGTCCTCCGCGGCGAGCCCCAGCGCGCGCGCCTTGATGCGCATGTTGATGTCTTTCGTCACCAGGATCACCTGGCGCCTGGCGTGGAGCTCCTGCAGGTGTTTGACGACCGCGAGGACCTGGTTGTCGGTGCCGCCGGCAAGCCCGGCGGGAACGCCCCCGTTGACGGCCTCGGTCTGCAGGTAGAGGCGGCCGGTGGCGGTCTTGTCGCCGTGGATCGCGAGCGCGATTCCCGCCGCGATGGCTTCGTCCCAGCGGCTGATCAACTCGTCGAGGTAACGGCTCACCTGGCGGGCGTTGCGCGCGACCTCCGACACGCCCTTTTTGTTGTGGTCGAGCTCCTCCAGCGTCGCCATCGGGATGTAGAGGTCGTGCTCCTCGAACCGGAACAGGCTCGTGGGATCGTGCATCAGGACGTTCGTGTCGAGCACGAAGAGCTTGCCGGGAACGGGGAGGCGGGCGACGGCGGTGGAAGGAGCGGACGCGGGCTTGTGCAGGGTCATGGCTTTAGGGTCTTCATGAAATCGAGCACCTCCTGCACGTGGCCCGGCACCCGCACGCCGCGCCACTCGCGGCGCACGGCGCCCTTGGCATCGATCGCGAAAGTGCTGCGCTCGATGCCACGGACTTTCCTGCCATACATGTTTTTCATCTTGATGACGCCGTAGAGCTTGCAGGCCGCCTCCTCGTCGTCGGACAGCAGATCGAAAGGGAATCTCATCTTTGCCTTGAAGGCTTCGTGCGACTTGATGCTGTCGCGGGAGGCGCCGTAGATCGCGCAGCCGAGCTTCTGGAATTCCAGATAGAGATCGCGGAACTGCTGGCCCTCCGCGGTGCAGCCCGGAGTGTTGTCCTTCGGATAGAAGTAGAGCACGAGCGGAGCGCCTTTGGCGCGGGAGAGGCGGAACGTCTTGCCGCCGGTCGCGGGCAGCTCGAAATCGGGCGCTGGCTTGTCTACCATTCGGCGGACGTTTTGCTGTTCCGATTCAACCATTATATAGCGAGAAACTCCTCGCCCTCGGTCGCAACCGGAGCGCCGGTCCCCTGGTTCGACTGCAGTACAACATTGCGCCGCGGCAGGTGGGCGAGATTGAGTCCGGCCGCGTACTCGCGCAGCGAAACCACGCGGTAGCCCATGGACCGCCAGCCCGCGAGCAACGCGCGCAGCGCGGGCGCGAACACGGTTCCCTCGACCTCCGCTCTCAATGCGTAGACGTGACCGGTCGGGGCCGGGTCGCGGCTCGCCTCGAGCAGCCGCCGCACCGCCTCATCGGGCGTATTGCCCTCGGCGAGCAGCTCGTCCAGCGTGGGCAGCGTCGTCGGCAGCTGCGGGCAGGCGACGAGCTCGCCGCGGACGACCGGAATGAACGGGCCAGTGCCGCGCGTGTCCGAGCAATGCCGGAAGCCGAGGCGTTGCGCGTAGCGGAACGCATAGCGATTCATCCGCCATCCCGGCGCGCCGTGCGTCAACGCGGCGGCACCGAAGATCTCCTCGTATCGTTCGCGGGCGCGCTGCAGGGCGGCCGCCGTCCACGCCTCGCTGGCGGCGCCAATCTGCTTCAGCCAGCGCACGCGGTCGTAGGCGAGGATGCCGGCCTCGTGTCCCTCCGCCTCCACCGAGCGCATCGCGTCGGCACCGCGCGCGCCGATGTCGGCACCGGGCAGCAGCGTACCCGAGACGAGCGCGGCGGGTCCGTAGCATCTTAGCCGCTTCACGCGCGGGAGACTCCCGAGCGCGCGCCCGGTGTGATCGGGGCCGAGGCTGAAGAGAAACGTTCCCCCCGCGCCCGCCTCCTTCAGCGCGGCGGCGAGCCGCGGCACGGCTTTGCGCGTGCCGCGCAGGGTGGCGACTTCGATGCGCAGGCCTAGCTTCACGAAGTATTTTCTGTATCCTGGCAGCGGCGGGCGAGGGCTGCAAATGCCGCCGCGTCCGCGCTCCCGAGCGCGAGCTTCAGCGCGCGCGGGAGAGCGGTGTAATGCTTGCCGGTCGAGCGGATGTAGGCCGGATCGTAATGCCGCACCAGCAGCTCGACGATGAGCTTGTCCCAGCGCCGCGCAGCCGCGAGCTCCTTCCACTTCCCGATGATCGCATGTCCATGCAGGGGCAGGAGCAGCTCGAGGCGCCGCGCCAGCGCCCCGGTCTGCTCGAGAAAGTGCGCGTATTCGCGCTTGAGGAGTTCGACCCGTGCCGCGTCCGGCGCCTCCAGCAGGATGCAATCGGCCGCCCACATCGCCTCGATCAGCGCCTCGGGCACGCGCAGCATGCCGATCCTGCGGCTTTCGGCCTCGACGTAAACCGGCCGCTTGCGGTCGAACCCGCGCAGCGCCGCCCACACCAGGCTTTCGAACATCTTCTGCGTCGGTTGCGGAGCGTCCGGCAGCTCCCCGAGCACCGAGCCGCGGTGCGCGGCGAGCACCTCCAGGTCGAGCACCTGCCCGCCGGCATCCTGTATCGCGCGCAGCAGGCGGCTCTTTCCGCTGCCGGTCAGTCCGCACAGGACGCGCAACCGGAACCTGCGCGGCAGGCGCTCGAGGTCTGCGATCACCGCCCGGCGATACGCGCGGTAGCCGCCGTCGAGCCGGCCGACCCGCCAGCCGACCTGATGCAGCACGTGCGCGAACGCGTCGCTGCGGTTGCCGCCGCGCCAGCAGTAGACGAGCGGCCGCCACTCGCGCGGCCGGTCGAGAAACCGCTCGTTCAGGTGCCGCGCGATATTGGCGCTCACCAGTGCCGCGCCGATTTTCTTGGCCTCGAACGCGGAGCGCTGCTTGTAGATTGTCCCGACGCGCGCACGCTCGGTGTTGTCGAGAACGGGGCAGCTGATCGCGCCGGGGACGTGGTCCTCGGTGAACTCATCCTCGGAGCGAACGTCGATGACCTCGTCAAAATCGGGCAGGTGTGCTACGGTTGCCGTGGCCGGTCCTCGCACGGGAATCCTTGTTGTTTCTGCGTGCACCGGCCTATCGAGCCTTCGGTAAATGGGTGACAACCCAGTTACCGGTGCCCATTTGCCCTCTCCACTCGGGAGAGGGGGAAGGGGTGAGGGGTCGATCGGAGGCAGCAGTTGTCACGACGATCGTTAGTTTACGGGAAATCATGAACAAGCCTACGGAAGGCACAGCGATCCGGCTGACCCAGCTCGCGCACGGCGGCGGGTGAGGCTGCAAGCTCACGCCAGCGTTGCTGAGCGAAGTGCTTGCGGGGACGCCGCAGGGCAGGACGTGGCCCAATCTCCTGGTCGGTCACGAGACGAGTGACGACGCGGCGGTGTATCGCCTGAACGAGTCCCAGGCCCTGGTCGCGACCACGGATTTCTTCACGCCCATCGTGGACGATCCCTACGATTTCGGGCGCATCGCCGCGACCAACGCGATTTCGGACGTCTACGCGATGGGCGCGCGTCCCATCATGGCGCTGGCGATCCTCGGCGTGCCGCTCGGAAAGCTCCCGACCTCCGCCGTGCAGCGAATCGTCGCCGGCGGCCATGACGTATGCGAGCAGGTGGGCGTGCCGATCGCCGGCGGGCACTCCATCGATTCGCCCGAGCCTCTCTACGGGCTGGTGGCGCTGGGGCTGATCGATCCCGCCAAGGTCAAGCGCAACGACCGCGCGCGGCCGGGCGACGTCCTGATCCTCGGCAAGGGACTCGGCATCGGCGTGATGGGTGCCGCGCTGAAGAAAGGGGAGCTGAAGGACAAGGCCTATCGCCAGATGCTGGAGACCGCGACCCAGCTCAACACGCCAGGGCTCAAGCTCGCGGAGATGGAGGGAGTGCACGCGCTGACCGATGTCACCGGCTTCGGTCTCCTCGGGCACCTGCTCGAGATCTGCCGCGGCTCGAAGCTCCAGGCGCGGCTCGAGTTCGAACGCGTTCCGATCCTGTCGGCGGCGCGCCACCTGGTGGAGGCTGGCTACGCGACCGGCGCCTCGGATCGCAACTGGGCGAGCTGCCAGGAGGAGGTCGCGCTGCCGGCGGAATGGCCGCAATGGCGCCGCAAGATCCTCACCGACCCCCAGACCAGCGGCGGCCTGCTCGTTGCGTGCGATTCCGCGACTGCGCCCGCAGTGCTGGAAGTCTTCAAGAGCGAGGGATTTCGGCAAGCAGCGGCAATTGGCACGTTCAGCGCCGGCACCCCGCGCGTCGTCGTCACTTGAGGAGCGGGCGCAGCTCCTTCCACACGGTTTCGAGCATCAACGGCTGGGCCGCGGCGGTCGGATGAATGCCGTCGTCCTGAAACAGCTCACGGTTCTCGGGAAAGCCATCGAGCAGGAACGGCACTAGCCGCAGCTTGCGGCTGCTCGCGACGGCGCCGAACACGTTCTGGAACTTCACGGTGTACTCCATGCCATAGTTGGGTGGCAGGCGAATTCCCACCAGGAGCACGCGCGCCTGGGCGCGGCGGCACGCATCGCTGATCGCTTCCAGGTTGCGGCGGATCGATTCCGGCGTCGCCCCGCGCAGTCCGTCGTTCGCTCCCAGTTCGAGTATGACGAGGGCAGGGCGGTGCGTCTTGAGCAGGGCGTCGATTCGAGTGCGGCCGCCGACGGTGGTTTCCCCGCTGATGCTCGCGTTGACTACCTTATAATCCGGGTTTTCCGCGCGCAGGCGTTGCTCGAGCAGCTGCACCCAGCCCTGTTCCCGGGGCAGGCCGTATCCCGCCGACAGACTGTCGCCCAGGACCAGGATGGTCGCGGCGGAGGACGCCGCAGCGGGAGCCGCGAGCGCGCACACCAACACTAGACGCACCACGATGTCGAACAGCCGCGCGCAGATCATCCTCAGGGCCTCGGGAATGGGCAAGCAGGTTACCACCGGCACTACCGAACTGACCATTCTCTCCGACGTGAGTTTCGAGGTCCGCGCCGGGGAGGCGGTGGCGATCGTCGGAGTGTCGGGGTCCGGAAAGTCCACCCTGTTGGGCCTCTTGGCGGGACTCGATACCCCGAGCGCCGGGTCGGTTGGCATCGACGGGCACGACCTCTACGCACTCGATGAGGATGGCCGCGCCGCGCTGCGCGGCCGGATGGTCGGCTTCGTGTTCCAGTCGTTCCAGCTGCTGCCAGCGATGACCGCGCTGGAAAACGTGATGCTGCCGCTCGAGCTCGCCAGCACGGCGGAAGCGGCGGCGCCGGCGCGGGCGATGCTCGCGCGCGTGGGTCTCGCCGAGCGCCTGCATCATTATCCCAAGCAGCTCTCCGGCGGCGAGCAGCAGCGCGTGGCGATCGCGCGCGCGTTCGTCACCCGGCCCAAACTTCTCTTCGCCGACGAGCCGACCGGCAACCTGGATGCAGCGACGGGCGGCCAGGTCATCGATCTCCTGTTCGAGTTGAACCGCGAGAGCGGCACGACGCTGCTGCTTGTCACCCACGACGAGGCGATTACCGGGCGCTGTAATCGCGTGCTGCATCTCGCCGCCGGCCGGTTACAAAGCGACGGTGATTAACCGCCAAGACGCCAAAATGCATTCAACGACAGTTCGAGAAGTAAACGGTCGAGCGTTGAACCTCGGCGGGGAACAGGGCCGACAGTCTTGTTTGGTTGTAATTTTTGAATGCTTTTTGGCGGCTTGGCGGTTCGAGGTGTTGATCGCATGAGTTTCGCGCGGGAAATCCGCCTAGCGTGGCGGCTGCTCGCGCGCGACTGGCGCGCAGGGGAGATCACGCTGATCGCGGCCGCGATCGTGATCGCGGTTGCCGCCGTCACCACCGTCGGTTTCTTCACCGACCGCGTGCAGCAGGTGCTCGAGCTCGAGGCCAACCGGCTGCTGGGAGCCGATCTCGTGATCTCCGACTCCAGTCCGCTCGACCCAGAGCTGCGGCGGGAAGCCTCACGCCGCGGGCTCGCCGCGACCGAGATCCTGCGCTTCCCCAGCATGGTGATGCTGCGCGACCGCGCCGTCCTGGCCGAGGTCAAGGCGGTCTCCCCCGGCTACCCGCTGCGCGGGGAACTGCGCATCGCCGAGCGCCTGTTCGGTCCCGACCGCGTCGCCGGGACGATTCCCGGTCCGGGGACGGTGTGGGTGGACGAGCGACTGCACACCTCGCTCGATATCGCGGCGGAGGACCGCGTCGGCCTGGGCAACAGCCGGTTCGCGGTCGGGGCCGTGGTCACCCACGAGCCCGGGGTGGAGCTGGGATTTCTGAGCGGCGCGCCGCGCGTCGTCCTGAACGCTCACGACCTCGCCGCGACCGGCCTGGTGCAACCGGGCAGCCGCGTCCGCTACCGGTTGCACATTGCGGGGGACAGCGAAACAGTAGACGCGTACCGTGCCTGGGCACAGCCGCGGCTGCGGCCGGGCATCCGCATCGAGGGTGTGCGCGACGCCCGCCCCGAGGTCCGCTCGGCGCTCGAGCGCGCCGAAAAATATCTCAACCTGGCGGCGCTGACGAGCGTGCTGCTCGCCGCGGTGGCAATCGCCCTCGCGGCGCGGCGCTACCTGCAGCGCCACCTCGACGGTTGTGCACTGATGCGCTGCCTCGGTGCGAGCCAGGCCCTGATCATCCGGCTCTACGCCGTGCATTTCACGGTGCTGGGCGTGCTCGCCGCCGCGGCCGGGACCGCAATCGGGGCGGGCGCCCAGGCGGTGCTGGTTCTTTGGCTCGGCCGGGTGGTCACGGTGACGCTGCCGCCGGCGAGCCTGCTGCCGGCACTCCACGGGGCCGCCGTGGGATGGCTGCTGCTGCTGGGCTTTGCGCTGCCGCCGCTCGTGAGCCTCGCCCAGGTGCCCACGCTGCGGGTGTTGAGGCGCGAGCTCGGCGTTCCCGGCAGCCCGGGACTGTTTGCGTATGCGCTCGGCATGGGCGTCATCGCCGCGATGATCCTGTGGCGCGCGCAGGAGCTGCGGCTCGGGCTGACCGTACTCGGCTGGTTCGTCGCGGCCATGGCGATCGCGTGCGCGCTGACCTGGCTGCTGCTGCGCGCGGTGGGGACGCTGCGCGCGCGCGGCGTCTCATGGCGATTTGGCGTCGCGAATCTGCGGCGCAGGACGGGCGCCACGATCCTCCAGGTCGTGGCGCTTGCGCTGGGCATCATGGCGCTGCTCACGCTCACCCTGATCCGTGACGATCTGCTGCGGACGTGGCGCGAGAGCCTGCCGCGGGACGCCCCCAACCGCTTCATCATCAACATCCAGCCGGACCAGGTCGCGGCCATCGGGCGCTTTCTCGCCGAGCGCGGCACGGCCGCCCCGGAGCTCTTTCCGATGGTGCGCGGGCGGCTCGTCGAGATCGGCGGACGCAGCGTGACGGCGGACGACTACACGGACGAGCGGGCGCGGCGCCTCGTCACGCGAGAGTTCAATCTGTCGTGGGCTACTCGCCTGCAGGCGGACAATCGCATCGTCGCCGGAAGCTGGTGGGAGGGCGCCCCCGCGCCCGCGGACCAGTTTTCCGTGGAGCGGGGCCTTGCCGAGGCACTTGGCATCGGCATGGGCGACGCGCTCACGTTCGACATCGCAGGAACCGCGGTCACTGCCACGGTGACGAGCCTGCGCAGCGTGGACTGGGACAGTTTCAACGTCAATTTCTTCGTCGTGGCCCCGCCCGGGCTGCTCGACGGCTACCCCGCGACCTACGTCACGAGCTTTCACCTGCCGGGCGGGCGGGTCGAAGTACTCAACGCGCTGGTGAAGGCCTTTCCCAATATCGTCCTCATCGACGTCGCACAGGTGCTGTCCCAGGTGCAGCGGATGATGGACCACGCCGCGCTGGCGGTGCAGTTCGTGTTCCTGTTCACGATCGCCGCCGGCCTGGTGGTGCTCTACGCGGCCGTCGCCAGTACCCAGGACGAGCGGCTCTACCAGGCAACCATCATGCGCACGCTGGGCGCGAGCCGCGTCCAGATCCGCCGCGTGCACCTTGCCGAATTCGGCCTGACCGGGGCGGCGGCGGGTTTCGTGGCGGCGGCAGGCGCGAGCGGTCTCGCCTACTACATCGCGCACGGATTTCTGCGCCTCGCCTATGCGCCGGACCCGGCGGTGTGGCTGATCGGGATCGCCGGCGGCGCTCTCGGTGTTGCGGCGGCCGGCACCCTCGGCACGCGCCGTGTGCTGGAGGTGGCGCCGCTCAAGGTGCTGCGCGCGCTTGGCTGATATAATTCGCAGGCGATGCCCGACATCCTGTTGGTGATTCTGGGGGTCGCCGTCCTCGTTCTCGTCCTGCTGATCGCGAGGCTGGCGGTCCAGGCCACCGCGGTGAGGAAGCTGCCCGAGGATCTCGCCCGCGTGCTCGAGGAGCGGCACCGGGCGATGCTGACCGATCTCCACGGCGGGCTCGCCCAGCAGTCCGATCGCCTGAATTCCCGCCTTTCCGAGGAGCTTAACCTGACCCGGGAGACCCTCCACCGGCTCCAGCTTTCGCTCGCCGGCAATCTTGGCGAGTCCACCGAGAAGCTCGGTGCCAAGATCGACCAGCGGCTCGAGCAGATCGCCGGGAAGGTGAACGAGCGGCTCGAGGAGGGCTTCAAGAAGACCAACGAGACCTTCGTCAACGTGATGCAGCGCCTCGCCACCATCGACGAGGCGCAAAAGAAGATCGAGACGCTGACCGGCAGCGTGGTGAGCCTGCAGGAGCTGCTCGGCGACAAGCGCTCGCGCGGTGCGTTCGGCGAAGTGCAGCTCGAGGCGCTGGTGCGCAACGTGTTGCCGACCCAGGCCTTCGAGATGCAATACACGCTCTCGAACGGCATGCGGGTGGATTGCGTGCTGAAGTTGCCCGCGCCGACAGGCCTGGTGTGCGTGGACTCGAAGTTCCCCCTCGAGAACTACAAGCTGATGCTCGACCCGAAGGCCAACGAGGCCGACCGGGCGATCGCGCAGAAGGCGTTCCGCGCGGACGTGAGAAAACACGTCGACGCGATCGCCTCGAAATACATCGTGGACAATGAGACCTCGGACGGCGCCGTGATGTTCGTGCCGGCGGAGGCGGTGTTCGCCGAGATCCACGCCTACCACTCCGAGGTGGTGGACTATGCGATCGGCAAGCGGGTGTGGATCGTGTCGCCGACCACGCTGATGGCGGTCCTCAACACCGCGCGCGCGGTGCTGAAGGACGTGGAGACGCGCAAGCAGATTCACGTCATCAAGGAGGCGCTCGCGCGTCTCGCCGTGGAGTTCGCCCGGTTCGACGATCGCCTGAAGAAGCTCGCCGACCACATCCGCCAGGCGCATGAGGACGCGGAGAAGATCCAGATCACCGGCGGCAAGATCTCGCAGCAGTTCCAGCGCATCGAGTCGGCCGAGATCGAGGCGCCGGAGGCGGCGCGGCTCAAGGTGGTCGAATAGCCCATGCAATGG
>DASWHI010000186.1:0-3258 GCA_036398235.1 Burkholderiales bacterium
CGACCGTGCGCCGTCGTGGGAAGTTCGAATCGAGTCGGCTCGGACAGGTGCGCAGCACTCGGACTTGGAAGGCGCGGGCTCGCAGCAGCCAGCCGCCGCTTCGCCGGCCGGGGCGAGCGTCTGAGCGGCCGCGACCAACGCGGCCTTTACGATCAACTCCTCCGGGATTGCCTCGAAGACGTCGATCCGTTCCAGCGTGCCGCTCGCGTACAGCCCGAAGGCGAGCACGAAGGGAAAGGCGGCAATGGAAGTGGCGAGTGCGCGGTTCATGCAAATACAGTTATTGTCCCCTCGCCGACCAGCACCGTGGCCCCGCCGACCTTTACTCTGGCGGAGCGTCCACGGCGCTTCTCCGCCGAAGCCTCGATGAAGCTCGGACGGCCCATGGCGATACCCTGGTCGATTTCCCATTTGAAGGTCCCATTCTCGCCTGGCGATCTGGCAGCAAGGAAACCGGCCAGCGCCGCGGCGCCCGAGCCGGTTGCAGGATCCTCGTCGATCCCCAGGGCGGGCGCGAACATGCGCGCGTAGAGGCGGCTGCCGGGCGCGAGCCCGCCGGCGAAGAAGTACAGGTTGGGCGACCAGGCGTTGGCGAAATTCGTGGACCACGCGGCGCGATCGAGGACGGCGCGGTCGACCGCCTCCCGGGATGCCAGATGAACGAAGCAGAAGCGCACGCCCACGCCCGCGAACCAGGTTTCGAGGACGGCGTCCTCGGGGAGCGAGAGCGCGGATGCCGCTGCATTGGGCGCGGGGCGGGCGGACGGGCTTTCGACTTCCTTCTCCGTGACCAGATGGGCGAAGACGGTCTCCCCGCGGAGCCGGATTTCGACCGCGATCGGCCCGATTCCTTCCTCGAGAACGACGGTGGCCGCGCCGTCGGACAGCGGGACCAGTCCGAGACGGACGAGCACCGCGGCCGTGCCGACCGTCGGGTGGCCGGCGAAGGGCAGCTCGGTCCTCGGCGTGAAGATCCGCACGCGCCGTAAGTGGCGGGGGTCCTGCGGCGGCAGGACGAAAGTGGTTTCGGCGAAGTTGAACTCGCGCGCGAGCGCCTGCATCGCCCGGTCGGACAGGCCGCGCCCGTCCGGAAAGACGGCGAGCTGGTTGCCGCCGAAGGCGGTTTCCGTGAAGACGTCGGCAATGATGAAACGATGGGGCATGACAGGCTCCGAACCTGATCCGGGACGGGCTCGAGTTTCGTATTATGAATCCGAGTGGACGGGCGGTGGGTCCTCGCGCAGGACCTGTTCCGCGAACCGCATGTCCACGCAGTCCTCATAGGCGAAGCAGTTGCCGATCGCGCCGGCGGCGAGCATGGCATCGCGCAGCCACTCCAGGCCTTCCCGCTGAAGGACAGGGGTGCGGTTCCAGAGCCCGAGCGACCGGTAGCGATCGCAGCAGGCAGCGAGCCGCGCCACGGGGATGTCGGGGAAATAGCCGGCAATGGCTTCCGCCAGGGCGCGCCCGTCTCGCGTCGCGATCCACTTGAGCGTGCGGTACATCGCCCGCGTGAGGCGCAGGACGGTTTCCGGCTCCCGCTCGATGAAGCCGCGCGTCGTATTGAGCGAGGTGTACGAGGTCGGCCCGCGGCTCGCGGCGGCGTACCACACGTGCCCGGCGCCGTCCTCCTGCAGGGCCTGCGCGTAGGGCTCGAATACCTGGATCACGTCCACTTCGCCCGCGCGCAGTGCGGCAGCGTTCTCCGCCATGGTGCGCCCGCGGGCGAGCTTCACCGCCGAGGGCGCGATCCCGGCCCGCCGTAGATCGTGCTGCAGGCAGATCCACGGCGTCGGCACCTCGGTGACCGCGGCGAGCGTCCACCGGGGCAATTGCGCGGGCGTGAAGCCGGGATTCGGCGTGCGCCCGACGAGGTAGAAGGGATCGCGTCCCACTACCTCGCAGAACGCGACGTACCCGCACTTCGGGTCTTTGTCCAGGGCGGCGAGGATCCGCAGCGGCCCGCCCCACGACACCTGGCCCGCGCCGGCGCTCACCGCCTGCAGGGCCTTGCCCAGCTCGGCGGCGGGCTTCAGCTCGACTTCGAGTCCCTCCGCCTCGTACGCCCCGAGCGCGCAGGCCGCGTAGAACGGCGCATAGAAGACCGCGCGGAAATTTTCGATCAGGACGACGGGCATGACGCGGACCCGGCTATCGTTTGCCGTCGTACCACGCAAAACAGTCCTGCCGCCGCCGCAGCGTCTTCCCGCGCGACACGATGGTCTTGAGCGCGAACCGGGACAATTCGCCCCAGGAGTAGAGCCGCAGCTTGCGGTCGCTGGTGAGCAGGGGATGGCGATGAAGAATCACGATCGTCCGCCAGTTGCGGCGCGCCATGCGCTTCAGGCGCCGGAAGAGATCGACTTCCTCGCTGGCGTAGAGCTCCTCGCTGAAGCCGCCCGTCTCGCGAAACGCCGTCGCCTCGCAAAAGATGAACGACCCCGCCGCCCACCGCGTGACCCTGCTCAGCGCATTCCACATTCCAACCGCGAGCGCCACGCCGCGAGGCGGGTTCGCGTAGGTGACGGTGCAGCCTCCCGCCAGGCAGCGCCCGGCGGCGATGGCGTCGGCCGCTTCGGAAAAAAGCGCCACGGTGGGCTGCGAATCGGCGTCCACGAAAAAGATCCAGTCCCCGCCGGCCTCGGCGGCGCCCCTATTGCGCGCGCGGCTGATCTGGTTCACCGGCTCGAATACGACGCGCGCTCCCGCCTCCCGGGCGATCGACGCCGTGCGGTCTGTGGAATTGTTGTCGCACACGATGAGCTCGGATGTCCAGCCGCGCCGGTCGAACGCCTCCATGGCCGCGCCGATGCTGCGGAGCGTGCCGTGCAGCAAGCGCTCTTCGTTGTATGCGGGAACGACGACCGAGATCCTCATTTCGCTAGCTTCGTCCTTCCCTTGTCGGGCCACGCAAGCCGCATTCCGCTCCCCGCGCCGGCGACGATCGAACGGTAAGCGTGGCGGTAGTTAGCGAGCAGCGCCCGCCCGGCTCACGCGGCCGGGCGGAAGAACGCCGAGAGCCAGTTGTAAAGCCACGCGAAGATGGCGCCGCCGATCGCTCCGTCCACCAGCCCGTACAGCGTGCCGATGATGACTTGCCCGAACGACGCACCCCCGCGGTAGCCCGGGTAGATGGAAGCGGCGAGCTGAAGGAACATTTGCCCGTACCCCGGTGAGATCAGGTTCACCACTCCCACCAGCAGAATTGAACCGCCCCAGAACAAGCCGATTGCCAGTGACAACGCGCCGATGTTGAAT
>DASWHI010000187.1:0-9561 GCA_036398235.1 Burkholderiales bacterium
CTCGGCCGCACGAGCCTCTCCGTCTCCGAAGTGGGCGTGGGCGGAGCGGGCATCGGGCAAGTGTGGGGCGCGACGACGGACGCGGAATGCATCCGGCTCGTGCACCGGGCGGTGGAGCTGGGCATCAACTTCTTCGATACCTCGCCCATGTACGGCCGCGGCAAGTCGGAGGAGATCCTGGGTCGCGGGCTCGACGGTCTGCGGGACCGCGTCTACATCGCCACGAAAGTGCGGCTGCAAACCGCGGAAGACCTCGCCGACATGGCGGGTGCCGTGCGGCGCTCGGTGGAGCAGAGCCTGCGGCGCCTGCGCACGGACCATGTGGACGTGCTGCAAATCCACCACCAGCTCGGACCGGAAGCGGGCCAGTACCTGGCGGCGGCCGGGCCGCCGCCCCGCTACGCCTATCGGCTGACACTGGAGCAGGGCCTGGCGCTCGGCCACGCCATGCAGCGAGTGGTCGAGGAAGGCAAGGCACGTTTCCTCGGCATCACCGCGTGGGATGGGCATCCCGAGGTCATCGAGCCGCTGCTCGCAAGCGGCGTGTTTCACACCACCCAGATACTCTACAACTTGCTGAACCGCACGGCGGCGTCCCCGCCGCCCAGCGGATTCGACGATGCGGACCAGGGCCGGGCCATCGAAGTCGCCCGCCGGTACGACATCGGAATCATCTGCATCCGCGCCCACGCAGCCGGGGCGCTCACGGACAAGCTGGACAGGAAAGTCGCCCCGGACTCGGACGTGGCGCGTGACTTTGCCCGGAGCCGGACACTCAGCTATTTGAAAAAGGGGGCCTGCGCCAGCCTGTCGCAGGCGGCGTTACGTTTCTGCCTCGACAATCCGCACATCGCCACGGTCGTGCCGGGCGTCAAGAATGTGGCGGAGCTGGAGGAAAGCGCCGCATGCTCCGGGGCTTGCGGGATGGAGGTTGCCGCGGTCTTGCGGAGAGAGTAGATTGCTCGGTAGCCGACCGCTTGTCCGGCTCAAGACCGGCGCGGATCGCCGTTGGTGAATTTCCTGTTGCTCAATTTATTGCGTGAGAACCAAGGGAGAATCGCATGTTAGCCAGAAAGCTTTCGACATCCGCTGCGTGGGCGGCCGCTGTGGTGATGCTTTCGCTGCCGGCGCACGCGCAGAAACCGATCAAGATCGGCTCTTCGCTGCCGCTGACCGGCGGTTTCTCGGTGACCGGACAGAAGCACAAGGAAGGCTTCGAACTCTGCATCAAGATGATCAACGACAGAGGCGGGCTTCTCGGTCGCCCCGTGACTCTGATCGTGAGCGACAACCGTTCCGACACCGAGACCGCGATAAACCAGTATGAGCGGCTCATCAATCTCGACAACGTCGACGTTACCTTCGGCACGTTCTCGAGCAAGCTGACCTTCCCGGTCTCGTCGCTGCTTGCCAGGAACAACCGCCTTCATCCGGTGCCCTCCGGCGGCGCGTTGCGCATCTGGACGCAGGGGCACAAGAACATTTTCTACTTCCAGCAGAACGCCGCCGAGTATACCGGCAAGACGCTGGTCCAGGCGCTCAAGGAAATGACGGGCAAGAACATGCCCAAGACGGCGGCGCTGGTCCATGCCGACGACTTCTTCGCCAACGGCATCCGGGCCGGGTTCCTCGGCGAGAAAGTGAAGCAGCCGGGAAGCGACAAGATCGTCGCCGACATGGCGCCGGGCTTCCTCGCGGCAAGCGGCATCAAGGTCGTTTACACCGAAACCTGGCCGGAGGAAGGCTTCTCCGACTGGCTCAATCTCGCCAACTCGATCAAGCGTTCCGGCGCCGAGCTGGTGATCGGACTGACCGCCTCGGCGGAAGAGGCCGTGCAGCTCACCCGCGCGCTCAAGACGGTCAAGGCGCAGCCCAAAGCGCTCTATCTGAGCCAGGGCACCCAGGTCGAGTTCGAGAAAGGCCTCGGCCCGGACAGCGCGGGCGTGCTCGTGCACTCCTCCTGGGACGGCGCCGTGCCGTTCAAGGGCCTCCTGTCCGGCAAGCCCTACGCGAACCAGGACTTCCAGCGCGACTTCAAGAAGGCGTTTGGGCGCGACGCCGACGAAGACTCCGCGATCCCGTTTGCCGTCTGCCAGGGCGTCGAGCAAGCCATTCGCGGCACGGGCACGACCGACAACGCAAAACTGATCGCGTGGCTGAGAGCGCGCACACCCGGCAACCCCGTCAAGACCGTGCTCGGAGACTTCTCGTGGGACGAGCGTGGCTTACCGCACGACCGGCCATTCCTGCTGGTTCAATGGCAGAACCGGAAGATCAAATACGTCTACCCGGCCGCCGGAATGGAAGGCGTATCGCCCATCATCTATCCGAAACCCAAGTGGTGACGGCTCGCGCATGGCTGGAGGCGGAGGCAACTTGCCGCCTCCGCCCTCGCTAGCCGGGGGGCAGCCGTGCTCGAGGTGCGCGGGCTCTGCAAGTACTTTGGCGGTATTCGCGCCGTCGACGACTGCTCGTTTCGCGTCGAGCGCGGCTCGATCACGGCCCTGATCGGACCCAACGGCGCCGGCAAGACGACGGTTTTCAACTGTATCAGCCGCACGCTCGTCCCCACCGCGGGCGAGGTCCGTCTCGAGGGTGAGCGCATCGACCGGCTCATGCCGCATCAGATCGCGCGGCGCGGCCTCAGCCGGACGTTCCAGATCAGCCGGAACCTCGAAGACCTGACGGTGCTCGAAAATCTCGCCGTCCAGTCCCGGATCCGGGGGCTGAAGGCGCTGTTCGGCCCGGCGGTCAGCGACTCTGAACGGGAACGGGCGATGGAAATCCTCGACTTCCTCGGCATCACGCGGCTGGCCCACGAGGTGACCGGCAATCTCTCCTATGGGCAGAAGAAGCTGATGGATTTCGGCGCGCTGTTGATGTCGGAGCCCACCATCATCCTGCTCGACGAGCCGGCGAGCGGCGTCAACCGCCGGCTGCTCGACGACATCACGGAGCACATCCGCATCCTGAACGAGCGCGGCATGACGGTGCTTATCGTCGAACACAACATGGATGTCGTGATGTCGCTGTCGCACAAGGTCGTGGTCATGGCGTTCGGCCAGATCATCGCCGAGGGAAAGCCGGAGGAGGTGCAGCGGGATCCCACCGTTCTCGAGGCCTATCTCGGCGGCGCCGAGCCGGCGACGGAGGCCGGCCATGCCTGAACTGCTCGAGGTCCGTGATGCCGTCGCCGGCTATGGCGGGGGGCCGGCGATCCTGGACGGCGCCGCGCTCACCGTCCGCGAGGGCCAGATCGAGTGCATGATTGGCCCCAACGGCGCCGGCAAATCCACGCTTCTCAAGGCGATTGTCGGGATCCTGCCGCTGCGTAAGGGCGAAATCCGGTTTCGCGGCGAGCGGATCGACGGCCTCCAGCCGCATGAGATTCTGCGCAAGGGCATCTGCTTCGTGCCGCAGGAGCGGGCACTGTTTCCCCGCATGACGGTGCGCGAGAACCTGCGCATGGGCGGCTACGTGCTGGAGGACCGCGGCGAGCTCGAGCGGCGCATCGACGACGTGCTCGGGCGTTTTCCGATCCTGCGCGAGCGCGCAAGCCAGCTCGCCGGCACGTTGTCCGGCGGCCAGCAACAGATGCTGTCGATGGCCCGCACCCTGATCGTGCGGCCGACCCTCGTCATGCTCGACGAGCCGTCGCTGGGTCTCGCGCCCATGATCGTCGTGCAAATGTTCGAGATCATCGGGATGCTGCGTGCCGAGGGGATAACGGTACTGCTCGTGGAGCAGAACGCGCTGATGGGGCTCAGGCACGCCGACTGGGGAGTGGTTCTCGATCTGGGCCGGACCCTGTTCGAAGGACCGGCCGCCGAGATACTCGCCGATCCGCGCATTCAGGATCTCTATCTCGGGCGCAGGTCCAGGGCGGCTTGAGGGACCCCATGAGCGACGCACTCCAGATTCTGATTCTCGGAATCACGCTGGGCGGCGTCTATGCGCTGATGGCGTCGGGCCTGACGCTGATCTTCGGCGTCATGCGGATCGTCAATCTCGCGCACCCGATCATGATCATCTGCGGGGCCTACGTCGCCTACTGGCTGTTCAATCTCTATCGAGTCGATCCGATCCTCGCGATGCCCGTGGCGGCCGTTTTCATGTTCGGCGTCGGCCTGGTCCTTTACCAGCTCGTCTTCGCCAAGGAAGCCGCTAGCGCGAAATACTCGGAGATGACGGTGCTGCTGACCTTTGCCGTGGCCCTGGTCCTCGACGGGTTCCTGGGCGCGCTGTTCTCGAACACGCAGCGCGTGACGACGCCCCCCTACGCGACGGACGCGATCGTGATCGGCGATCTGTTCATCCCGACCGCGCAACTCTATGCCGGACTGATCAGCATCGCGCTGATCGGAGCGCTCGTCGTGTTCCTGCAGTTCACCCGCATGGGCTACGCCATCAGGGCGACGACGCAGAATCGCACCGCCGCCGCCCTGCTCGGGGTCAACGTCGGCTTCATCTCGCTCGTGACTTTCGCGATCGGCGTCGCTCTCGCCGGCGCGGCGGGCGCGCTGGTCAGTTTCGTGTTCTCGTTCTTCCCGGCCAAGCACTGGGAATGGATAGCGGTCCTGATGTCGCTCGTCGTGCTCGGCGGCATGGGCAAGCTGATGGGCACGATCGTCGGCGCCTTCGCCCTGTCCATCGTTGCCGCGTTCGTCGGCACCTACGCCGGCGCAACCTGGTCCACGATAACCTTTTTTCTCGCCCTGTTCCTGGTTCTCCTGATCCGGCCGCAAGGCCTGTTCGGCGATCCGATCGAGAGCGCCTGACATGAAGACGGCGGGCAGAAGCGCGGCAGGGGCCGGCGACGTCGCCGCGGTTGTCGCGGCGCGCCGCGAGATGAACCAGCGCCTCGCGTCTACACGGCGCGAGGGACGGTCCTGGGGCTTCGCGATCGGCTGCCTGCTCGTGCTGGCGGCGCTGCCGCTGCTCCAGTTCGCCGGCAATTTCAACTACGTCCTCCACATGGCGCTCTACACGTTCATGTATATCGCCATGGCTTCGGCCTGGAACATCGTCGGCGGTTACACGGGCTATATTTCCCTCGGCCACAACGTGTTCTTCGGCATCGGCGGCTATTTCTCGGGCATGATTCTCGCCTCGGCGGGCATCTCGACCCTGATCACCGCGCCCGCCGCGGGCGCCGTCGCCGCGGTTTTCGGATTCCTCGTCGGCCTGGTGACCCTGAGGGTACGCGGACCTTCGTTCATCATATCCTCGATCGCGCTCCTCATGATCGCGCGCATCCTGTTCGACAACTGGGACTATGTCGGTGGATCGAACGGGCTCTCGGTACCGCTCTCGACGCTGCCGGTCGAATGGGCGAAGCTTCCCTATTTCTACGCCATGCTGGTGATCTCCGTTCTCAGCATCGCCGCCTCCTACCGGATCAAGCACTCGAAGTTCGGCCTCGGTCTGCGCGCCCTGTCGCAGGACGAGGTGAAAGCGGAGAGCGCCGGCATCAACACCAAGCTCTACAAGGTCGCCGCCTTCGCAATCTCGGCCTTCTTCGTCGGCATGGCGGGGGCGGTGTGGGGCGAATATCTGACCTATATCAGGCCCAACATCTTCCTCATCATCCTCGTTGCCGCCAACATGGTGCTGATGTGCATTCTGGGCGGCAAGGGAACGGTCACCGGACCGATTGTCGGCGCGATCCTGCTCATCGCCTTCAACGAGTTCTTCGTCGCCTATTTCGGGGCGAGCGAGCTCAATATTCTCGGCACCGGCGTGATCATGCTGCTCGCGCTCATGTTCTTCCCGCTCGGCATTGTCGGCACGCTCGCCAGGCAGGGACGGCTGCCGCGTTTCCTCGATTGGGACTGATAAGCAGGGTCGGGTTCACATTTCATGAAAAAGCGGACCCCGTCCCAGTGGTGTGGGTGGGCCGTATCTGACGGCTAGTGCCGTTCCAACTTGTTTCGCCAAGCTCGGGCTGCTTCCCTGCCCGTGGCGTCTGGATTTACGGGACTCACTCGATTACTCGGAAATAGTTGGAACGGCACTAGGTGATGCGCGACATTGACGATTTCTCGGTGCTGGTGCTGCCCGGCCTGAACGGGGCGGGCGCGGAGCACTGGATGACGTTCTGGGAGAAAGCGTTCCCCGCCTTCCGGCGCGTGCAGCAGGACGATTGGGAGAAGCCTGACTATGCGGACTGGTCCCCGCGCCTCTCGGAAGCGGTGACGCAATGCGATCGCCCGGTCGTGCTGATCGCGCACAGCCTGGGCACATCGCTCACCATGCGCTGGTCGTTCGATCTGCCGGCACTGGCACGCAAGGTGGCGGGGGCGTTCCTCGTCGCACCGACCGACCGGGACATGTTTGACGCGCGGCCCGGCGGCTCGCCCGTGCGCGGCTTCGGCAGCATGATCCTCAAGCGCCTGCCCTTTCCTTCGGCGGTGGTGGCGAGCCGCAACGACGACCGCGTTTCCTTCGAGCGCGCCCGGGCTTTTGCCGCCGCGTGGGGCTCGACCCTGATCGACGCCGGCAACCTGGGACATATCGGTTCGGCCGCGCAGCTTGGTGACTGGCCTTTCGGCCTGCTCGGGTTCGGGCAGTTCGTGGCGTCGCTGCAGAAGTAGAATGGTCCGATCTCTCGGGCGCCGCGGCGGCGCAGCCGGGCTATCCGAGCCGGCCGATCCGCACGCGCGATCGCGGCCTACCAGGTCGGCGGCTTGGGGTTGTCGCGCGAGGCCTCCAGGCTCGGATGGCGAGCGCTCGCGGGGCGCGAGCGGCCGCCGGCGGGGATCTGGTCCATGTCGTAGTAGAGCTCGAGGTGGTAGCCGTCCGGATCCAGGAACTCCACGCTCGTGTGGCCGCCCATCGCGCGCCGGCCTTCCCAGACGATCGGGACGCCGCGCTCCCTGAGGAAGGCGCGGATCTCGAACAGCTCCTCGAGCGAGCCGACCTGCATCGCGAAGTGGTGGAGGCGGACGGCGCCCTCCGCGGGCTTCTCGGCGGCCGCGCCGTCGGAGGGGAAGAGGGCGACCGTGTGATGGTCGCCCACGGCGGTGAGGAACACCGAGCCGTTGGAGCCGCGGTCGGAGACGCGGAAGTTGAGGACCTCGGTGTAGAACTTCCGCGAGCGCTCGATGTCGCTCACCTGGAGGACGATGTGGCCCAGCTTCCTGATGCGGACCGGGCTCGGCCGGGTGGCGGTGTTTTCAGAGGTTTGGGTTTCAACCTGTGTCATGGCGTTCTCCAGTATCGACTGTCACGCGGCTAGGCCGCTGCGGCCCCGAGCACGCTCTTCGACACGAACTTCCCGATCCAGCGCTTGCGCAGGATCAGGTTCTCCTGCCACACCGCCTCGATGTTCGGGACGGTTGACGCCTTGACCGCCGGGTTGGCGAGGAGCGCGTCGCGCCATGCGGCGAGCCGCGGAAACTTCTCGATGATTCCGACTGGCTTCACATGGTCGACGAAGGTGTAGCGCTGGAGAAACGGCGCGTAGGCCGCGTCCACCAGCGAGAACTTCGGGCCGTTGAAATAAGGCCCGTCGTTTCCGCGCTGGGCGAGCGCCTCGTCGAGCTTGCCGAAGGGCTTGGCGATTCCGCCCGCCGCCTTGGTGAACTCTTCCTCGGAATTCGAGTAGGCCGTGCCGGAGATCGCCTCGGCAAAGTCCGGCACGTAGTCGGTCCACGCGCGGTTGCGCGCCCGCGCGAGCGCGTCCGCGGGATGCAGCCGGGGCGCTACGGTCTCGTCGAGGTACTCGGCGATCGCGTTCGACTCGAACAGCGCATCCTTGCCGTCGATCACCAGCACCGGGACCTTCGAATGCGGCGAGACCTTCAGGAACCAGTCCGGCCGTTTGTCGCGGTCGATGTAGGTGATGTCGTAGGCCACCTCCTTCGCCCGCAGCACGATCGCCGCGCGCTGAACCCAGGGGCAGGTCTTGAAGCTGCACAGCATGTAGCGTGCTGCCATTTGGCCTCCAGTCTCGCTAAGTTCCCATGAAGTCACGCTTCCCGAGCTCCACCCCGTTGTGCCGCAGGATGTCGTAGGCCGTGGTGGCGTGGAAGTAGAAGTTGGGCAGCGAGCGGTTGAGCAGCAGCTCCTGCCCCTTGAGGTGCAGCTCGCGGTCGCGCATCTTCACGGTGACGGGCTTCTCCTCGGAGCCGTCGATCTGGCCGGGCTTGACCGAGTTGAGGAACGCGATGGTCTTCTCGACGCGCGCGATCAGCTCGGCGATGCTCTTTTCGCTGTCCTCGTACTTCGGCGCCTCCATTCCGGCGAGCAGGGCGGTGCAGTTCTTCGCGTGATCGCACATCGCCTGCACCTGGCGCGCGAAGCTGAACATGTCGGGATAGAGCCGGTAGTGGATCAGCGTCGCCTCGTCGTACTTCTTCTCGGCGTAGTGCGCCTGCGCCTTCTTGAGGCATCCCGTGAGCCCGTTCAGGTGCTTTACGAAGACGGGCACGGAAATCGGATACATCGAAACGGCCATGGTGGTCCTCCCGGGGGTTGGTCTGGGCGGTTATTCTAGCCGGATTGCCCGGTCCCCGCGCCACTACCCGCGGGCCGCAACCCGCGAATCACGGTTTCCTGCCCTTGGTTTCCCGTATCAGCAGACCGGTCGGGGAAACGCGCAGCTCGAGCTCGGCGGAGCGCGTCACCGGGACGAAGGTCGCCGAGCCGTACTCGGCGTCGAACAGCGGCGAGAGGAACGTATAGCGCCGGCGCAGCGCGTAGAGGTCCACCGGCTTGTCGCGGGCGAGCGCGTGCACGGTACGCACCGCCTCGCGCTCATCCTTGATCGCTTGGTAGCGCCCCGCCACGCGGTCGATCTCGTAGGCGGTATGCAGGCCGACCATGTTCGCGTAGGGGTGCCATTTCAGAATGTGCGCGTCCACGTAGATCTCGTCCCCGGCGAGCTCGTAGGTCGCCTCGCGGCCGTCGGGGAAGCGGAAGGTCGCCATGAAGCGCTGCTTGCCGGCGGGCTTCACCACGATATTCGCCGCCACGTCCTCCCGCGTCAGCGCGCGATAGCCCATCATGCCCACCGAAACCGTGCCGGCCAGCGTACCGAGCACGAGGAAGAGCAGCCCGGCGGCCACGCGGTAACCCGATTCCGGCAGCCTCAGCTGGACGAAGGAGACGATCCCGGCGAATACCAGGACGGCGCCCAGCACCCCGAAAAGGAGGGTGAACGGGAACAGCGGGGCGTTGGTCAGGTCCGTGAACATTGCGAAATCAGCTTACAGCAATCCGCTCCCGGCTTCACCAGCTTGCTGCGGCAGGGGCGCGCGCGACCGGGTCATGCTCGCTCATTCGCGATTCTTGAGCAAGGGTGCAGTGAGGTCGGAGAGGCGCGTGCGCTGGCGTCCCTCCCCGTCGAAATTGCCGGGGTCGAGCCAGCGCAGGAACGTCCGCTCCAGCTCCGGCCATTCGCTGTCGATTGCGGCATACCACGCCGTGTCGCGGCTGCGGCCCTTGTATACGACGGCCTGGCGGAAGACGCCCTCGAACGAGAATCCGAGCCGCCGCGCGGCGGCGCGCGAGGCGGCGTTCAGCGCATCGCACTTCCACTCGTAGCGCCGGTAGCCGAGC
>DASWHI010000188.1:0-1545 GCA_036398235.1 Burkholderiales bacterium
CGTTCATGGCTACAGCTGCGCCGTCTCGACCGCGTAAATCTCCGGCAGGTGCTGCGCGATGCAGGACCAGCGCTTGCCCTCCTCGCGCCCGATCCACAGTTCCCCGCCGCTGTTGCCGACGTAGAGCGCGACGGAATCGCACGCGTCCGCCGCCATGCACTGGCGCTTGACGGTCCACCACGCCTGGCTCCTAGGCAGGCCGGCGTCGAGCCGCTGCCAGGTCTTGCCGCCGTTGCGCG
Source organism: Burkholderiales bacterium (assembly GCA_036398235.1). GTDB lineage: Bacteria > Pseudomonadota > Gammaproteobacteria > Burkholderiales > SG8-41 > SG8-41. The sequence continues at coordinate 240 of DASWHI010000188.1, forward strand.
TGACGTAAGCCGCGGGTTTGCCGCCGGGGCTCGTGCGCGGCCAGACCTGCGTGCCATCCATCGGGAACACCCACGCGACGTCCGCGTTGCGTGGGTGCACGACCATCGGGAAGCCGATGTCGCCGACCTGCTTCGGCATGCTCTTGCCGATGCGCACCCAGGTTTCGGAGGGGCGATCGAGACGATAGATGCCGCAGTGATTCTGCTGGTAGAGGCGGTCCGGGTTGCTCGGGCACATCCGGACGCAGTGCGGATCGTGGAAGGTGGGCTTGGCCGGGTCGAAGCCGAAGCCCTCGACGACGTCCATTCCCTTGATCAGCGTCTTCCAGGCGCGGCCGCCGTCAGTGGACTCGTGCACGCCGCCGCCCGACATTGCGATGTAGAGGTGCCGGCTGTCGCGCGGGTCCACGATGATCGAGTGCAGCTTCGGCCCGTCCGGCGTGCCGTCCTGCACGGTTCCCATCCACTCCCGGAACTGCGGGTCGCCGTTGATGACCGAGAACGGCTCCCAGGTGACGCCGCCGTCCGCCGAGCGGAACAGGCCCTGCGGCGAGGTGCCCGCGTACCAAACGTCGCGGTCCTGCGCGCGGCCCGGCGCAAGCCAGAAGGTGTGATCCACCGAGCGGCCTTCCTTGCCGTCGGCGGCCTTGGCAAATGCCGGCGGCCGGGCGGCTTCCTTCCAGTTCTTCCCGAGGTCCGTGGAGCGGAAGATCGTCGGCCCGAGATGCCCGGTCTTCGCCGCGGCGAGCAACGTCTTACCGTCGCGCGGATCGAGCACGAGGTGGCTCACGTTGTGGCCGAGAAAATGCGGCCCGTCCGCGCGCCAGGTCTTGCGCGCCGCGTCGCCGTGATACAGCCACGCGCCCTTGCGTGTAGCCACCATGACCAGGGTGCGGCGCGCGCCTGACCTAGCGCCCTGCTTGCGAGCCGGTGTCTTTCCCGATTTGCGTGCCATCGTTCGTCCCTTTCCAGTTCCACGTTTAGCTGTCCGGTACGGTCAGCCGCCCATTTTCTGCATGGCCTGCTGCATCTCTTGCACGCTTACGTCGCGGATGTGGGTGGCGACCGACCAATGATGGCCGAACGGGTCCTCGAGCTTGCCGTAGCGGTCGCCCCAGAACTGGTCCGCGACCGGCATCGTGACCTTCGCCCCCGCGGCGACTGCGCGCTTGACGAACGCATCGACATCCGCGACGTAGAGGTGAATCGTGACCGGCGAGCCCTTGAGTGACTTCGGCCCGAGCGCGCCCCACTCGGGCATTTCATCCACCAGCATCACGGCCGAGCCCTCGATGCGGATCATCGC
>DASWHI010000189.1:0-2304 GCA_036398235.1 Burkholderiales bacterium
GATCAGCGCCAGGTTCATATCCGACCGTTCCGGGCACCCGGCGCTGGCTCAGGGTGGCCTGCCGCGTGGGGTCGTGCGCCCTGCTGGGACGCCGTCTCCTGGCGCACTTCGTCCGCTGCGATCACGCCGTCCCGGAGCTCGATCACCCGGTCCGATTTGGCCATCACCGCGGCATCGTGCGTGGAGAAGACGAAGGTGGTGTGCTGTTGCCGCCGCAGCGACCGCATGAGCTCGATGATCGTGCGCCCGGTTTCGGAGTCGAGGTTGGCGGTCGGCTCGTCGGCGAGCACGAGCTTCGCGCGCGTCGCGAGCGCGCGCGCCACCGCCACGCGCTGCTTCTGGCCGCCCGAGAGCTGATCGGGGCGCTTGCCGGCCTGGTCCGCCATGCCGACGGCGTCGAGCAGCTCCGCCACGCGCGCCTGGCGCTTCTCCGCGGGCCAGTCCTGCACCATGAGCAGTGGATACTCGATGTTCTCGGCCGCCGAGAGCACCGGGATCAGGTTGAAATCCTGGAAGATGAAACCGAGATGGGTGCCGCGGAAGTTGGCGGCGCCGTGCCGGTCGAGCGTGGCGACGTCGGTATCGAGCACGCTCAATTTCCCGCTGGTGGGATGGTCGAGACAGCCGACCATGTTGAGCAGCGTGCTCTTGCCGCTGCCCGAGGGTCCGACGAACGCGACGAAGGAGCCGGGCTCGATGACGAAGTCGACGCCGCGTACCGCCTGCACCTCGACATCGCCCGACCGGTAGGTCTTGGTCAAATTTGTTGCCCGCACGACGCTCATGGATGTTCCGGCTCCTGCCTGGCCCGCTGCCATTTTCGCGGCGCGACGGCGGGTGGTATTGATGCAGGTCAAATGAACTCGACGGGGACTATATTTGCACCGACCCGGCCGCCCCGTGGGGCGGGAACGTGGGACATCGAACCGTTTGATCTGCGTCAGTACCGGGCAGGTTTCACGGTGAAACAATGCACTCCGGCTTTCTTGATTTCATTGTAGAGGACAAGACTAACATGAAGACAAAGACTCTGGCGGCGACACTACTTGCGTTGGGGTTGGCCACAGGCGCAGCGACTCAAGCATTTGCTCAGGGACCCGGCGGCCCGGGCAAGGGTCCGGGATACGGCCCGGGCGCGGGGTATGGACCGGGGCAGGGCTATGGGCCCGGGATGATGGGCGGCTACGGCGGCGGCCCCGGCTCGGGGGGATACGGCCCGCGCGGTGGTGGTGCGCTTGCGGCGCTCAACCTGACGGATGAGCAGCGCGAAAAGGTGCTCAAGATTCAGGAAGAGAACCGGAGCAAGAACTGGGATCTCATGGGGACGACGCGCTCGGAGCAGTTCAAGCTGCGCCAGATGGCGTACGGCGAGAAGCTCGACCCGAGCGCGATCGCCGACCAGCAGAAGAAGGTTGACGAGCTGCGCAGGCAGATGCTCAAGTCGCGCATCGAGTCCCGCAATCAGATCGCCGCGATCCTCACCAAGGAACAGCAGCAGCAGTTCCGCCAGTTCGGGCCGTGGTGGCTTGAGGAGAGCGAATAAGCCCGCCTCGCGCCTAAAAAAACCCCGCTGCGGCGGGGTTTTTCATTCCGGGCACACCGCCCGTCATCTCTTCCTGAGCGAGTCGCGGATCTCGCGCAGCAGCACGATGTCCTCCGGCGTCGCGGCGGGCTTCTTTTCTTCCTGCATCTTGAGGCGGTTGATCGCGCGGATCAGCAGGAACACCGCGAAGGCGATGATCACGAACGAGATCACCGTGTTGACGAACACGCCGTAATTGAACGTCACGGCGCCCGCGTTCTGCGCCGCTTCCACCGTGAGATAGGGCCCGGCCTGGGCGCCCTGCTTCATGACGAGGAACAGGTTCGAGAAATCCACCTTGCCGAGCAGCAGCCCGATGGGGGGCATGATCACGTCCTTCACCAGCGAATCCACGATCTTGCCGAGCGCGGCGCCGATGATGATGCCGACCGCCATGTCCACGACGTTGCCCCGCACCGCAAATTCCCTGAACTCTTTGAGCACGGAAGTCTCCCTTCTTATCGTGCAACTGAATCGATCTAAAGACGCGTCGTCGCGACCCGGCCCAGCACCGGCCGGAACTGATCGCGCGAGGTTATAATCTCACGAAATCCCCTTCCACGGCCGCCATGCCGACACTCATCTGCGGCTCGATCGCCTACGACACCATCATGGTGTTCGGCGACCGCTTCAAGAACCACATCCTGCCGGAGCAGCTCCACATCCTGAACGTCGCGTTTCTCGTGCCCGACATGCGGCGCGAGTTCGGCGGCTGCGCCGGC
>DASWHI010000190.1:0-6724 GCA_036398235.1 Burkholderiales bacterium
GGGCTCGTCATGATCCTGGTGCTGTTCACGCTCAATATGGCCTACGGCTTCTTTGTCGAGGAGCGCGGCAAGCGCCAGATAACCGGACTTTTCGGGCAGTACGTGCCCCCCGAGCTGGTGGACGAGATGGCGCGCAATCCGGATCGCTTCAGCATGGCGCCGCGCGCGCAGGAGCTCACGGTGCTGTTCTCCGACGTGCGTGGGTTTACTTCCATCGCCGAGAGCCTGTCGCCCGAGGACCTTTCGGCCTACATCAACGAGTACCTGACCAGCATGAGCCGAGTCATTCGCGAGCGGCACCGAGGCACGCTGGACAAGTACATCGGCGACGCGATCATGGCGTTCTGGGGCGCCCCGGTCGGGGATCCGCAGCACGCGCGCAACGCAGTGCTCGCGGCGCTGGACATGCAGAGCGAAGCGAAGGCGCTCAACGAGAAATTCCAGGCGCGCGGGTGGCCGACGTTCAATATTGGCATCGGCGTGAATTCGGGCACGATGCGCGTCGGCGACATGGGTTCCGATTTCCGGAGGGCCTACACGGTGATGGGCGACGCGGTGAACATTGCTTCGCGCCTCGAAGGCCGCACAAAAGAGTACGGGGCTGATATTATTATCGGCGATGGCACGCGCCGGCTGATATCCGGCCTTGTCGTGCGTGAGGTCGACCGGGTGCGCGTGAAAGGCAAGGACGAGCCGGTTACCATCTTCGAACCGTTCGGTCTGGAGGGGCAAGTGGATCCTGCCAGGCACGATGAAATAACGTTGTGGAATCAAGCTCTTATGCTGTACCGCCGCCAGGATTGGGATGGCGCCGAATTGCAGTTCCTCAACCTGCGCAAGAGGGCTCCGAAGAGCGAAATGTATGGGCTGTTCATCGAACGCATCGCGCACTTTCGCGCGCACCCACCCGGGGCGGACTGGGATGGGGCCTGGACCTTTGAAACCAAGTAGCAAAGCCGGTAGGAATTCACACCGCGCTGGCACGATTCTCGCTGAACTCGAAAAGTTCCAAGGCAGCACGCCCAGCCTTGACGCACAATTGTTGTGCGGCATGGCGCCGGGGCCGGGAATGGCTGCCAGTGCCGCCAACTTGAACGGGTGGGGAGCCTTATGAGCACGGTACTCCAGAGCAAGCCGACGAGCCATGAAGGCCTGGCGGACAAGCTGAACTTTCAGCACAAGCTGCAGGCGGTCACCAACAAGATCCATGCGACGAAGAACATCGACGAGATCATCCTCGAGCTGTCGCAGGAGCTGTGCAGCCTGTTCAACGCCGACCGGCTGACGATCTATCTCGCGAGCGAGGACCGGGGCTCGATCGTCTCCAAGGTCAAGACCGGACTCAATTCCTTCAAGGACATCAAGCTGCCGGTGAACGAGCAGTCGATCGCCGGCTTCGTCGCCACCAACAAGCGCGTGGTCAACATTCGTGACGTCTACGACGACGTGGAGCTGAAGTCCTACAGTCCGCAGTTGAACTTCCTCAAGGCGGTCGACGCCAAGACCGGCTACCGCACCAAGCAGATGCTGGTCGCGCCCGTGACCGAAGGCAAGGGGAAGGAGCTGATCGGCGTAGTGCAGATTATCAATTACAAGGGTGGCCCGACATTCCCGCCGGCCATGGAAGAAGGCGTGGTGCATCTGTGCGAGACGCTCGCGATCGCATTCCGCCAGCGCCAGGGCGCGATGATGCAGCAGGTGCGCAGCAAGTACGACGCGCTCCTCACCAGTGCGGTGGTCTCCGCGGAAGAGCTCGAGCTGGCGCAGCGCTCGGCGCGGCGCAAGAATCTCGACATGGAAACCGTGCTGATCGAGGAGTTCAAGGTCAAGCTCCCCGCGCTCGGCGAGGCGCTCGCCGCCTATTTCGGCGTCCCCTACGAGCCATTCAAGGCGGATCGCATCAAGTCGCCCGATCTCATCAAGAACATGAGCCGCGACTTCTGCAGGACCAATCATTGGGCCCCGATCGAGGACAGCAGGGAAGGCATCGTGGTCGTGGCCACCGACCCCGAGCGGATCAAGGCCTCGAAGATGGTCAACAACATCTATCCCAAGAGCAAGATCGTCTACCGGGTGATCACCAACCGGGAGTTCGAACAGACGCTCGACCAGCTCTTCGGCGGCGGCGGGCTCGGAGGCGACCCCGGCGACATCGGCGACATCCTCGGCACGCTCGACGACGAGGACGCGACGCCCTTCGAAGGCGCGGAGGACGTGGCTTCGGCCGCCGCTGACAACGAGGTGGTCAAGCTCGTCAACAAGGTGATCATCGACGCCTACCAGCAGGGCGCTTCCGACATCCACGTCGAGCCCTATCCGGGCAAGGCCAAGACCGAGATCCGCTTCCGCAAGGACGGCGAGCTGATGAATTACATCTCGGTGCCCGGCAGCTATCGCAGTGCGATCGCCGCGCGGCTGAAGATCATGTGCGACCTCGACATCTCCGAGCGCAGGAAGCCCCAGGACGGCAAGATCAAGTTCAAGAAGTTCGGCCCGCTCGACATCGAGCTGCGGGTCGCCACCATCCCCACGCAAGGCGGCGTGGAAGACATCGTGATGCGGATACTCTCCGCCGGCGAGCCGATGCCCCTCGACAAGATGGGCTTCTCCAAGCGCAACCTTCAGCTGTGCAAGCAGGAGATCGACAAGCCGTACGGCCTGTTCTTCGTGTGCGGTCCGACCGGCTCGGGCAAGACCACGACGCTGCATTCGGTGCTCGGCTACCTCAACACGCCGGAGATGAAGATCTGGACCGCGGAGGACCCGGTCGAAATCACGCAGAAAGGCCTGCGCCAGGTGCAGATGAACCCCAAGGCGGGTCTCACCTTCGCCATCGCCATGCGGGCGTTCCTGCGGGCCGACCCGGACGTGATCATGGTGGGGGAAATGCGCGACAAGGAGACGGTCTCGACCGGCATCGAGGCCTCGCTCACGGGACACCTGGTGTTCGCCACGCTGCACACCAACAGCGCGCCCGAGTCGGTCGTGCGCCTGCTCGACATGGGCATGGACCCCTTCAACTTCGCCGACGCGCTGCTCGGCGTTCTCGCCCAGCGCCTCGCCCGGCGGCTGTGCAAGTGCAAGGAACCGCACGCCGCGACGAACGAGGAGATCCACGCGCTGCTGGAGGAGTACTCCCTCGAGCTGCAGCATACGGCGCTATGGAAGAAGGATCCCAGGGCGGCGCGCGCGAAAGTCTACGAGGAATGGGTGAGGGATTTCGGCAACGACCGGGGCGAGCTCGTTCTCCATACCGCCAAGGGCTGCGAGGTGTGCGGCAACACCGGCTACAAGGGCCGGCTCGCCCTGCACGAGTTGCTGATCGGCAGCGACCGCGTCAAGAAGCACATCCAGGAGCATTCGCGGGTGGCGGAGGTGCTGGCGACTGCCCTGGAGGACGGCATGCGGACGCTCAAGCAGGACGGCATCGAGAAGGTGCTGCAGGGAATCACGGACATCCAGCAGGTGCGCGCGGTGTGCATCAAGTAGTGCACGCGATGGTCGAAGAACCCGGTCGGGCCCGGGGCGCGGACGATCTGCTCCGGCGCCTCGAGCAGCTCAACCACATCGGGATTGCCCTCTCGCAGGAGAAGGACATCACGCGGCTGCTCGAGCGGATCCTGATCGCGGCGAAGGACATCACGCACGCCGACGGCGGCACGCTCTACCGCATGACCGAGGACAATACCCTCAAGTTCGAGATCATGCGCAACGATACGCTCGGCGTCGCAATGGGCGGCACCTCCGGCGTCGAGATCCCGTTCTACCCCATCCACCTCTTCGACAAGGACGGCAAGCCGATTCATTCCATGGTGGTCGCGTACGCGGTGCACCATGACCAGTCGGTCAACATCGCCGATGCCTATTCCGAGGAAGGTTTCGACTTTACCGGCACCAAGAACTTCGACAAGAAGACCGGCTATCGCTCCCGATCGTTCCTCACGATGCCGATGAAGAACCACGAGGGACAGATCATCGGCGTTCTGCAACTGCTCAATGCCAAGGACCCGAAGACCGGCGAGGTCGTCGCGTTTTCGGACACCGACCAGCACCTCGCCGAATCGCTCGCCTCGCAGGCGGCGATCGCGCTGACCAACCGCCTGCTGATCAACCACCTCGAGAACCTGTTCGAGTCCTTCATCAGCCTCATCAACGCCGCGATCGACGACAAGTCACCCTACACCGGCGGGCACTGCCAGCGCGTGCCGATGCTCACCATGATGCTCGCCGAGGCGGTCGACCGCTGCAAGGTCGGCCCGCTCAAGGATTTCACGATGACGGATCGCGACCGCTACGAGCTCAAGATCGCGGGACTGCTGCACGATTGCGGCAAGGTCACGACCCCCGTGCACGTCGTGGACAAGGCGACCAAGCTCCAGACCATATTCGATCGCGTTGCCCTCATCGACACGCGCTTCGAGGTGGTCAAGCGAGATGCGGAGATCGCGCTGCTCAAGTCGCGCCTGGAGAAGCTCGCGCCGAGACGCAGAGACGTGATGGCTGACGCGCAGCTGGTGGCGGGCATCCGCGAAATCGAGAGCGACCGCGATTTCCTGCGGCGCGCCAATATCGGCAGCGAGGCGATGAAGGACGAGGACATCGCGCGGGTGAAGGCGATCGCCGCGCGCTACGGCTGGCGCAACGGCGACGGGGAGCGAGGCAATTTCCTGACCGAGGAGGAGGTGCGGAACCTCACGATCCGCTCCGGCACGCTGACCGCGGAGGAGCGGCAGATCATCAATCACCACATCGAGGTTACCATCCAGATGCTGGAGTCGCTGCCGTGGCCGCGGCATCTCAAGAACGTGCCCGAGTACGCCGGGGGCCACCACGAGCGCATGGACGGCAAGGGTTATCCACGGGGGCTCAAGCGCGAGCAGATGTCGGTTCAGGCACGCTGCATGGGCATCGCCGACATCTTCGAGGCGCTGAGTGCCAAGGACCGGCCGTACAAGAAGGGCAAGACGCTGACCGAGTCGCTCACCATCCTAGGCAAGTTCAAGCTGAACGGGCACATCGATCCCGATCTCTTCGATATCTTCATGTGGGAGAAGGTGTACGAGAAATACGCGCGGCAGTTTCTCGACCCGGACCAGGTCGACGAGGTGGACGTCACCCAGATCCCCGGTTATGTTCCGCCGCCCGCGGCTTGACGAGCGTCGCGATCATCCTTGATGACGCTCGACCCCTCACCCCTTCCCCCTCTCCCGAGTGGAGAGGGGGAATGGACGGCGGCAAATGGTTCGTCAACCATTTACCGAGGGCTCAGTAGGTCGATTCCCGCAATCTTTGCTGGAAATCCCCGGAGCAAGTCATCCCCGGCGAGGCAGGTGCATGGCTCTCCTTGACTGGTTCAGGACGCGGGAGGTCGACGAGCTTGCGGCCGCGATCGCCGCGGAGCTGGTCAAGCGCGTTCCCCCCGGCGCTCTGGAATCCCGCACCCGGAAAGCAGCGGAACGCCTTAGAAACACGCATGACGCGATCTTCGCCCGCGCCGGCAAGTTTGCTCGTACCCATCCGCTCAACGTCTACAAGAGAGCGCGCCTGGGCAACCAGTTCCGGTGGGCGCTGAAGGAGGCGGGCTATCCGCCGGAGTTCATCGATTCCTGGACCTACGAGCTCGCCATCCTGGTCACGCTCAGCAACGCTCCCCGCGGGGCGGCTGATTGAGGTGCGAAAACTGCTGAATCGCTTGCTGGGCACGGGCGCGGCGCCCGCGCCGCGCACCCCAGCCGAGGCCGCACCCCGCGAAACTGCAGACCGGTTGATTGCCGAGGGCAATCGCGCCGAGGAGGCGGGGAGAGTCGAGGAGGCCTGCGGGCGCTACCGCGAAGCGGTGCGGGCGGCGCCGGGCTACGCCAGGGCTCACCTGAACCTCGGTATCGGGCTGGAAGCGGCCGGCGCAGCCGAGGCGGCGATGACCTCCTATGAGGCGGCGCTGGCGATCGACCCGGCGGACCCGTTCGCGGCCTACAACCTCGGCAAACTCCAGTACACGCGCGGCGTGCCGGCGGAAGCCGAGCGGCTGCTGCGGCAGGCGCTGCAAAGCCGCCCTGCGTTCCCGGAAGCGCAGGTCGTCCTCGCGCGCGTGCTGGAGTCGCAGGGGCATCTCACCGCGGCGGCAGCGGTGCTGGAAACCGCGATGAGACTCAAGCCGGATGACTTCGGTACGCTGTACATCTATGCGGGCGTGCTCAGGAAGCTGGGCAGGCTGGACGAGGCGGAGAGCGCAATGAGGCGCGCAATCGCGATCGACCCCGAAAATGCCGATGCGCGCCAGGACCTCGCCACGGTGCTGATCGCGCGCGGCGCGATGCGGGAGGCCGAGCCGCATCTGCGGGCCGTGCTGTCGCGCAACCCCGATTGGGTGGAGGCGCATGCGGCGCTTTTCCAGGTGCTGGACGCGCGCGGCGATCTAGGGGGAGCTGTGGCGGAATTGGAGTGGGTCCTCAAGCGGCGCCCCGACTGGGCGGATGCACTGTACAACTACGGATGCGCCCTCAAAAAGCTCATGCGGCTGACGGAGGCGGAGGATGCCTTTCGCCGCGCCCTCGCGGCAGATCCAGTGCACGTCCGCGCCTACCGCATGCTGGGGGGCGTCCTGCTTGGGCGGTGCCGCACGGACGAGGCGCTCGCCCTCTACCGCGTGGCCCGCGAGCGCTGCCCGGGCGATTTCGATCTCGAGTCGGCCGAGCTCTTTGCGCTCAACTGTTCCGAGCAGATT
>DASWHI010000191.1:0-1802 GCA_036398235.1 Burkholderiales bacterium
CCGCTGGTCCAGGACCTCGAGCGCCGCGAGGACCTGCGCTACCTGCACCGCCACGCCAACCTGGAGGACGTCTTTCTCAAGTTGACCGGCCGCGAATTGAGAGATTGAGGACCCGACATGAACGCGAAAACACTGGCGATCCCTGCATTCAGCCTGCGCCATTTCCACGTGTGGCGCCGCAATTCCCTCGTGTGGCGCAAGCTCGCGATCCCTTCGATGCTCGGCAACCTCGCCGATCCGATGCTCTACATGCTGGGGCTCGGCTACGGGCTTGGCGCGATGCTCGGCGAGATGGACGGCAGGCCCTACATCGCGTTCCTCGCCGCCGGCACGGTCTGCTCGAGCGCCATGATGAGCGCCTCGTTCGAGGCGATGTACTCGGGCTTCTCGCGCATGCATGTGCAGAAGACCTGGGACGCGATCATGAACGCTCCGGTGACGCTCGACGACGTGGTGCTGGGCGAGACCGTGTGGGCTGCGAGCAAGAGCTTTCTGTCGGGCATGGCGGTGCTGCTGGTGGCCTGGGCGCTGGGGCTGACGCACTCGGCCCTGGCGCTGTGGGCGATCCCGGTCGTGTTCCTCACCGGGCTCGCCTTCGCCGGCATGGGCCTCGTCATGACCGCGCTCTCCCCGAGCTACGACTTCTTCATGTACTACTTCACGCTGGTGATCACGCCCATGATGCTGCTGTGCGGCGTGTTCTTCCCGGTGGCACAGCTGCCCGGCCCGCTCCAGGCGGTGACGCAGGCCCTGCCCCTCACCCACGCCGTGGAGCTGGTGCGTCCGCTGATGAGCGGCACGGTCCCATCCGGCATCCCGCTGCATCTCGCCGTGCTCGCCGGCTACGCCGTGGCGGGCTTCTACGCCGCGCTGGTGCTGACCCGCCGCCGCCTGCTACGCTAGGGGAACCGCCATGCTCTGGATCAAGGCCTTCCATATCATTTTCGTGGTGACGTGGTTCGCGGGACTGTTCTACCTGCCGCGGCTGTTCGTCTACCACGCGATGGCGGAGGACGCGGCGGGCCGCGAGCGCCTCAAGGTGATGGAGCGCAGGCTCTATTACGGAATCATGGCGCCGGGGGGCATACTCGCCGTCGCGTTCGGGCTGTGGCTGTGGCTCGGCTACGAATGGAGTGGGGGGTGGCTGCACGCCAAGCTCGCGCTGGTGGCCGTGCTCGTCGCCTACCACCTCTGGTGCGGCAAGCTCATGCTCGACTTCAAGTACGACCGCAACACCCACAGCCACGTGTGGTATCGCTGGTTCAACGAGTTCCCGACCGTCATCCTGATCGTGGCTGTCATCCTCACGGTGGTCAAGCCGTTCTAGGGGGGATGCTCCCCGTCGGAACGGCATCCGCCGCCGCGCGGCAGAACCGCAACCGCAACGTGCGGCTCGAGCTCGAGGTCGTCGCCCCGCTGCAGTAGGCGGGGACGGGACGCGGGACGCGGCCTGCCTTGAACGTCGCGGACAAGGGAGCTAAACTCGCCGGCATGCTCGCCAGCTATTCCGTCGATGAATTGGGCAGGCTCGCGCCCGACGCGCTCGGCGACGCGCTGGAGCGCGGTGAAATCGTTAATTTCCCACGCTGCCCGATCGCGCTTCCGGACGAGCCCGATCTCGAGTTCCTGCGCAAGGATGTCGCGGGACGCCTGCGCAACAAGAACATCAGCTATCACCCGGAGACCGACAGCGTCCCCGGCCTGAAGGCCGAGCCCGACCTCGTCGCGCGCGCGCAGCGCATTCTCAAGCAGCACGCCGGCCGCGTGGAAGCCTTTCTCGCGCGCACGATGCCGACGCTCAC
>DASWHI010000192.1:0-3913 GCA_036398235.1 Burkholderiales bacterium
GCGCGTCGTCGCGGACATGCTCCGCGTCGGGCGCGAGGGCATCGTCACGTTCCCCAACTTCGGCTACTGGAAGAACCGGCTGCAGGTGATCGGCGGGCACATGCCCGTTTCGGACAACCTCCCCTACGAATGGCACAACACGCCCAACCGGCACCTGTGCACGCTCGCGGATTTCGAGCGCTTCTGCGCGGGCCGCGGCGTGAAGATCCTCGAGCGCAAGGTGCTGACGCGCGGCAAACCGGTGGCCGTGCTACCGAACCTGCTCGGCAGCCTCGCCGTGTACCGCTTCCAGAAGGCGTGACGACCGACTGAGCGTACGAAAACTCCTTCCCCCCTTGCGGGGGGCGAGGCGGGAATTCGAGGTGCATGTCACCGAGCCGCCGAGCGCCCAGCCCGATGCAGCGGGATGGGTCGGGACGGCTGGGATGGGGGGACGGAGGTGTGCTATCGGTTCGACCCCCCACCTCGATCCTCCCCCGCAAGGGGGGAGGAAGCTCGCTTAAGCGTGTACTACGAGAGGTGACTATCGATAGCATCAGCGCGCGTCGCCAGCGTTCTCCCTGCCGGCCGAGCCGATCGACAGATCGGCAAGCCCCGAGCGGATCATGAACCAGAAGAGGACCACGCCGGGAACCGCAACCAGCGTGGTCAGCAGGTAGAAGTTCGGGTAGCCGATCGCCTCGATCATCGCTCCCGCGGTCGTTCCGGTGAGGAACCGGCCGGCGATGCTCGCCAGGGCGGAGAGAAGGGCGTACTGGGTCGCGGTAAAGCGCAGGTTGCACAGCGCGGAGAGGTAGGCGACCACCGTCACGCCGCCGATGCCGCTGGCGAAATTCTCGAAACCGACTGCCGCAGCCATGCCGATATTGGTATGGCCTGCCGCCGCCAGCGCGGCGAAGCTCAGGTTCGACACCGCCATCAGGATCAGGCTGATCAGTACCGCGCGCTTCATTCCCAGCTGCGCGTAGAGAATTCCGCCGAGGAAAATTCCGATCAGCAGGGCGACGAAGCCGACCCCGACGTCGTAGAAGGCCACCTCGTCGTTGGTGAAGCCGAGATCCTGGAACAGCAGCCGCAGCGTGAGGTTCGCAAGCGTGTCGCCGATCTTGTGAATGAGCACGAACAGCAGGACGACGAGCGCCCCCTGCCGCCTGAGGAACTCGGTCAGCGGGCTGAGATAGGCGATGACGGCCTCGACGAGGCCGTGCGGCTTGGCGGGCTCGCGGTGCCGGAGCGGCTCACCCATGAGCACAGCGACCAGCATGGCCGGAAGCGCGAAGGCGGCGCAGGCCAGATACGCGGCGGTCCAGCCGACCCGCGCGGCGAGGACCAAAGCCAGGGCGCCGGCTGCCGCGGCGCCGATCCGCCAGCCGTATTGCGACATGCCGGAGCCGACGCCGAGCTGGCGCGGCTCGAGCAGCTCGATGCGGTAGGCGTCGATGATGATGTCAAAGGTGGCACCGGCCACGCCCATGGCAATCGCGGCGATTGCGACAACATAGAGCGAGTCGCCCGGGTCGGCGATACCGAGGAAGGCGACGGCAGCCATGACCAGCACGCCGACCAGCCACAGCCAGCTGCGCCGCTGCCCAAACCTGCCGATTACCGGCAACCGGACATGGTCGACGATCGGCGCCCAGAGGAACTTGAGGTTATACGCGAGGAAGGTCAGCGCGAAAGCGGTCACCGCGCTCTTGGTAATTCCGTGCTGGGCGAGTCGCGTCGCGAGAGTCGCGCCGATCATCGCGAAGGTGAAGCCGGAAGAGATGCCCAGGAACAGGGCGGCGAGCGGCGCGGACTCGAAATACGGACGGAGACTCTCCGGCAGCCGGCTGCGCACTCCACTAAGCCAGGGGGTGGTCATAGTCGATCGTGAGCGGCGCGTGGTCGGAGAAGCGCTGCTTCTTGTAGATCGCCGCGCGTCTTGCCGCCGCGGCAAGCCCCGGTGTCGCGATATGGTAATCGATGCGCCAGCCCACGTTCTTCGCCCACGCCTGGCCGCGGTTGCTCCACCAGGTGTAGGCCGCGCCGGTCGCGTCCGGGTGCAGCCGGCGGTAGACATCCACCCACCCCAGCTCGCCGAACACGCGGGTGAGCCATGCGCGTTCCTCCGGCAGGAAGCCGGAGTTCTTCTGGTTGCCGCGCCAGTTCTTCAGGTCGATTTCCTTGTGCGCGATGTTCCAGTCGCCGCACAGGAGAATCTCGCGGCCTTCCGCCGCGAGGCTCTTCAAGTGAGGAAGGAAATGTTCCATGAAACGAAACTTGATCCTCTGGCGGTGTTCGCCGGCCGAGCCCGAGGGCAAATAAACGGAAATCACGGAAAGCGCTCCGAAGTCGGCTCGCAGATAGCGCCCTTCGGCGTCGATGTCGCGGCGGCCGACGCCTTCAACCACGCGGTCGGGCGCGCGCCGGCAATACAGCCCGACCCCGCTATAGCCCTTCTTCTCGGCGTGGTGGAAATATCCACGGAACCCCCCGGGCGCCCGCATCTCCTCCGACAGATCCGCGGCCTGCGCCTTCAACTCCTGCACGCATACCACCTCGGCCCGCTGGCGCGCCATCCACTTGAAGAAGTCCTTGCGCGCCGCGGAGCGGATGCCGTTGAGATTAAGTGTTATGATTCTGAGCACGACTCATGGATTTCCGGCAGAAGTTCATCCGCTTCACCGTCGAGCAGAAGGTGCTGCGCTTCGGCGAGTTCAAGACCAAGGCGGGGCGCCTCACACCGTATTTTTTCGATGCCGGGCTGTTCTATGACGGCGCGGCGCTGAAAAGCCTCGCCCAATTCTACGCGAAAGCCATCGGCGCGGCGGGCATCGCCTTCGACATGCTGTTCGGCCCGGCCTACAAGGGCATCCCGCTGGTGGCGGCGGTCGCCATCGCGCTGGCGGACGCGGGGCGCAACGTGCGCTACAGCTTCAACCGCAAGGAGGAAAAAGATCACGGAGAGGGCGGCACGGTGATCGGCGCACCGCTCGCCGGCCGGGTGCTGATCGTGGACGACGTGATATCGGCCGGCACCTCGGTGCGCCAGTCTGTCAACCTGATACGGGCATCGAGCGCTGTACCCTGCGGGGTGGTGATCGCGCTCGACCGCATGGAGCGCGGAAGCGGGAATTTGTCCGCGGTGCAGGAAGTGCGTGCGATTTATAATATTCCCGTGATCAGCATCGCCACGCTTGATGATTTGATGGCGTATCTCAGGGCCGGGCCGCAGCATGCGCAGCAGCTCGCGGCGGTCGGTCGTTATCGCGACCAGTACGGAGTCACGGCCAATGCCCGATAGCACCCGTGCAATTCTCGCCGCGGCGCTTGCCCTCGTGCTCGCCGCCGTGTTCACTCAACCGGCCCTGGCGCAGTCCAAGAAGGGTCGCATCATCTGCTGGAAGGACAAGTCGGGCAAGGTCGTGGGCTGCGGCGACAAGGTGCCGCCCGAATTCGAGAACGCCGCCACCAAGGAGCTCGACCGCCGCGGCGTGACGCGCAAGACGACGGAAACGGCCGAAGAGGAGGCCCGGCGCAAAGCTCAGGAAGCGGCGAAGGCGCAGCAGATGGAAGTGGAGAAGAAGCGTCTGGCCGAGCAGCGGCGCCGGGACGCGGTGCTCCTCAACACCTACGCCAACGACAGGGAGATCGACCAGCGGCGCGACCGCGAGGTGCGGGAAGTGGACCGTCTTCTCGGGCAGTTCCAGGGATTGCACAAAGGCGCGGCGGCCCGCCGCGATGATGCCCGGAAGCGCCTCGCGGCAGCCGAAACGGCGAGGAAGCCCTCCGATGCGGTCAAGGACGAAATCGCGCGCGCGGAAGCCGAAATGGCCAGGCTCGAGAAGAACATCGACGCCAAGAACAAGGAGAGAGAGGACATCGTCGCGCGCTACGCGGAGACCAAGCGGCGTTACCTGGAGCTCGGAGG
>DASWHI010000193.1:0-4144 GCA_036398235.1 Burkholderiales bacterium
TGATCATCAGGGACCGCGAAGGAAAAACCGCCAGGACGAGGCCGGGCTCAAGATCAAGAAAACGAACCGCCAGGATCGCGAAAAAATCCAGAATCAGAACGAGATCCGGAAGATGATGAGGATAGGTCAAGGGTTTGACGCCCATGCACTCATCGCGGGCAGGAAGCTCGTCATTGGAGGCGTTGCAATTCCGCATGAGAAAGGGCTTGCGGGACATTCCGACGCCGACGTGCTGATCCACGCGGTGTGCGACGCCGTGCTCGGTGCCGCCGGGCTGGGGGACATCGGAAGCCATTTTCCCGACAGCGACGCCCGCTACAAGGACATCGACAGCCGTCGGCTGCTGCGCGAAGTGGCGCGGCTGCTGAAGGAGCGCGGGCTGAAGGCCGCCAACGTGGATGCCACCATCATCGCCCAGGCCCCGAAGATGGCGCCGCACATTCCCGCGATGCGCGCCAATCTGGCGGCCGATCTGGAAATCGCTCCGGAGGCCGTCAACGTCAAGGCCAAGACCACCGAGAAACTCGGGTTCGTCGGCCGGGGCGAGGGCATCGCCGCGGAGGCCGTCGCCCTGCTAGAAACGGCAGAAAAATAACCGCCAAGCCGCCAAGAAGCATTCAACAACGCGCGACTCAACAAATGCCCCGAATTGCAGCCCCGTTTTTCCGTATTTGAATGCCGTTTGGCGTCATGGCGGTTGATTTCGGATGGTAACGGGGTCTGCTGACACCGCACGGCTGTTTTTTGCCGTGTGGCCCGCGCCCGAGGTCCAGCGCGCACTGGCTGATATCGCGCGCGGCGCCCGGAGCGAGTGCGGCGGCAGGGCGGTTCCGGCCGGGAACATTCATCTTACGCTGGTATTTCTCGGCGACCTTCCGCGCGAGCGCCTCGCGGCGCTGGAGACTCTCGGCCCTACGGTGCGCGGCGGTCGTTTCAATTTGACCGTGGATCGCCTTGAATATTGGCGACACAACCGCATCCTGTGGGCCGGGACGAGCGCTTGCCCGGAGGCTCTGCAAGCGCTCGTCTCGTCGTTGCAGGACGCGGTAGCCGCCGCTGAATTCCGTTTCGACCGGCGGCCGTACGTTCCACACGTGACGCTGCTGCGGAATGCCCGCCGTGCGCCGGCGGTTGATCGCTGCCCCGCCGTCGCATGGCCGGTGAACGGGTTCGCGCTGGTCGAATCTGCGCCGCGCGAGCGGGGCCGCGCCTACCGGGTGCTGCGGAGCTGGCCTCTGGATATATGACTCCTCCCCCCTTGTGGGGGAGGACTGAGGTGGGGGGTCGGGTATTATTTGTCCCCCCATCCTGACCTTCCCCCGCAAGGGGGGAAGGAAAACTAACGGGGGTGATAACGGCTATGCAATGGAAATTCGAATTGTTGATGAAGCCCGCGTCGGTGCCCTTGACGGAAGGGCCGGTGTGGGATAGCGAGTACCTGTATTTCACGCACATCCAGGCGAGCCGCATCCTGCGCTACGACCCGAAGAGCGGCGCGATCACGGATTGGCGCAAGAACACCAACCGCACCAACGGGCTCGCGTACGATGCCCAGGGCCGTCTCTTCGGCTGCTGCTCGGGCGGGCGCTCGATGGTTCGCTTCGATCCCGATGGCCGCATGGTAACCGTCGCTGACCGGGTGGATGGCAAGCGGCTCAATACCCCGAACGACCTCGCGATCGATCGCAAGGGGCGCATCTGGTTCACCAACCCGGTGAACGAAGGCAACTGGGACAAGACCGAGGTCAAGGAGCTCGACAATCAGTCCGTGCTCCGTGCCGACCCGCAGAAAGACGGCAACTACAAAGTGACGCGCGTCACGTTCGACACCACGCAGCCCAACGGTATCCTGGTATCGCAGGACCAGAATACCCTCTATGTCGCAGAAAGCAGCTATACGCGGGGCATCCCACGCGAGCTGCGCGCCTATCCGATCCGCGAGGACGGCAGCCTCGGCACCTTCAAGACGCTCCACACATGGGGCGAGGATGCGGGAAACGTGCACCGCGGCATCGACGGCATGTGCCTCGACCGCGACGGCAACATCGTCGCGACCAACGGCTGGGAGCAGAGCGGGCCGGGACCGATGATCACGGTGTTCTCGCCGACCGGCCGCGTCCTGGAGACGCACCCGGTGCCGGCCAACCGCCCGACCAACTGCTGCTTCGGCGGCCCCGATCTCACCATCCTGTTCGTCACGACGGTGGAGGGGCACTTCTTCAAGGCCCAGACCGACCGCGTCGGCTGGGCGATGTATCCCTAATTCGGGAGGGGAAGCTCCACCCGCGCGCGCAGGCCGCCGCCTTCACGCGGGAGCAGCTGCACGCTGCCCCCGTGCAGCCGCGCGATGCGATCCACGATCGCCAGCCCCAGCCCGGTTCCGGCGCCAGAGCGCGCGGCGTCGAGTCGCGTGAATGGCTGCAGCATGCGCTCGGCCTCGCCGGGCGGTATTCCCGGTCCGCGGTCGAGCACTTCCAGCACCGCGCGTCCGCCCTCGCTCGCCGTCGTGACCTCGATCGTTCCGCCGCCATGGCGCAGCGCGTTGTCCACCAGGTTGGCGGCAAGCCGCTGGATCGCGAGCGGCCGCAGGGCCAGGGGGGGAAGCGGAGCCAACCGCGCGGCAACGTCCTTACCGGCGCCTGCGTAGCGATCCCGCAGCTCGCGCGCGATGGCGTTGAGATCGCCATCTGACACAACGGCCTCGCCCTCGGTGACGCGCGCGAAATCGAGAAACTGGCCGATCGCCGCGTCGATGTCCGCGACGTCCTGCACCAGTCCGGCCTTGAGCGCGGCGTCGCCCCTTTCGTCGAGCATTTCCAGCCCCAGCCGGATGCGCGAGAGCGGGGTGCGGAGGTCGTGCGATACGCCGGCGAGCAGCAGCGCCCGCTCCTCGTCCAGGCGCTTCAGGTCCGCCGCCATGCTGTTGAACGCGTGGGCAAGCGTGCGGATTTCCGACGGTCCCATTTCGGCGACGGGCGGCGGCGTGCGGCCGCGGCCGATCTCCGCCGCGGCGCCGGCGAGCTCGCGCAGCGGCCGGTTGATGCGCGCGACTATGAGGTAGGCGCCGAGCAAGGCAAGCGCCAGCACCAGCGCGCCCCACCCGACCCAGCGCAGGGGATCGGCGCGCTCGAGCCGCGACCGGGGCAGGTGGACCCAGTAGTCGTCCTCGTCAATGCGGAAGCTCACCCACGCCCCGCGCACTCCGTTGCGGCTGGCGGCAAGCCGCGTCTTTGCGCCGAGTTGCCCCCGGACCTCGCGTTCCACCAGGCGCAGGAACGGCCGGTCGGGCAGAAGCGTTACGCGTTCCCCCTGCTCGCCGCGGTAGATCTGTATGCCTTCCTCCTGCGACAACTCCTCGAGCAACTCGAGGCGCTTCGAGGGCTGGGCCGTGATCAGCGCCGCACGCGTGAGGTTGACCACGCTCGCGATCTGCTGCGCGACCTGGCGCGCGCGCGGCTCGCGCTCGCTCACCCGGAAGATCTGCAACCACGCGAGATGCGCGACGACCAGCAGCAGCGCGATCAGGAGCACGCTGCGCCAGAGCAGGGTGCGGGGGAACAGGGTCACTGACTCTTGCCGTCGGGAATGAAGACGTAGCCGAAGCCCCAGACCGTCTGGATGTAGGCCGGCTTGGAAGGGTCGGGCTCAATCAGCTTGCGCAGCCGCGAGACTTGCACGTCGATCGAGCGGTCGAACGCCCCGAACTCGCGCCCGCGCGCGAGCTCCATCAGCTTGTCGCGTGAGAGGGGCGAGCGGGGATGCTGCACCAGCACCTTGAGCAGCGCGAACTCGCCGGTGGTGAGCGCCACGTCCTGCCCGTTCCTCGTCAGGCTGCGCGTCGCGAGATTGAAGCGGAAGGCTCCGAACTCGACCACCTGCGGCTCCATGGCGGGAGCGCCGGGCGGGCCGGGAAGAGGGCGCCGCCTCAGCACCGCCTGGATGCGCGCCACCAGCTCGCGCGGGTTAAACGGCTTGGGCAGATAATCGTCGGCGCCGACCTCGAGCCCGACGATGCGATCCACGTCGTCGCCCTTGGCGGTCAGCATGATGATCGGCATGTCCTCGCCGCCTCCGCGCAGCCTGCGGCAGATCGACAGGCCGTCTTCGCCCGGCAGCATGAGGTCGAGGATCATGAGGTCGTAGC
>DASWHI010000194.1:0-3725 GCA_036398235.1 Burkholderiales bacterium
GCCGGCATCGAAATCCGGCAGCAACCGCCCTTCCCCCAGCACCGCCTGCTGGCCGCTGCCGCTCGAGCCGGGGAAGTCCGCGCCATCGAGCGTCCCGCGGAAATCGATCGTAACGCGGTCGCCGGTCTGCGCCGCGCGCTCGACCTCCTCGTAGCGCACGCGCTGCTTGCGCATGATCTCTATCGTCTTGTCCAGCTCGGCGTCGCCGACCTCCAGCGCCGGTCGCTCGATGGTCGCGCCCGAAATGTCCCCCACGCTGACTTCGGGGTAGATCTCGAACGTGGCGCTGTAGCGGAATTCCCCCGCGCCATCGGTCCGGGGCGTCAGCTCGAACCTCGGATAGCCCGCGACCCTCAAGTTCTGCTGGCGCACCGCCTCGCCGAAGCTGCGCTGCATCGCGTCCCCCAGCACTTCCTGCCGCACTTGCGAGCCATATTGCTGCTCGACCACCTTCATCGGTACCTTGCCGGGGCGGAAGCCGTGCATCTTCACGGTGCGCGACAGCCGCTTCAACCGGGTCTCGACCTCGTAGTCGATATCCGTCGCGGGCAGCGACACGCTCAATTTCCGCTCGAGCGCGCTCAACGTTTCCAAGTTTGCCTGCATCTCCGTTGCGTGAACGACCCGTTCAACCGCGTGCGCCGGGGCGGCCCGCCACAAGGCGGCATCAGGAAGAGCGGAACGGTCACCCTTCCGCCGGCTCGCACCACGCGCTACCCCCCGTGGTGCGAAAGGAGGGACTCGAACCCCCACGCCTTGCGGCGCCAGAACCTAAATCTGGTGCGTCTACCCATTCCGCCACTTTCGCGACTTTCCGATTGTATTATAATCACGTGCGCGCCGAAAGCTTTCAAGTCGTCTTAACGTTGACGCGCAATAATATGATCCATAAAGGATATTGCGCAGCAACATATGGGGTTCAGCCACTCTGAAAACTTCCCCGTCGCGTCGCTGCTTCTGCCCTCCCGATTTCGGCGTCCCATCGCACTGATTTACCGCTTCGCGCGGGAGGCCGACGACCTTGCGGACGAGGGCAATGCTCCCGCGCCCGCCCGCCTCGAGCAGCTGGAGCGGTTTCACGAGCAACTGCGCAGAATCGGGCGCGGCGCCGCTCCCGACATCCCCTGGTTCGCGGCCCTCGCCGCGGTCATCCGCGAGCACGATCTTCCGCTGCCGGCATTTGCCGAGCTGCTGTCGGCCTTTGCGCAGGACGTCACCCGGACGCGCTACGCCGACTTCGCCGAGGTGCTCGATTACTGCAGGCGCTCGGCGAACCCGGTGGGACGGCTGCTGCTGCATCTTTTCCGCAGCACGAGCGACCGGAACTTCGAATGGTCGGACTCGATCTGCTCCGCGCTGCAGCTCGTGAACTTCTGGCAGGATGTGCCGATCGATTACGCGAAGGGCCGCATCTACCTGCCCCAGGACGAAATGAGGCGCTGCGGCGTGACCGAGCAGCACATCGCAGGGCGGCTGTGCGATGACGCCTGGCGCACCCTCATCCGGTCCCAGATCGATCGCGCGCGCGGTATGCTGGAGGCGGGCGCGCCGCTGGGGCGCGCGCTCCCCGGCCGCATCGGCCTCGAAATCCGCGCCACCGTCCAGGGCGGGCTGCGCATTCTCGAGAAACTCGAGCGCGCCGGCTGCGACATGTTTCGCCACCGGCCGGTCCTGAAATGGCATGACTGGCCGGTGATTCTGGCGCGAGCGCTTTGATAATGGATCCCCACGAGTACTGCCAATCCAAGGCGGCTCAAAGCGGCTCGAGCTTCTATTACAGCTTCCTGTTCCTGCCGGAAGATCGGCGCCGCGCGATCACGGCGCTCTATGCGTTTTGCCGGGAGGTGGACGACGTGGTGGACGACTGTACCGATCCCGCGACCGCGCGCGCAACCCTCGCCTGGTGGCGGCAGGAGCTGGCGGCGGCCTTTCATGGCACGCCGCAGCACCCCGTCACGCGTGCCCTCGCCGAAATCGCGCCGCGCTTCAACCTGGCGGAGCCGCGCCTCGCCGAGATCATCGACGGCATGCAGATGGACCTCGATTTCAACCGCTACCCCAGCTTCGAGGTGCTGCGCCAGTACTGTCATCGCGTGGCGGGGGTCGTGGGCGAGCTGTCCGCGGAGATCTTCGGCTATCAGGACCGGGGCACGCTGAAGTACGCGGCCGATCTCGGCATGGCGTTCCAGCTCACCAATATCATCCGCGACGTGGGCGAGGACGCGCGCCGCAACCGCATCTACCTGCCGCTCGAGGAAATCGAGCGCTACGGCGTGAGCGCCGCGGACATCACGGCGTCGCGCGAGACCGACGATTTCCGCCGCCTGATCGAATTCCAGATCGAGCGCGCCCTGGGCTATTACCGCGAGGCATTCGCCAAACTGCCGGCCGTCGACCGCCGCGCCCAGCGCGCGGGCATCGTCATGGCGGCGATCTACCGGACGCTGCTCGACGAGATCCGGCGCGACGGCTGCCGCGTCCTCTCGCGGCGCACTTCCCTTACGCCGGTGCGCAAGCTCTGGATCGCCTGGCGCACCTGGCTCACGGCGTGAGCGCCTTTGGTCGTATAATTTCGGCAAGCTCTCCTGGAGATCTCGTATGCAGACGAAAATTCCTTGCGTAATAATGCGCGGCGGCACGTCGCGCGGGCCGTTCTTCAAGCTCTCCGACCTGCCGCCCGACATGCCCACGCGCGATGCGGTACTGCTCGCGGTCATGGGCTCGCCGCACCAGATCCAGATCGACGGCATCGGCGGCTCGCACTCGGTGACGAGCAAAGTGGCGATCATCAGCAAGTCGAAGCATCCCGGCGCCGACGTCGACTACCTGTTCGCGCAGGTGCAGATCCACGAAAGCATCGTCGACACCAAGCCCAACTGCGGCAACATGCTGGTGGCCGTGGGACCGTTCGCGATCGAAACGGGTCTCGTGCCGGCACGGAATGGCGAGACGATGGTGCGCATCTTCAACGTCAACACGCAATCGCTGGTCGATGCGATCGTGCAGACGCCCGGCGGCGAGGTGAGCTATGAGGGCAATGCCTCGATCGACGGCGTTCCGGGCACCGCGGCGCCGGTCAAGCTCAATTTCAGGAGCGCGATCGGATCGGTGACGAAGAAGATGCTGCCCACCGGCAGGCCGTCAGACATCATCGATGGCGTGGAAGTGAGCTGCGTGGACGTCGCGATGCCCGTAGTCCTGATGCGCGCGGAAGCGTTCGGCAAGACCGGTCACGAGAGCGCCGTCGAGCTCGACGCCGACCGGGAACTGGTGAAGCGCATGGAGGCGATCCGCATCAAGGCCGGCGCGCTGATGGGCATGGGCGATGTCTCGAAGTCGGTCGTGCCGAAAATGGCCCTGCTGTCGAAGCCGCGCAGCGGCGGCGTCATCGCCTCGCGCTACTTCGTGCCCGAAACCTGCCACAAGGCGCATCCGGTAACCGGAACGGTGTGCATCGCCTCGGCCTGCGCCATACCCGGAACGGTGGCTTGGCAGATCTCTCCACTGCCGCCGGCGCCCCAGGGGATGATCAGGATCGAGCACCCCCAGGGCATGATCATCATCGACCTCGACGTCGACTTTGCAAATCAGCAGCAGGCACTGCGCCGCGCAGCGCTGGTGCGCACTGCGCGACGGATATTCGAAGGCCACGTCTGCGTGCCCGAGAAGATCTGGGCAGGCAAGCGCGCCACGCAGCCGGCCGCGGCAACTGCCTAGACTCGGGC
>DASWHI010000195.1:0-5206 GCA_036398235.1 Burkholderiales bacterium
CCTCGCGCGGGTATGTCCGACCGGCATGATCTTCGTGCCGTGCGAGCGGGGGATCAGCCACAACGAGGCCGAGAACGCCCGGCCCGAGGATCTCGCCGCCGGTGCACGGGTGCTCACCGCCGCGCTGCTGGAGCTCGCCGACCGGTAAGTGACAGGGCCGCGGGCGTCGGTGATTTTCGCTTCGCTCGCCCCTAAGAAAAAGCCGCCAAAGAAAAGGAAGGCTCCAGAAATTGCAGTTCCGGCCAGAGGCCGAGACGAAGCCGACCGCCGGTACCAACCCATTGCAGACGTTCACGAACAAAACAAAAACCCCACCGAAGCGGGGATTCCTTTCTCTCGCTCAATTTGGTACGGAAAGAGCCGGTTAGGTCAACGACACCGTAAGAATGCAAATTCACTACGACAATCGATCGCGCTACTTCACCGCCGCATCGGTGACCGCGTTCAGGACATTTTCAACAGCCTTCTGCCGCTCTGGATTAGTCGGCAATCCGTGCCGGGGAAAGATTGTCCCTTGAACATATTCAGCCGAGTTGTAAGTCACCGAGACCTTACCAGTCGCATCTTCCCAAACCAGCGCTTTGAGAGGCAGATCGATTGCTAGAGAAGGCTTTTTTTGCATTGCGGGCGTGCCGTTGCGAGGATTACCAAACACCAACACTGTCGATGCTGGCATCTTCAGACCAACCGAAGCCGCCGCGGCAGCATGGTCGAGCCGCGCAAATATAACGTAGCCACGCTCTTTTAGCGCCCCTTCAAGGCGATCAAGAGTCACGGCCGTCGAATTCGCGCTCGGCTTAGTAATTAATCCGCCATTTGCTGAAGCCGTTCCGACAACCGCGAACATCAACACGCTTACTAATACGACAGTACTATACGTCTTCATGGCTGTTTTCCTCATTGGTTGGCAACAATTGAGCTACGATCTGCTGGGGATGGGTCTGGAGGACGACCACATAGGTATGTTCGAATTAAGGGCCGCTGCTACCACGGCTGAGAGGACGGGGATTGATCGCCCCAGGCGGGAGTCCGAGCGACGAGAAGCTACGCTTGAACTACGATAACGTCAAGAAATCAACGCGATTGAATTTATGCGTTGCGTCGGTCGGTTGAATCCGCAGCCGATAGCTGCCGCCCAGGTTTTGGGGCCCCTGTTCGCCGCCGAGCAGCGCAGACCAGGCAGGGGGTCGTCGGCGAGCACTGGGCGAGTTGCGTGTACGCGTGACTCGCCGCCGAAAATTCACGCCTGAAGAATATCCATTGGCGCAGCGATGCACGAGTTGCGCAGCCGCCCTGCCTGGTCGAGCAGCGCAGGGTAAGGAAAATCAGGGACAGACCCGGTGTCAGGTCAGTCCCCGATTTTCCTCGGCGAACCGGGGCGCCCTTTCTCTTTGGTGACTTTCTCTTATGGGCAAGCAAAGAGAAAGTCACCGGCCCCGGGGCCGCCCCCCGGCAGTGCGCGACGCAGTCGCACCGGAAGCTCCCACCACCCCGCGCATCGCGCCACCCCGCCCATCCCGCCGCGCTGCATCGCGGCGGTCGTTCGCCGGCTCGAACGTGCGCAGGCACGTTCTTCGAAACCCCGGCTCACCCTCGGGCAGGAGGGGAATCCTCCGGGCTCAACCGAGCGCGTGAGCCAGGCTCACGACGAAGATCAGGAACATCCAAAGCACCAGCGCGCGCCAGACGAGGCCGACGGCCTGCCGCATGTCCTCCACTTCCGGCTCCTCGCCGGTTCCGAGCTCGGGACGGTCGCGCAGGCTGCCATCCTGGTGCAGCGTGTCGCCGAGACGCACGCCGAGCGCGCCACCACCGCTCGCGAGGATGATGCCGTCCGCCTTTGGGTCCCAGCTCGAAGCCTGCGCGCGCCAGCAGTAGACCGCGTCGGCGAAATCGCCCGCGACCGCGAAGCTCGCGCCGGTGACTCGCACCGGAATCCAGTCGAGCCAGTGGAACGCCAGCGCGGCGAAGCGCCCGAATGCTCCGAGATCCGGATCGTTGCGGGCGCTCCAGAGACCAGCGAGCACGGCGGCGATGCGGTAGAGCACGGCACCCGCCGGGCCCAGCGCGATGAACCATGCGAGGGGGCCAAACACGCGGCGATGGGACACGATGAGCACCTGTTCGATCGCCACCCGCGCGGCGTCCCCCGCGTCCAGTTCCGTTGCGCTCCCGCCGCGCCACTTCCCCACCCGGTCGCACGCTGCCGCGAGCTCGCCCGCGCGCAGCGCACGGTCGACCTCCGTGAACTCGCGGCTGAAGCGGCGGAAACCCATGGCGGCGTAGAGCACCGCGATGTTCCACGCCAATTCGGCAAGCGGGCTGACCTCGCCGAGCAGCTGCTGGATCGCCGCCGTCGCCGCGAGCACCGGTCCCACGGCCAGTGCCCAGGCCAGCATCCCGTGCCGGTACTGCCCCCCGTTCAATCTGCCCTCGAGGGTCGCGGCGTAACGTTCGAACCACGCGAGAAGGCGGTTGTCCTCGCGCAGCGGCCAGGTCTGCTCCGCCAGCAACGCCGCCAACACCGACAGGAAAGTCATGGCACGTGGCCGGTCACGGCTCAGCGGCCGCCGTTCACCGGTTCGAATACGAAATTTTCGTGATCTCGACCTCGGCGTCTCCGGCCGGCCGGTGCCACTTCACGGTGTCCCCGACTTTCGCGCCGATCATCGCCTTCGCGAGCGGCGATGCCCAGCTGATCCTTCCTGCCGTGACGTCGGCCTCATCGTCCCCGACCAGCGTGAAGCGGTGCTCTCTTCCCTCCTCGGCGAGTATCGTCACCGTTGCGCCGAAGTGCACCGCGTCGCGCGGCTGTCCGACGGGGTCGACGACCTCGGCGCGTTCGAGCTGGGCCTTGACGTAGCGCTGGTCGCGCTCGACCTCACGCAATTTCTGCTTGGCGGCCGAATCGTCGCCCGACTGCGCGGCGAGCGTCTCGTGCAGCGCCTGCAGCTCGCGCGCCCGCGCCTGCAGCTGCTCGAGGCCGTGCGGCGTGACGTAATTGGAGTGCGCGGACAGCGGGCGCTCGGGCAGTTCGCCCGCCGCGAGATCGTCGACGCTTTCCTTGGTGAAGGCTCGACTCATGGCCCACCCGAGATTGAAGAAGATTGCGCCGAGTTCACCGGCATCGGGACTGCTGATATCCAGTGGGTTTCGGCGATTCGACCCGCCGAATTCACCGGCATCGGAATCTTTGAGGTCCGGTGCAATTCGGCGAGTTAACCAGGCGCTAAGCGTCCTGGTTAACGGTAGTTATACCGGCACTCCGCACGCGAAGCAACAGCCGGACCGCGACCCGCCCCTGCCCTGTCGTCACGCGCCCGGCCTCAGTATCCGAGGAATGCCGTCAGCTCGTCCCTGCGCGCGATGGTGTCCTGGTAGCCCAGCCGGATGAGCGCCCGGCAGTACGACCGCTCGAACAGCAGGTAAGACAGCAGATTCGCGCCGCTGCGCCGCAATCCGCCCACCATGAAAAGCAGGGCGCGGATCGTGTGCGGCAGTTCGTCCGCGTGCGTCATCGCGATGCGCTCCGGCTCCTCGCTCGGCGCGATGACCCGGAAATCCACATGGTGCAGGGGGTAATTGTCGCGCTCGAGCGTATCCCGGGGAATCATCTCGATCGTGCGGTTGATCCGCTGCAGCCGCTCGAGATCCACCTCGAGGCCGTCGAGGAAGATGCTGTTCAGCGCGTGGCCCGCGATCTGCGCGAGCGAAGGATGCGTCTCGATCCGCACGCGCTCCGCCGGCGGCTGCTGCTGGCGTCCCACGCCGATCACGAACAGTCGGTCCGCCCCGAGGTGCAGCGCCGGGCTGACGGGCGCGATCTGGCGCATCGAGCCGTCGCCGAAGTACTCGCGGTTGATGTGCACCGGCGGGAAGATGAACGGCAGCGCGCTGGAGGCGAGCAGGTGATCGAGCGTGATCGTCATCGGCACGCCGATGCGTCGCGCGCGCGCCCACGGCTGCAGGCCGGAATTGCCCTGGAAAAAAGTCACCGACTGCCCCGAGCTATAGCCGGAGCAGGTGACGCTGAAGGCAGTGAGATGGCCGGCGTCGATCGAGCGCTGGATCGCTGCGAAGTCGAGGTAGCGCCCGAGGAGCGCAGCCAGCGGTGCGTTGTCGAGCAGAGAGACCGGCCGGCGGCTGAACGCGCCGCCCGTCAGCGCGGTGCAGATCCAGAGGGCGCTGTTGCCGAACGCGCCCCACGGGTCCGCCCGGTAGACGTGGTGCACGCGGAAGTTCTTCCACACCAACATGAGCCGCCGCACGCCGCGCCGGAAGTCGCCCGCGTCCATCGCCAGCACCGCGGCGTTGATCGCGCCCGCGGAGGAGCCGCAGATGATGGGAAACGGCGTGCGCACCTCGTCCGGCAACAGCTCCGTCAGCGCTCGCAGGACGCCGACCTGGTAGGCGGCCCGCGCACCGCCGCCGGTCATGATCAGCCCGACTTTCGGCCGCTCGCCCGTCATGTTCGCCGTGCCTCAGCGCCGCAGCAGGCGGCACAGGTTGTAGAGCATGCCGGCCGTCGCGCCCCAGATGTAGCGCCCTTCGAACGGGATCGCCAGGTAGTGGCGGTGCCGGCCGCGGAAATGGAACTGCCGGCGCTGGTAGCGGGCGGCGTCGAGGAAGTGCTCGAGCGGCGCCTCGAATACCCCCGCCACTTCGAACGGGTCGGGATTGAGCGCGAACGGCGGCTCGATCCAGCCCACGATCGGCGTGATGCGGAAACCGGAAGGGATCTCGTAATCGGGCAGCCGCCCGAGCACCGCGACCGAGGGCGCCGCCAGCCCGATCTCTTCCTCGGTCTCGCGCAGAGCCGTCGCCTCGCGGCTCGCGTCGCCCGCCTCCACCCGCCCGCCCGGAAAGCTGATCTGTCCCGCGTGATCGTCGAGGTGCGCCGTGCGCTGGGTGAACAATACCTGCACCCGGTCGGAGCGGTCGATGAGCGGTACCAGCACAGCCGCCTCGGTGACGCGCGTTCCTTCCTGCAGGGCGATGACATGCAGGTCGTCGGGCTCCGGCGACAGCGCGGGCCGCGCGAGTCGTTCGGCGATGCCTTCCCGTGTCAACGGGAATACCCGGCCGTGCGTTCGTGTTAACTGTCGGGAAGCCATGCTATAAACGCCAATGTCCTGTTGTTGCAGGGAATCTTACCCGGGCCCGGCAGGCGATGCACCCGGTGGGATCCCCGGCATGTAGCATGGCA
>DASWHI010000196.1:0-6896 GCA_036398235.1 Burkholderiales bacterium
CCGCCCGCGGTGATGCAGCCCGCGGAAAGCCGCCCGTCGTAGCCGGTCTTCACCATGATGGGGGAGGCCATGATGCCGAGCACCGTCACCGCCGCGCCGACGATGCCGGTCGCCATCGCGAAGATGGTCGCCGTCAGGATCACGACCGCGAACAGCGATCCCCGGATCGGGGCGAGCAGCAGCCGCAGCGCGATGAAGAGCCGCTCCATCAGTCCCGCCTGTTCGGTGACGTAGCCCATGAAGATGAAGAGCGGCACCGCGGCGAGCAGCTCCTCCTTCATGAGCCCGATGGTCTGGAAATAGGCGAGCGAGAACACCACCTGGCCCAGGCCGACGTAGCCGAACGCGAGCGCGAGGAACAGCAGCGTGAAGCTGATCGGGAAGCCGATGAAGATGGCGAAGAGCATCACCACCAGCATCACCAGGCCGAGCAGCGCGTCCGGGCTCACAGCGCGAGTTGCTCTAACCCGAAACGATGGATCCTCCCCCTTGATGGGGGAGGATCAAGGTGGGGGTGAAAGCGCTGGTGCGCGCGATGTCTCTCCCACCCCCATCCCAACCTTCCCCCGTCAAGGGGGAAGGAGCGCTCTTCACTTTCCCCATCAAGGGGGAAGGAGTGCTTGCGATCACCAATGGACAGCTCAATTACAGTTCCACCTTCTCTTTGTGCTCGAGCTCGAGGCCGGTGCGCGCGGCGTAGACGCTCTTGATGGTCTCGGACACGCCCTGGATCAGCAGCAGCAGGCAGGTGAGCGGGATCACCATCTTGAACGGCCACAGCAGCGGCCGCCACGGCGTCTGCTCCGAAACCTCGCCGATCTC
Organism: Burkholderiales bacterium; assembly: GCA_036398235.1. Classification (GTDB taxonomy): domain Bacteria; phylum Pseudomonadota; class Gammaproteobacteria; order Burkholderiales; family SG8-41; genus SG8-41. The sequence continues at coordinate 823 of DASWHI010000196.1, forward strand.
GAACGCGTACCAGCCCTCGGCGCCGCTCACGTACAGGAACACCGCGAGCGCCGGGAAGAAGAACGCGATGTAGGCGACGGAATCGATCACGCCGCGCGTGCGGATCGACCATTTCTCGAAGAAGAAGTCGGTGCGGATGTGCGCGCCCTTGTGGAGCGCGTAGGCGGCGCCGAGCATGAAGATCGCGCCGTACAGCATGTAAGCGACGTCATACGACCAGATCGTCGGCGCGTTGAACCCGTAGCGCGCCACGACCTCGTAGCTCACCGCCAGCACCAGCGGGATGTTGAGCCACGCGACCCAGGTCCCGGTGGTGTCGGTGAACCGGTCGATCGCGCGGACGATGCGGACGTGAAGGGGCGTCATGAACATCAAGGATGAAGGCAGAAGGCGGAAGGATGACCCCCCGCGGCGCGGGAAGATCCTCCCACCGGGTCTACCTTCTGACTTCCGCCTGCCGACTTACTTCTTCTTCGCGCCCCTGGCCCCGGGCTTCGCCTCGGGGAAGTAGTAGTTGGCCGCGAACGAGTACGGCGGGAACAGGAAGCGCTTCGCCGGCACCACCTTCGCGGCGTAGGCGCGCTGCGAATCGAGCACCTTCTTGAAGAAGGGATTCTTCGCCGACTCCTCCGCCGCGATCTCGTCCCAGGCCTTGAGGAACGCGATCAGGATATCGGGCGGCGTGCGCAGGATCTGCGTGCCGTACTTGGTGCGCATCTCCTCGATCGCCTCGGCGTTCTGACGCTGCCACTTCGCGCCCCAGCGCACGAACGACTCGAGCGTTGCCGCGCGCACCGCTTCCTGCTGCAGCGGCGTGAAGCTCCTCCACACGTCGCCGTTGATGATGAGCTCCAGCATCGTGTTGGTCTCGTGCATGCCGGGCGAGTAGTGATATTTCCACACCTGCGGCAGGCCCAGCCTCAGGTCCTCGATCCCGCCCACCCACTCGGCGCAGTCGATCACGCCGCGCTGCGCCGAGGGGATGATCTCGCCGCCGGGCATGTTGACCGTCTGCATGCCCATGCGCTGGAAGATCTCCGCGACGATGCCGGTCTGGCGGCACTTCATGCCCTTGAAGTCGGCGAGGTTCTTGATCGGGCGCTTGAACCAGCCGAACGCCTGCGGGCTCACGCCCGCGATGGGAAACGCGACCACGTTGAGTTTCAGGACGTCGCGGTAGAACTCCCAGTACATGTCCATCCCGCCGCCCTCGTACATCCAGCCGAGAAAGTCCATGTGATCCATGCCGAACGGCCCCGCCGGCGTTCCCGAGAACAGCGTCGCCGCCTTGTTCTTCCCGACCCAGTAGTAGGAGACCCCGTGACCGCCGTCGAGCACCTTCTTGTGCGTTGCATCGAGAATCTCGAACGCCGGCACGACCTGGCCGGCGGCGAGGGCCTCGATCTTGATCTGGCCCCCCGTGAGCGTGTCGATGCGCTCCGCGAGAAACCTGAAGTGGTCCTGCAGCGTGAGGCTCGCCGGCCATGTGGACTGCATCTTGAGCGTCTTTGGCCCCGCCGCCGGCGCCACCGCAGGGGTCGCAGGTTTGGACGGCGGCTCCTTGCCACAGCCGGAAAGAACGAGCGCAAACACCAAGAACGCAACAGCATTCATCACGTGACGCATAGGTTTTCTCCTCCCTCTTCTCGGGGCGACTCGGAAAGGCGAAACGATGTTAGGAGCCTCCCCGGGGGCTGTCAATGAACCCCACTCCCGTCCCGTGCGGTAGCATACGGCCTCACCCCGGAGATCGAATCATGGCCACTCATAACAGGACCGCGCTGGTGACCGGCGCGGGTACGGGCGTTGGACGCGCCGTGGCGCTCGCGCTTCTGAAAGACGGCTACCGCGTTGCGCTGGCAGGGCGCCGCAAGGAGATGCTGGAGCAGACCGCGACTCAGGCCGGACCGGCGGCGAAGAGCGCGCTCATGGTCCCCACCGACGTCGGCAAGCCCGACCAGGTCCAGGCGTTGTTCGCAAAGATCAAGGAGAGCTTCGGGCGCCTCGACGTGCTGTTCAACAACGCCGGCGGCAACGCGCCCGGCGTGCCCTTCGAGGACCTGCCGTTCGAGAAGTGGCAGTCGGTCGTGGACGTCAACCTGACCGGCATGTTCCTGTGCGCGCAGGCGGCCTTCCGTATGATGAAAGACCAGACTCCGCGCGGCGGGCGAATCATCAACAACGGCTCGATATCCGCTCACACGCCGCGGCCGGGGTCCGCCCCCTATACCGCAACCAAGCACGGCGTGACCGGGCTCACCAAGACGATCTCGCTCGACGGGCGCGCCTACGACATCGCGTGCGGGCAGGTCGACATCGGCAACGCCATCAGCCCGATGACGGAACGCATGGCGCAGGGCGTCAAGCAGGCGAACGGCACCACGGCTCCGGAGCCGCGCATGGACCCCGCGCACGTCGGCAACGCTGTGGTGTTCATGGCGAGCCTCCCGCTCGACGTGAACGTGCTCACCATGACCATCATGGCAACCAAGATGCCCTTCGTCGGGCGCGGCTGACGCCGGCGGCGGCGGCGGCAGGGGCTCCGGCGCCGGTTTCCGGCGTGCCCCCCTTGATCTGCGTCAACAATCGCGATTCCGGGAAGCGCACACTTGGCCCCGGAGTGGCTGTTTTGCCCGGCGACCGAGGGAGGAAACCCCATGAAGCGAGATGACGCCCCCGCCCGTTCCGCGGGACAGGAAGCCCCGCGCGGCATGGAATTGTTGCGCGACCCGCTGCTCAACAAAGGCACGGCCTTCACCGAGCGCGAGCGCGACGCGCTCGGGCTGCGCGGACTGCTGCCGCCGCACGTGCTCTCCCAGGACGAGCAGGCGGAGCGCGTCCTCGAGCATCTGCGCCGGCAGCCCGACGACCTCGAAAAATACGTCGCCTTGAGCGCGCTCCACGACCGCAACGAGTCGCTGTTCTTCCGCGTCGTGTGCGACAACATCGACGAGATGCAGCCCCTCATCTACACGCCGACGGTGGGGCTCGCGTGCCAGAGGTTCGGGCACATCTACCAGCGCCCGCGGGGTCTCTTCGTCGGCGCCAACGACCGCGGGCGCGTCGCCCAGGTCCTGAAGAACTGGCCGCACCGCGCGGGCATCGTCGTCGTCTCCGACGGCGAGCGCATTCTCGGGCTGGGCGACCTCGGCGCGAACGGCATGGGGATCCCCATCGGCAAGCTCTCGCTCTATACCGCTTGCGCCGGCGTGCATCCCGCCCTGTGCCTGCCGGTGATCCTCGACGTCGGCACCAACAACACGGAGCTGCTCGGCGACCCGTTCTACATCGGGCTGCGGCAGCGGCGTCTGCGCGGCGCCGGCTACGACGAACTGGTCGAGGAATTCATCATTGCCGCGCAGGAAGCGTTTCCGGGCGTGCTGATCCAGTTCGAGGATTTCGCCAACCACAACGCCTTCCGGCTCCTCAACAAGTACCGCGACCGCATCTGCACCTTCAACGACGACATCCAGGGCACGGCGGCCGTGGCGCTCGCCGGCATCCTCTCGGCGCTGCGCGTGACCGGAGGCAAGCTCACCGATCAGAAACTGCTGTTTCTCGGCGCGGGCGAGGCGGCGATCGGCATCGCCGACCTGGTGGCCTCGGCGATGGTCGCGCAGGGCCTCACCGCGCCGGCCGCCCGCGCGCGCTGCTGCATGGTGGACTCGCGCGGGCTGGTGGTGGCGAGCCGCACCGACCTCTCGGAAGAGAAGCGCCGCTACGCGCTGGACCACGCGCCGGCCGGCGATTTCCTGACGGCGCTGAAAGCGCTCCGCCCGACCGCCCTCATCGGGGTTGCGGCCGTCGGCGGGACCTTCACCCCCGAAGTGCTGCGCGAGATGGCCCGGATCAACGAGCGGCCGATCATCTTCGCGTTGTCCAACCCGACCTCGAAGTCGGAGTGCACGGCCGAGGAGGCGTACCGCCATACCGCCGGGCGCGCGCTCTTCGCCTGCGGCAGCCCGTTCGACCCGGTGACGATCGACGCCCGGACTTTCGTGCCGCGCCAGGGCAACAATTCCTATATCTTCCCCGGTGTGGGGCTTGGCGCGATCGCGAGCCGCACGCGCCGGGTCACCGACGAGATGTTCATGGCCGCGGCGCACACGCTCGCGCACGACGTCACCGAGCCCGACCTCGAGCAGGGCAGCCTCTATCCGGCGCTGCCGCGCATCCGCGAGGTGTCGGCGCACATCGCCACCGCGGTGGCAAGCGTCGCCTACCGCCAGGGCCTGGCCGCCGAGCGCGAGCCGGACAATGTCGCGGTGCACGTCTCGTCGCAGATGTACGACCCGCGCTACCGCAGCTACGTCTGAGCGCGGGGGCGCCCGCGCGGCAGGCGGGAACGTCTGACAGGAGGAGGCGCTATTCCAGGCCGGTGTAGTCGAACCGCATCGGCTCGATCCGGCCTGCCTCGATCTCGCGGATGCGCTTCGCGCCGACCGGATAGCCGAACTGCTCGTTGCGCATGTGGATGCGCTGCAGCAGGATTTTCCGGCTCATCGCTCCGATCTCGTCCCACTGGCCGCGCGTCAGCTTCTCGCGCGCGAGCCCGATGAAGCCGTCGCGCATGTGGCCGATCTCGTCGGCATAGACCTTCTCGCAGGCGCGGGCGATGCGGTCATTCAACTCCCCGGAGCCTTTCAGCCGCATGCCGGTGGCGTACATGCTGCAGTACCCCCCCTCGGTGAAGCGCACGGCGAAGTAGCCGAGCCGCCCGCGCTTGTCGCGGTAACCGTAGCGCGTGCGCGCGAGCTTGTCGTCGGCCGGCCAGCTCCTGACCTGCCGCGGGTCGAGTTTCGCGCCCGACAGGTGATCGTGGATGTCGGCGAACAGGCAATAGTGGTGAAACTCGGCGCGCAGGCCGTCGATCACTTCCAGTACTTCGTGCCGGTCCACCCCGCGGTCGATTTTCGGGTAGACCTTGCGCAGGTAATCGACCGGCCCGAGAAACAAGCCCTTCCTCCGGTCGCCCACGCCGGAGCCCCACAGCTCCTTGTAGCACTGGCGAGCGAGCCACGTGAGGTCGCTCTCTTTCGTGCGGCGCGCGCTCTGGAAATAGGTCCATGCCACCTCCGCCTCGCCCGCCCAGTACGGCGCGGAGAGATCGACCAGGCGCCGGAGGTTCTCGTTCACGGCCATCGCGATTCCTGTCAGTCCCTCTCAGGAAAAATGGGGTCAGGTTCGAATTTCTGCTGGCGATCCGGCGTGTCGGGCCAGAAATTCGAACCTGACCCCATTTTTACACCATTTTTACCCCATTTTTACCGGTGAGGTCCATCGAATAAAGCAGGCAGGGCAGCGCGATTACCGCCAGCCCGATCCACTCGCGGCGCGTTGCTTTGGAGGCTGGAGGGGTGCTCATGCGCGTCAGTCGAACGGCCGGCGCGAAACTCGACGGCGGCTTCAGCTCTTCAGCCGGTAGCCGGTCTTGAAGATCCACACCACCACGGCCAGCCAGATCAGGAGGGCTCGGCGACGATCGAGTCGACCTTGTTGGGGTAGAACGCGAGCAGCTCCTTGATCACGCCCATCTCGTCGTACGGCGTCTCGTAGCTCCAGACCGCGTTCTCCGCGGTTTTGCCCCCGGATGAAAGCGTGAAGTACGACGCGTGCCCCTTGAACGGGCAATAGGTGGTATGCGTTGTGCGCACAAACCGCTCCATCTTCGCGTCCTTGCGCGGAATGTAGTAGACGGCAGCGTAGTTGCCTTCGTCCATTCGGATGGCTTCCCGGCTGTCCGCGATGGCCTCGCCGTTGAAGGTCACGCGCACCCGCCCGCCGGCCGGCTTCGTCGTAATGCGATGCTCCGGGTTGCTCTTGTACCCGGGTCCGCTGTTTTTCGCGCGCCGCCGCTCGCTGTCGCGGATCATCCCGGCGAGGTCCGCGGCCGGGCGGATCTCGAAAGGCCCCGCGCGCACGCCCGGGTGCTTCGACATCAGCTGGATGGCGTGATTGAGATCGTTCGCCTCCAGGATCAGGATCCCGCCGAGCTGCTCCTTGGTCTCGGCGTAGGGGCCGTCGGTGACCGCGACCTTGCCGTTGCGGAAGCACAGAGTCACGGCGTTGCCGGG
>DASWHI010000197.1:0-15823 GCA_036398235.1 Burkholderiales bacterium
TCGATCATGTGTTGCCTCCCTCCAAAATCCGTTTCTCGTTGCTCGTGGCGGGCTAGCGGTCACTGCCCGCGGGCTCGACCTGCAGGGTGAGACCGTCGATCCCGATCACCCGCAACTTCTGCCCGCTGGCGAGCGGCGCCGTGGTGACCACCCGCCAGGTCTCGCCGCGCACCTGCGCCCAGCCTTCGCGCTCGAAATCCGCCAACGCCGTGCCGCTCGCCCCGATGAATTCCGCGTGCCCGCTCACCACCGGGCGGCGCCGGGCCTTCAACGCGAGCCACACGGTGAAGAATACGACCGCAGCGCTCGTCGCGGAGAGCATGACGATAAAGGGCAGCGGCAGCGCGTAACCGGCAGCCACCTCGGGATCGAACAGGATCACCGATCCGAACACGAGCGCGACCACGCCGCCAATGCCGAGCGAGCCGAAGCTCGGCAGGAATGCCTCGGCGACGATGAACGCGAGCCCGAGCAGGATCAGCCCCAGCCCGGCGTAATTCACCGGCAGCAGCTGGAAAGCGTAGAGCGCGAGGAGCAGGCAGATCCCCCCCGCGACGCCGGGCAGCACGTAGCCCGGGTTGGAAAACTCGAAGATGAGGCCGTAGATCCCGATCATCATGAGGATCAGCGCGATGCCCGGATCCGTGATGACGGTGAGCAGACGGCTGCGCCAGTCGGGCTCGAGCGCGGTGACCGCGGCGCCCCGGGTTACCAGCGTGCGCTCCACGCCCTGCACCGTGAGCTTCCTCCCGTGCACCTGCTTGAGGAGGTCGCTCACGTCGGCCGCGATGATGTCGACCACCTTGCGCTTCCTCGCGTCCTCCGCCGGCAGGCTCACCGCCTCGCGCACCGCCTGCTCGCCCCAGTCGGCGTTGCGCCCCCGCAATTGCGCGAGGCTGCGGATGTAGGCCGCGGCGTCGTTCACCTGCTTGCGCGTCATGGCGCCCTTGGCATCGGGCTCGTCGTTGGCCGCGTCCTTGTCCGACTTCTTCGCGGCTTTCGACCCCGGCTTGCGCTGCTTCCCGGGATCGCCCTCCGGTGCGCCGCCGATCGCCACCGGCGTCGCGGCGCCGAGGTTGGTCGCGGGCGCCATCGCCGCGATGTGGCTCGCGTAGAGGATGAAGGTGCCGGCGCTCGCCGCGCGCGCGCCGCTCGGCCCTACGTAAGCCGCGACCGGCACCGGCGACGCGAGGATCTCCTTGATGATCCAGCGCATCGAAGTGTCGAGCCCGCCCGGCGTGTCCATCTGGAGCACGACGAGGACCGCGCCGCGGTCGGCCGCCTTGCGCAGGCCCCGCACTATGTAGTCGGCGGTCGCCGGGCTGACGGCGCCCTCGAGCTTCAGCAGCACGATCGGCTGCGGCGTGCCGGCATCGGCGGCTCCCCCCGCGCGCGCGCCGAGGAGCGCCGCGAGGATAGTCGCGGCGAGGGTGGCGAGCGTCCTGCCGGCGGTCAGGTAAGGCGGGTGCATGGTCTTATCATACCCGTCGGGCAAGCCCCAGGGCACGAGCGCAACAGTACAGCATCAGGCGGTCACGCCCTCGCTCGAGGATTTGCGCGCGCCCGGCTCGCGCGCCTTCTCCACCTGGCCGAGAAATTCGAGCAGCAGGGTTTCACCGTCGAGGAGGTCCGGTTTCGCGTTGTCGTGATACTCCGGGTGCCATTGCACGCCGAGAACGTAGCTCGGCCCTTTCCAGCGCAGCGCCTCGATCACCTGGTCGGGAACGGACAGCGCCTCGACCGACAGATCGCGGCCGAGCACTTTCACCGCCTGGTGGTGGATGCTGTTGACGCGCGCCTCGCTGGTGCCGGGATAGAGCGCGGCAAGCCCGCTCCTGGCGACAATCGAGACCGCGTGGTGGTGCGCATCGTAGGCTTCGAGATCCAGGTGCGCGCCCCGGCCGCGGTGCTGGGACGAGATGTCCTGGTAGAGCGTGCCGCCGAAGGCGACGTTGATGAGCTGCAGCCCGCGGCAGATGCCCAGCACGGGCTTCCCGCGGGAGACGAATTCCTGCAGGAGGTCGATCTCGTAGAGATCGCGCACGCGGTCCCCCTCCCACGCCGGCTTGAGCGGCGTCTCTCCGTAGGTGTGCGGGCTCACGTCGGCTCCACCCTGCAGTACCAGGCCGTCGAGCTCCGCAACGTAGTCAGCAATGCGGATGTTTCCGCGCCGCAGCAGCCCGTTTCCCGCGATCGAGGGAATCATGAAGACGAGCGCCCCTGCCGTCATCAGCCAGTGCGCGACCGTCTGTTCGAGATACTGCAGCGTCTTGCCCTGGAATCCCAGCTCCCGCGGCACGCGGTGGAAGATGCGCGCCGAGATCCCGATCTTGAGCGGCCTGCGGCTCACGGTCTGGGTGCCTCCTTTGCCTTGGCGGGCTCGCCGGCGCCCATCCACACGTCGCTCTGCACCCGGGCAACGTCGTTGAGGGAGCCGCGCTCGCGGAAGATCTCGCGCAGCCGGCTTGCGCCGGAGCGCCCGGCCTCGACATCGGCCGCGAGCTTCGCCAGCGCCAGGCCGTTGCCGAGCGCCGCGGCGTGCGGGGTGATGACCGCCAGAGTTTCCAGGATATCCTCCTTGAGGGTCACGTGACGCTGCGTGTAGGCGTCGATGATCTTGCCGTCGAGACCGTAGCGGCAGGCCTGGAAGCGATTGTAGTTGTACAGCGTGTAGACGTCGCGCTGCGGCGCGAACGGCCGGTCGGTCAGGATGTAGCGGGCAAGCGATTGCGTGTAGGCCGCGAGCGCGGCCGAGTGCTCGACGGTCAGCGGCGTGTCGAAGACGCGGATCTCGACCGTGCCGTACTCCGGCTTCGGGCGGATGTCCCAGTAGAAGTCCTTCATGCTCTCGACGATGCCGTAGCCGCGCATCTTCTCGAAGTACTCGAGGAACTCACTCCACGAGTGCACGAACGGGATCTGCCCCGAGAGCGGGAACGCGCTCACGGTATTCAGGCGCGACGACGCGTACGATGTGTCCTCGCCCTGCTGGAAGGGCGAGGACGCCGAAAGCGCGATGAAGTGCGGCACGTAGCGCGACAGGATATGGGTGAGATAGATCGCCACGTCACCGTCCGGACAGCCCACGTGCACGTGCTGTCCGAAGATCGTGAATTGCTTCGCGAGGTAGCCGTAGAGCGAGAGCAGGTGCCGAAAGCGCTCGGTCGGATAGATCCGCCGGTCTGCCCACGTGTGGAAGGGATGCGAGCCGCCGCCCGCGATGCGCACGTTAAGCCGGCTCGCCGCCTGCACCACCGTGTCGCGGATCACCTTCAGCTCCGATGCCAGGGAGTCATGACCCGGGTGGATCGAGCTGTTCAGCTCCACCATGCTCTCGGTGATCTCCGGCTTGACCGCTCCGGGGTGGGGGGCCTTCTCGATCAGCCCGATGAGATCCGCGGCATCACGCGCGAGATCGTAGTCTCGCGAATTGATGATCTGCAGCTCGATCTCGACTCCGACCGTGAGCCCCTTTGAGGGCGTGAACTCCAGCTCGTCGCCGCTCATGCCGCTCATACCGCGTCTTTCGCCTCGCCGGCGCGCTTGAGCGCGAACTGCACCGCCACCGGGCCGATCAACTCCAGGATCAACACTGCCGAGAGCACGATCGCGGAGAGCCGGGCGCCGAACTCGGGGTAGAGATCCGCCGTTCCGTGCACCATCGCCAGCGCCAGGCCCGACATCGGCGTGAGCGCGACCCCCAGCATCAGCGCGGTGCCCGGACGCACTCCGCTCAAATGGCTCAAGCTCATGACGCCGATCATCTTGCCGGCGAGCCGCGCCGCCACGTAAGCCAGCGCCAGCCCTCCCCCCGTCATCAGCTCCACCAAGTGCAGCTTGGCGCCGCTCACCACGAACAGCACCACATAGAAGATCTGGCCGATGCCGGAGAGATCGACCGTCATCACGTCGTGGCGCGTATCGAGATTGCGCGAAAATACCCCCAGGGCGAGCAACGCCAGCAGCACCGACAGGTCGAGCATGCGCGCCGCGCCGATGGTGAGCACGATGAGCGCGAGCACCAGCGCGAACTGGCGTTCCGCGCGCTGCCCCAGCCAGCGCGACAAAACGATGGCCACGACGCTCGCCGCGAATCCGAGCGCGAGCGAGCCGCCGAGGAGATACACCGGGTGCAGGACGATCGTCGTCCAGCCCGCCTGGTATTCATGGTGGATCCACGACAGCAGCATCGTCGTGAGCACGAACGCCACCACGCTGTTCAGCGCCGTGAGGTTCAGCGCACGCTCGGTCACCTGGCCCTCCGCCTTCAGTTCCTGCGCCACCAGCAGTACCACCGCCGGCGAGGTGGCGACGCCGATCGCCGCCGCCACCGCCGCGTAAATTGGCTGGACACCAAAGTAGGTCAGCGTCACGTAGAGGAAACCGAATGCAAGCGCGCTTTCGAGGAGCCCCGTTGCGAGCAGCCACGGGTCATTACGCAGCCATTTGAGGTGCAGCCGCCGCCCGAGCTCGAACAACACCAGTCCGAGCGCGATCTCGACGAAGATCCACGACTCCTGCACCAGCTCCTCATCGAGCAGGTTGAACCCGCTCGCGCCGAGCAGCAACCCGGCCAGCACGTAGCCGACGATGCGGGGGAGGTTGAGCGCGCGTTTCACCAACTCGCCGCCGACGACGCCGGCGAGGAGCAGAAGCCCGAACAGCAGCACCGGGCTGGGAGGGAACGGGTATTGAGGCAGAAAGGTGGTCATGGCGGGAATCGCCCCGGGCGTTCCCCCGCTCTCACAGGACCAACGGCGTGTGGTCCATAATCTCGTCGGGGACGACATGCTCCGGCTGCGGGAACGCCCTGAGATCGCGTGCAATAGCCGCGCGCAGAAACGAGTCCACCCACAAAAACACGTCGTTTTCGCGGATCGAACGGCGCATTCTGCGCATGCGCGCCTGGCGCTCGCCCGCATCCATGTGGTAGGCGCGGTGGATCGCGTCCGCGACACCCTCGATGTCGAACGGATTGACCAGCAGCGCGTTGTTCGCGAGCTGCGCCGCGGCGCCGGCGAACTCCGACAGGATCAGCGCGCAATCCTCCTCGATGCTGCAGGCGCAGTATTCCTTGGCCACGAGGTTCATGCCGTCCTTGAGCGGCGTGATGAGCCCGATGTCCGCCGCCCGGTAGTAGGCAAGGAGGTCGAGCCGCGAGAGGCTACGGTAGACGTACCACACCGGGACCCACCCGCCGGGGCGCACGAACGACCCGTTGATCCGGCCGACCAGACGCTCGATCTCGGTCTTCAATTCCTGGTACTGCTCGATGTCCTCGCGGCTCGGGACCACGACCTGGATGAGGGAGAGGCGCTCGCGCAGTTCAGGGTAGCGCTCGAGCACGTTCTGGAACGCCTGCAGCCGCTGCGGGATGCCCTTGGTATAGTCGAGGCGGTCGATGCCCAGGAGCAGCTTGCGGTTGGGCAGCAGCCGATGCAATTCCTTGGCGCGGGCGGCGACCTCGCTCGTTGTGGCCTGGCGCAGGAAGGCGTTGAAATCGATGCTGATCGGAAAGTTGCCGACGCGCACCTTGCGTCCCGACACCGTCGCCTGCAGCACCTGGCCGCGGCCTTCGAATTCGACGTCCCGCAGGAGCTCGCGCACGCACTGGACGAAATTGCGCCGGTCGCGCATGGTCTGGAAGCCGACCAAATCGTAGCGCAGCAGCGACTCGATGATCTCGAGCCGCCATGGGAGCTTCAGAAACATGTCCGGGGAGGGGAATGGAATGTGCAGGAAGAACCCCATGCGCGCTTCGCTCTTCAGGCGGCGCAGCTCCGAGGCAACGCCCATGAGATGGTAGTCGTGCACCCACACGAAGTCCCCCGCGCCGCACGCGTCATGCACGACCCGCGCGAACTTGCGGTTGACTTCACGGTAGGTGCGCCAGTACGCGGGATCGAAGTTGCACAGAAGCTGCATGTCGTGGAACAGCGGCCAGATGATCTCGTTCGAAAACCCCTCGTAGAAGTTGCGGATCTCTTCCGCGGTGAGCGGCACCGCCTTCAGCGCATAGCCGGCGCCCTCCCCGGCGGCCGCCAGCTCCCGGTCGAGCCCGTCCGACCCCTCCGCCGCGCCGGGCCAGCCGATCCACATGCCGCCGCGGTGCCGCAGCACCGGCAGCAGCGCTGTCACCAGGCCGCCGCCGCTCGGTTCCGACTTCCAGCGTCCGTCCGCCGCGCGTCGGAAAGAAAACGGCAGGCGGTTCGACACCACGATCAGCCGCTCGCTTTTCCCTTTCACCGGTCCTCCCTCATTCCGCCGCCACGGCGGGGGCTATCTGCACGTGCAGGGTACGCGTCGGGTAGGCGAACTCGACACCCTCGCGCGCGAAGCGATCGAAGATGGCGAGGTTGACCGCCTGGTGCACGTCCATGTACAGATTGTAGTCGCGATCGAGCACGTAATAGACAATTTCGAACACGAGCGCGGAATCGCCGTACTCCTTGAAGTGCGCGCGGTCGAACCTCGCCCTCGGTTGGGCCTGCACCGCCTCGCGCAGCCACCCCGGAATCGCCCGCACCTTCTCCGGGGGCGTCTGGTAGGTCACCCCGACCGTGAACAGGACACGACGCTCCTCCATCTGCCGGTAATTGTGGATGCGGCTCTTCATGAGGTCGCTGTTCGGGATGACCAGCAGCTCTCCGTCGAGGCTGCGCACGCGCGTCGTCTTGATGCCCACGCGCTCGACCGCGCCGCGCAGGCCGTCGACCACGATGAAATCGCCGACCACGAACGGCTTGTCGAGCACGATCGAAAGCGACGCGAAAAGATCGCCCAGGATGTTCTGCGCGGCAAGCGCCACCGCGATGCCGCCGATGCCGAGGCCCGCCACCAGTGCGGTGATGTTGAAGCCAAGCTGGTCGAGCCCCACCAGCAGCACCAGGGACCAGAGCGCCACCCGCGCCGCGAACGTGAGCAGGGTCAAGGCGGTGGCGCCTTCCGCCCCGCGCTCGCGGGCCACCTTCATCTTCTGCGCCATCCAGAGCACGATCAGGCGGTTCGCCCACCGCCCCGCCTGCGCCAGGAGCGCGAGCGCCGCGGCAAGCTCGATGAAGCGCGCGAGCTGCGCCGGCACATCGAGCACCGAGAAACCGGCGTAGAGCGCGACCGGCGCAAGCAGGGTGAGGCTGGTTGCTCGCACCGTCCCGGCGAGGAGATCGCCCCAGGGCGCCTCGGTTCGCTTCGCAATGCGTGTGAGGAGGCGGCCACCATAGCGCCTGGCAATGGCCAGCACGATCCAGACTGCCACTGCAATGGCGAGCGCGGCCAGGAAGTCCGCCGGCCCGTTCGCCTGCATGAACTGGGTCCACCCTTTCATTGGCTCCTCCCGCACGCGTCGCGCCAGCGCTTGAGGAAGGCGATCAGCTCCCGCGGCGGCCGGATCCAGACATCGGCCGCGGTCTCACGGAATTCGGGACGCACCAGCACTGCGAGCCCGCGCGGCTTCACCGCGGCAAAGGCGTCCTCATCGGTTAAGTCGTCCCCGAGGTACGCGACCGCCGCATCGCCCGGTGTTTCGGCAAGCACGGCCTTGACGGCATGCTGCTTGTTGCAGCCGCGCGCCCGCAGTTCCAGCCCCCCGTCGAACTCCAGCAGCTCGAGCTCGCCGTCGGCGGCGAGCGGCTCCCAGAGCTGCGGCAACGCATTGCGGATTCGCGCGGTGGCGAGCGCAGAGGTGCCCCGCCAATGCAGCGCAACGCTTGCGGGCTTGGTCTCAACGCGCGCCCCGACGCGCGTGAGCTCGCGCGCGCGGCGCTCGCCCTCGTTCAGGCGCCGGCGCACGTCCTGATCCAGCTCCGCCCGCGCCCCGCGCCCGTCGGGCAGCAGCCGCTCCCAGCCGTGCGCGCCCCACAGTTCGGGACGGCGTTGGAGGTTCAGCAGCGGCACGAGATCGCCGACCGCCCGGCCGGTCACGATGACGACGCGGCTGTGCTCCACCGCCATTATCTCGTCGAGCACCTCCTCCACGCCGGCGTACGGAACCGCCCGCTCCGGGCGCACCTGGAACGGCGCGAGCGTCCCGTCGTAGTCGAGTATCAGCACGCGCACCGGCGCGCGCGCCACGCGCGCGAAGAATTTCTCCGGATCGATGCGCGGGTTCAGCGCGCGCACGAGGCTACTGCGACCGCGCAGGGGCCGCGTACGTGGAACTTCCCCGGGGTTTGCAACGACATAGCTCCCACGCCCTCCTCGGCTGATTATTCATCATTTCGTATCGCGCCGGGCCGCATCCGTAGATGCGCGCGCCCGGCAACGCGGCGTTTGAACTACCGCCTTGATTTCTCCTTCTTTTTTTGTGCCCGTATGGATTGAAAAGTTCCCCGGCCGCGCCGCTCATTTCATGAATGAGCGCCGCTCATGAGTATCGCCACCGGAAAATGAGCGAGCACGGTGGCGACGTCAAGCGTTGTCGCACCCTCGCCGGCATGCTCCTCGCCGGTGAAAATGTTCCGGTAGCGCCGCGCCAGTCGCTGCGGCAGCGTCACACGCGTATCGCCCCATGCGCCGCTCCCCACCGGAAGCGCCGCCCCGGTCGGCAACCCGGCAACCAGTCGCGGCGCAATCGTGATCGACGCCGCCGCGCCGTCGACGCGCGCGAACGCGCACAGGCGGTGCGCGTGGCTGCCCGCGGTTTCGAGCGCCAGGTACTCTCCTGCCGCGAAGAGCTGGCGCTGCACCGTGCGCGCCATCAGCCCTTGCCACGTCACGTAGAGCTTGACGCGCCCGTCGGCCATATCATCGAGAAGAGCACGCGCGCGCTCGAGGCGGCGGACGGGCTCGCCTTCGAACCCCGCCTTGATCTTGTTCAGCAGCGCGCGCCGGCGCTCGAAATCGACCGGCCGGCGGTTGTCGGGATCGACGAGATCGAGCGTCCACAGCTCGCACCCCTGGTAGAAATCGGGCACGCCCGGAGCCGTGATCTTGATGGCAAGCTGCGACAGGCTGTTCACCCAGCCGATGCGCGCGATTTGCGCCGTGAAAGCGCTCAGCCGGTCGACGAACGGGGCGCCCGTGGCCGTGCGGAGCAATCCCCGCACGAATTCCACCAGGGCGTTCTCGTAATCGGCGTTGCGGTTGATCCAGGACGTGTGCAGCTTCGCCTCGCGCGCGGCCTTGAGCATGTAGGCTTCGATCCGTTCGCAGTAGCGCGCGCGTCCCGCCTCGTCCGGGGCAGGCACCGGCCATGTGCCTACCAGCGTCTGGTAGAGCAGGTACTCGTCGTTGCGCGACGGCGCCTCGGCGCCTTCCGACTCCCGCTTGCGATTGCGATTGAGCCGGCTCCAGCGCCCGGCCTCCAGCCGCCAGGCCGCCGGCATCTCGGAGAGCACATCGATGCGCGCGCGCACGTCTTCCGCGCGCTTGCTGTCGTGAGTGGACGTTGCGAGCAGCGTGTGCGGCCAGTTTTTCGCGCGGTCCCGGTTCGCTCCGTGAAAAGCCGTGATCGTGAAGCCGAAATCGTCGGGGTCGCCGCCCACTTCGTTCAACGACGCGAGCCGGTGATAGCGATAGAACGCCGTGTCCTCCACCCCCTTGGCGGCAACCGGCGCGGTGAATTGCTGAAACTTCATCGCAAACTCGCGCGTGAGCCGCGCGAGCGCGGTGTCGGCGTCCTCGACCGGCTGTCCGAGCAGCACGCGCTGCACGAAGTCGAAAATCGTCACGTCCGCGGCCTGGCTCCTCTTCTTCGCCCGCGCCACGGCCCACTCGATGTGGCGCCGATCGTCCGTTCCGGTACGCTCGTCGATGTAGGTGCGATACACCGGAAAGCAGGCCACCACCTCGCTCAGCGCATCGCGTAGCGCGGTCAGCGTGTAATCACGCGTGCGGCGATCCGCCTGCGCGATACGGGCGAGGCGGTTTGCGAGCACTGCGAGCTCGCTCGCGAGCGCCGTGCGCATGATCAGCTGCTTCGCCGAATACGCGACTTCCTCGAATCCCTGGGTTTGCCCGGCGAACGAGTGATAGGTCCGTTCCATCTTGCGCTTCGCGGCGCCGTCCACGAACAGGCCATTGACGACGTTCGCGAACCGGTAACCGGTCGTGCCGTGGATCGGCCAGCTTTCGGGCAGCCGCTCGTGCCCGGCGGTGATCTTCTCGGCAAGGAGATACAGCGGCCAGCCGCGCGGCTGCTCCGGGGGCGCCGCCGTCGGAGCGTAGCGCTCCTGCAGGCGTCGGAAGTAGCGCACCGGATCGTACAGGCCGTCGGGATGGTCAATGCGCACTCCGTCCACCCGGCCACCCGCCAGCAGCTCGAACACCAGCCGATGCGTGGCGGCGAACACCGCTTCGTCCTCCATCCGCAGCGCGGCGAGGCTGTTGATGTCGAAAAAGCGGCGGTAGTTGATCTGGTCGGAGGCGACCCGCCAGTAAGCCAGTCGATAGGCCTGCGCCTCGAGCAGCTCGTGCAGCGCGTCGAAGCTCGCGCGCTGGCCCGGCGTGCCGTTCACCGCGCGCAGCGCGGCCGCCATGCCGGCCGCAAGCGCGGGATGCGCGGCCACGAGCGCGGCCAGACGCTTCTTGTGCACTTCCTTGTCGCGGTCGCGCTCGGCGCGTTTCTCCGCGCCGTTCTCGTTGCGTCCCGGAAGGTGGCCAAAAGCGGTCACCAGGCTCTCGAGCTCGATGCGTGCCGCCGGCGCAAGATCCTGCGGCGGCGCGTGCTTCAAAACGCGCTCGAGAATGCGGCCGTAGCCGCCCGGATCGACCGGAAACCGGTTCTGCTGGTACCAGATGCTGAATGCGCCGTGCTCGGGCTCGAACGCAAGCCGCAACTCGCCCAGCTCGAGCACGACGCCGTAATGGTTGCCGAGCACGGGGACCAGCACCTTCCCCGCGAGCAAGGGATCGACCGGCTGCCAGTCGATGTCGAAAAAGCCGCCGTAGACCGAAGCCGGGCCGTTCTCGAGCACGTCCATCCACCATGCGTTGTCCGCGCCCATGACGCCCATGTGATTGGGCACCATGTCGAGAATGTGCCCCATGCCGTGCGCCCCGAGCGTGCGCGCGAAGTGCTCGAAGTCGTCCCGGCCGCCGATTTCGGGATTGAGCGCGTTGTGGTCGATGATGTCGTAGCCGTGCGTGCTGCCCGGGCGCGCCCGCAGGTACGGCGAGCAGTAGACATGGGAGACGCCGAGCTCGGAGAGATAGGGGACGACCGCGGCCGCGTCACGAAACGTGAATTCACGGTTGAGCTGCAGGCGATAGGTCGCGTGCGGGATAACCGCGGCGGGATGCGCCGTGCCCGCCGCGGCGCGCGGCTGCGCCCCCACGCCGCGCTCCCGGCGCAACGCCTCCGCGAGTGCCGTCACGCGCGGGTCCGCGGACCATTCCTCGATGCTGAGCGGCAGCTTGCGGCTCCAATTAGGGTACTCCGCGCTGGTCGCGGGGAGGTTGACCTGTTCGAGCTGGCCGAGCACGTCCTCCATCTGGACCATCATGACCTGCGCCGGGCTGCGCGCGAGGTAGAGGTGAAGCGCCCGCGCAAGCTCCGGCGTCATCTCCGGAGCGGACACCGGATGGACCGTCACGCCGGCCGGCAGCAGGCCTTCGCGCTGCAGCGCCACCAGCAGGCGGGCACGGTCCTGTGCGCGCTCCACCACCTGCCGCTCCCGCTGCTCGTCCGAGGGGTATAGCCCGAGCTCGGCACGCAGGTCGAGGTCATGCCCGATCCACAGGCTCTTGAGGGTGGGCAGGTCGTGCGTGCTGACCGCGGCGAGCGCTTGCGCCGGATAGGCTCCGGGCGCCTTGAAGCCGCCATCGCGCTCTTTTTCGAACAGCAGCAGTCGGTAGGAGAGCACCCCGAGGGGCGCGAGCGCCGTGCGCACCGTGTCGGGCACCGTGCCCAGGTCCTCGCCGATCACGAGGCAGCGATTTCTCAGGCTCTCCAGCGCCAGCACGCCGATCAAATCCTGGAACGGATAGTGGACATAGGTGCCGTCGGCCGGGCTGCCCCCCGGAGGGATACAGAACAACCGCATGAGACCCATCACGTGGTCGATTCGCAGCGCGCCGGCGTGGCGCATGTTGGCGCGCAGTGTTGCCACGAACGGCGCATAGGCGGTTTCGGAAAGCGCCTCCGGGATCGGTGGCGGCAGGCCCCAGTTCTGGCCATTCAGGTTGAAGTCGTCGGGAGGCGAGCCGATGCTAGCCATCTCCGCATAGACGCTCTGCCAGGCCCAGGTCTCGGCTCCCGCACGATCCACGGAGATCGCAAGATCCTGATACAGGCCGACGCCGAGCCCGAGCTCCCAGGAACGCCGGCCGCAGGCGCCGAGCTGCTCCTCGGCGAGCCACTGCAGCCAGGCGTAGAAATCGACCCTATCGCGATTGGCCTCCAGGAATGCCCGCACCTGCGGCGACGCCGGATCGCGGTAGCCCTCGGCCCATACCGGCCAGCCCCACACGTTCTCGTCGCGCGCGTGGAAATCCTCCTGCAGCGCCTGAAAGAGCGCGAAGCGCAATAGCGGCTCGCCGCCGGAACGCTGGTAGGCGAGGAATGCCTCACCCCGTGCCGAGTGCGGCAGCACGTGGCGGCTGCGGAAGTGATCGAATACGGCGCGCAGCGCCCACAGCTTGGCCTCGGCCACACCGCGGTAATCCACCCGTTCCGCCGCGCGCAGCGCGCGCAGGCGCGACTGGAACTCGGGTGTTGCAACGGCCGCCCGCGCACGCTCGCATTCGACGAACTCCGGCACCGCTTCGACATCCACGTAGAGCGCGTTCAAGTAAACGCGGCTCGACGGGCTGTACGGGCTGATATGGTCCGGGTTGTGGGGAAAAAGCGCGTGCAGCGGATTCACGCCGACGATGCCGGCGCCGGTGCGCCCCGCGATCTCGATCGCGTTGCGGAGATCGGTGAAGTCGCCGATGCCCCAGTTGCGCCCGCTGCGCAGGGCGTAGAGCTGCAGCGCGGGACCCCAGACGCGCCCCGCGCCCTCCAGGGCGGGCGGCGTGGTGCACCGTCGCGGCACGATGATCAGGGTGAGAACCGCGGCTTTTGCGCCATCGGGCGGCTGCAGCGTGAAGCGGTGATAGCCGAGCGGCAGGCGTTCCCGCCATTCGAACGCCACCTTGAGATGGCGCGTGCCGTCGATCGAGCGCTCGGCGAGCCGCGGCAGATCAGCGGGACGAAACTCTCCGGAGCGCTTTTCCCCCGATTCGAGCTCGAGGCTCCAGCGGTGCGCCACCCCGCGACGGTGCTCGTCGCAGCAAATCTCCCAGCGGTAGGGCACAACATCCTCGCGTTGCACCGAAACAGGGGGCAGCCCGCGCCGCCACGGGCGGTCTTCGCGCTCCTTGAGCGCGCTCTCTACACCGGCGGCGTTCGCGACGATGCCCATCGCCTGCAACAGAGCAATGCGTGTCTCGTCGGAGGCGCGGTGGTTCTTGCCCCAGATGTCGGCGTACTCGGACGCAATGCCTTCGAGCGCGCACAGCCGGTCAAGTGCGGATCGGTTCATCTTACTTGGCACCTGCCCCAAGATAGCAGGTTGCGGTAACCCCAGGCAGCCTCCCCGCCGCGACCGCCGCTTCCGCCTCGTGGGGCTCGCAATGGAGCAACGCGCCCGCCGGTCGCGCACCGAGCGCGACTTCGCGCGCGCTCAGGTTGAGCAGGAGCTCAAGCCCGCTTCCGTCGCCGAGGCGCCATTCGACGGCGAGCGCCCCGTCGCCGAGCACCCGGTAGCGGCCGGCGTGACCCCGCATCCCGGGCAGCCGCGGCGCGAGACGCTCGCGGCGGACGGCGAGCAGGCGCCGATAGAGCGCGAGCCAGCGCGCGTGCGGCGGCTGCCCGATGCAGCTCCAGTCGAGCCTGCTGCGCCGGTAGGTGCCGGGGTCGTTCGGATCCGGGATGCCCGCCTGGGCCGCAGGATCGGCAAACCGCGCGAAATGGGCGAACTCGCGCCGCCGTCCGTCGCGAACGGCGTCCGCCAGCTCTCCCGTGAAATCGCAGAAGTACAGAAACGGTGTCGCGGCGCCGAACTCCTCGCCCATGAACAGCAGCGGCGGAGCAGGCGTGAGAAGCCATGCCGCGGTAGCGGCGCGCAGCGCGGCCTCCTCGCCAAGGGTCACCAGGCGCTCGCCGAAAGCGCGATTGCCGACCTGGTCGTGGGTCTGGAGAAAGGAGACAAATGCGCCGGGCGGGAGGCTCGCGCTCGGCTCCCCGCGCGCCCGGTGCCCGCGGTAGCGCGAGGCTTCGCCCTGATACGCATAGCCCTCGGCGAGACACCGCCCGAGCAGTCGCGTCGGATCATCGTTGTAATCGGCGTAGTAGCCGTCGGACTCACCGGTGACGAGGACGTGAAACGCGTGGTGCAGGTCGTCGTTCCATTGCGCGTCGTACCAGCGCGCCGGCCCGGCCGGCATTCGCTCCAGATAACGCGCCTGGTTCCTGTCGTTTTCCAGCACGAGATGCACGTGGCGGTCGCGTCCCGGCCCGCGGCGCACGGCCTCGGCAAGCTCCACCAGGAAGTCCGGCCTGGTATCGTCCACGATCGCGTGCACCGCGTCGAGACGCAGTCCGTCGAGGTGATATTCCTCGAGCCAGTAGAGCGCGTTGTGAATGAAGAAATCCCGCACCGGCCGCGCGTCGGGACCGTCGAAATTAATGGCCGCGCCCCACGGCGTGTGGTGCCGTTCGGTGAAAAACTGCGGAGCGTAGGCGTGAAGGGTGTTGCCCTCCGGGCCGAAGTGGTTGTAGACCACGTCGAGGAATACCATGAGCCCGCGCGCATGGGCCGCCGCGATCATTCGTTTGAGGTCCTCGGGCCGGCCGTAGGCGGCATCCGGCGCGAAGGGCAGCACGCCGTCATAGCCCCAGCCGCGCCTGCCGGGAAAATCCGCCACCGGCATGAGCTCGATCGCCGTCACGCCGAGCTGCGCGAGATAGTCGAGGCGCGCCTCGACGCCCGCGAACGTGCCTTCGGGAGAGAATGCGCCCACGTGCAGCTCGTAGAGCACCACTTGCTCCCATGGCCGGCCGCGCCAGTCGCCATCGTTCCAATCGTAGGCAGCTGGATCGACCACCTCGCTCGGCCCATGCACGTCCGCCGGATTGAAGCGCGAGGCGGGGTCGGCGACGGCGAGCGCCGCGTTGATCCGGTAGCGATAGCGCGTGCCCGCCGGCGCCGTCTCGATTCGCTCCCACCAGCCGTCGCCCAGCGCCGCCATCGGCGCAATGCGATCGGGCGCTGCCAGCACGAGGGCGACTTCCGTTGCGGATGGTGCCCAAAGGCGAAAGCGGGTGCGTTCCCGCCCGAGAACTTCCGCGCCGAATGGCATGGGGTGGCGTCGTTCCATGCAGTCCGTCATTCTACTTGCCGGTCCGGATATCGATAACCGATTCCCTGGAGCGGGCCCGTTTTCTCATCCTTCATGCCACGGTCCCTTCCTGGTACTTCGCGGCCGTTGCTGGTAAGCTATGCGGCGTGATGGAACCGGAATCGTGATCACGCATTTTCTCGACCGGCCGCGCATCGCCTACTTTTCGATGGAGAGCGCGCTTGCCGCCGAGATCCCCACTTACAGCGGCGGCCTCGGCATCCTCGCTGGCGACACGCTGCGCTCCGCGGCCGACCTGCGCATCCCCCTCGTCGGCGTGACGCTGGTGAGCCACACGGGCTATTTCCGGCAGGAAATCGACGCGGCAGGCCGCCAGGTCGAGCATGCGGACGAGTGGGATCCGGCTGCGCGCTGCAAGCCGCTGCAGGCCAAGGTGGCGGTGGAGATCGGCGGGCATGAAGTCTGGATCCGCAGCTGGCTCTATACGCTCGAGAGCCACTTCGAGCGCCGCGTGCCGGTGATACTGCTCGACACCGACCTT
>DASWHI010000198.1:0-2513 GCA_036398235.1 Burkholderiales bacterium
ACGCGCCTCGAGTTCTCGCCGCACGACGTGTTCGTCGTCCCGTCGTGGGAGTACTGCCAGCTCGCGGCCGACACGGACTGCGTGTTGTTCAGCTATTCCGACCGTGCAGCGCAGGAAGCGCTCGGCTTCTGGCGCGAAGAATGCCCGACAAGCTGACCGAATTCGGCAAGCTCGTGCGCAACGCGGAGCGCGGGGTCGCGTTCACCGGCGCCGGCATCAGCACCGAGAGCGGCATCCCCGATTACCGCGGCCCGCAGGGCGTCTGGAACACCGAGACACCGGTCTACTACCAGGAATTCATGGCGAGCCGCGAGGCGCGGGTGCGGGCGTGGCAGCGCGGCGTGCGGATGTTCCGCCGCTGCGGGGCGGCGAAACCCAATGACGGGCACCTCATCATCACCGAGCTCCAGCGCCGCGGCCACATCGAGACCGTCGTCACGCAGAACATCGACGGGCTGCACCTCGACGCCGGCAACCTGAACGTGATCGAGCTGCACGGCACCAACCGCTACGCCGCCTGCCAGCACTGCGGCAAAGAGTGGCCGACCCCCGTCATCGTGGAGCGCGTGGAAAAAGGCGACGAAGCCCCGGAGTGCGAAGCCTGCGGCGGCCCGATCAAGGCCCGCACCATCTCCTTCGGCCAGGGCATGCCGGAGAAGGAGATGCGCCTCGCGACCGAGGCGACGCTCAAGGCCGATCTCTATATCTCGATCGGCTCTTCCCTCGTCGTCGAGCCGGCGGCGTCCTTCCCGGTGCTCGCCAAGCAGTCCGGCGCGACCCTGGTGATCGTCAACGCGCAACCGACGCCGCTCGACGCGATCGCCGACATCGTGATCCGGGAGCCGATCGGGGAAACGATGCGGAAGCTGCTGCGGCAGCTGCCTGGATAAGGGTTACTTCTTGTCGGGCCGGACGCGCGTTTCGGGCTTCAGGCCTTTGCGCTGCTGCTTCTCGCTGACGCGGCCATTTTCCAGGTAACGGCCGGACGCCGCGCGCTTCGCCGCCTCCTCCCACTGCGACGGCCAATCGGCTCCCGCGGGCGAGCTGAACCATGGCGACTGCGGGCGGAGCCCGGGCAGCCCGAGCTCCTCCCAGACCTTGCGCGCCCGCTCCATGTGCTCCTGCCGCGGTAGCGCGAGCGGCGGCAGGTCTTCCTTCATCGTGGCATCCAGCAGGAGCGTCGCGTCTTCGCGGTCGGCCTCGTGCTCGCGCTCCGGCCCATGCCCGGGGCTCCGATAGTTGAGCACCTGGAGATCGGTCGACGGGTCCATGCGGAAGGCGATCGCCCACATGAGCGCATCGGAGTTGTCGGGATCGATGTCCTCGTTGACCGCGATGCAGATCTTGCCGCAATCGGCCTTGAAGCTGGAGGCGCCCGTCAGCGCGCGCCAGATCTCGGTGCGCGGCGTGCCCTTCTCCACCGTCACGATGGCGATGCGGCGGAGCGCCGTCATGCGCTCGTGCAGCGTCACGCGCTTGACGCCGCGGATGCCCAGGGTGTTGCGCAGGTGCGAGAGAAACATCGGCTCGTACGAGACGCGCTTGATCGCGCTCGACTCGCTCGGCGTCACCTGGCTGAGATAGGAGGCGACGATCGCATCCTTGCGGTGGGTGATGGCGGTCACCCGCATCGGCATGTTGAATTCCTCGGGCGCGATATGGCCGTGCGATTCGCCGAACGGGCCCTCCGGCTCGAGATACTCGGTGTCGATCAGCCCCTCGATCACGATCTCGGCTTCGGCCGGCACCCACAGGTCCACCGTGCGTGCGCGCACGACATTGATCGGCCCGCCGGCAACGGCGCCTGCGACGCCGATCTCGTCGAGGTCGAGCGGCAGCTTCATCGGCGCGACGAAAGCGACACAGGGCGGCGCGCCGAGCACGATCGCGCACGGCATGGTCTTGTCGCCGCGCTTCTGATGCTTGAGATAATGCCGATAGCCGCCCGCTCCGCCCACGCGCGTCGCCATCCGGATCACGCAGCGGTCTGGCGCCTTGAGGCCGGCGCGATAGGTGCCGTGGTTCTGGACGCCGGTCTCGGGGTCCTTGGTGATGACGTTGGTCGCCGTCAACGTCGGCGCGCTGTCGAATCCCGGCGTCGAGACCGGGATCGGCAGGCTGTCGAGCCCGTTGCCCTCGCCTTTCAGCGCCGGACCCTTGATCACGACTTCCTGGCACGGCGCTTTGGTGACGACTCGCGGGCTGACGGGGTTGGCGATGGCGTGGTCCCACTTGGGCTGGACCTCCTCGGGCTTCGCGCGCATGCCGATGCAATAGATCGCGCGGTTGCCGGCGTAGGCGCCGACCACCACGGGGAACCGGTACTTGCGGCCGCGTCCGTCGACGACGTTCGTGAAGAGAAACGCCTTGCGCTCGTGCTCCCCGATCCCGCCGACGTACTGCCAGCGCACCAGGGGATGCAGCACCGCGTCCTTGTCGATCGGCCGGTCGATGGTGAGCAGCAACCCCGCTTTCTTCAGGGCGGCGAGGTGCTCGTGCAGATCCGCGTAGCC
>DASWHI010000199.1:0-11471 GCA_036398235.1 Burkholderiales bacterium
TTATTCGCCCAATATCGTTTAAATCCGGACGCTTGCGCGCCGGCTTGAATTTGCGCGTTGGAGCGGACAACAGGTCTGCCCCTCAATGCGCCCCGGAAAAGGCAATACTATAACGCCATGCGCTTCGACAAGTTCACCACCAAGTTTCAGCAGGCGTTCGCCGACGCCCAGAGCCTCGCCGTCGGCAACGACAATCCGTACATCGAGCCCCAGCACCTGCTCTCCGCCCTGGTCGCCCAGGGCGACGGCGGCACCTCCTCGCTCCTCGCGCGCGCGGGAGTGAACGTCGGCGGGCTGCAGGCGGCGCTGAAGAGCGCGATCGCGCGCCTGCCCAAGATCGAGGGCACCGGCGGCGAGGTCAACGTCTCTCGCGAGCTCGGCAACCTGCTCAACATCACCGACAAGGAAGCGCAGAAGCGCGGCGACCAGTTCATCGCCTCCGAGCTGTTCCTGCTCGCACTGATGCAGGACCGCGGGGAAACCGGGAAGCTGCTCAAGCAGCACGGCGCGAGCCGCCAGGGGCTCGAGCAGGCGATCAGCGCGGTGCGCGGCGGCGAATCCGTCCGGAGCGCCGAGGCCGAGGGCAGCCGCGAGGCGCTCTCGAAGTATACGACCGACATCACCGAACGCGCCCGCAGCGGCAAGCTCGACCCGGTGATCGGGCGCGACGACGAGATCCGGCGGGTGATCCAGATCCTGCAGCGCCGCACCAAGAACAACCCGGTGCTGATCGGCGAGCCCGGCGTCGGCAAGACCGCCATCGTGGAAGGGCTCGCGCAGCGCATCGTGAATGGCGAGGTGCCGGAGTCGCTGAAGGGCAAGCGCGTGCTCTCGCTCGACATGGCGGCGCTCCTCGCCGGGGCCAAGTACCGCGGCGAGTTCGAGGAGCGGCTGAAAGCGGTGCTGAAAGAGATCGCGCAGGACGCGGGGCAGACCATCGTCTTCATCGACGAGCTGCACACGATGGTGGGCGCGGGCAAGGCGGAGGGCGCGATCGACGCCGGCAACATGCTGAAGCCCGCGCTCGCGCGCGGCGAGCTGCATTGCGTCGGCGCGACGACCCTCGACGAGTACCGCAAGCACGTGGAAAAGGACGCTGCGCTCGAGCGCCGCTTCCAGAAGGTGTTGGTGGACGAGCCGACGGTAGAGGCCACCATTGCGATCCTGCGCGGGCTGCAGGAGAAATACGAGCTGCACCACGGCGTGGAGATCACCGATCCCGCGATTGTCGCGGCGGCGGAGCTCTCGCACCGGTACATCTCGGATCGCTTCCTACCGGACAAGGCGATCGATCTCATCGACGAGGCGGGCTCCCGCATCAAGATGGAGATCGACTCGAAGCCCGAGGAGATGGACAAGCTCGACCGGCGCCTGATCCAGCTGAAGATCGAGCGCGAGGCGGTGCGCAAGGAGAAGGACGAGGCATCGCGCCGGCGCCTCGCGGCTCTCGAGAGCGAGATCAAGTCGCTGGAAAAGGAATACTCCGACCTCGAGGAGATCTGGAAGGCTGAAAAGGCGCAGGTGCAGGGATCCGCGCACATCAAGGAGGAGATTGACCGCGTGCGCGCGGAGATCGCCCAGCTGCAGCGCCAGGGCAAGTTCGACAAGGTCGCAGAGCTGCAATATGGAAAACTGCCCCAGCTCGAGGCGCAACTGAAGCAGGCGGACAAGCCAAAGACAGGAAAGCCGCGGCTCCTGCGCACCCAGGTCGGGGCGGAGGAAATCGCGGAGGTCGTCTCGCGCTGGACCGGCATCCCGGTGTCGAAGATGATGCAGGGCGAGCGCGAAAAGCTGCTGCAGATGGAGGACAAGCTCCACCAGCGGGTCGTGGGGCAGGACGAGGCGGTGCGGCTGGTGGCGGATGCCGTCCGCCGCTCGCGCGCGGGGCTCGGAGACGTGAAGCGTCCCTACGGCTCCTTCCTGTTCCTCGGGCCGACCGGCGTCGGCAAGACCGAGCTGTGCAAGGCGCTGGCGGAGTTCCTGTTCGACTCCGAGGATCACCTGATCCGCGTCGACATGTCGGAGTTCATGGAGAAGCACTCGGTCGCGCGGTTGATCGGCGCGCCGCCGGGCTACGTCGGCTACGAGGAGGGCGGCACCCTCACTGAAGCCGTGCGGCGGAAACCCTACTCGGTGATCCTGCTCGACGAGATCGAGAAGGCGCACCACGATGTCTTCAACGTGCTGCTGCAGGTGCTCGACGACGGGCGCATGACGGACGGGCACGGGCGCACCGTGGACTTCAAGAACACGGTGATCGTGATGACCTCCAACCTCGGCTCGCAGATGATCCAGACGATGGCGGGCGACGACTACCAGCTCATCAAGATGGCGGTGCTGGGCGAGGTCAAGGCGCAGCTGCGGCCGGAGTTCGTGAACCGCATCGATGAGATCATCGTGTTCCACGCGCTCGACGAGAAACACATCCGGTCCATCGCGAGGATCCAGCTCGCCCAGCTCGAGAAGCGGCTTGCCGGCATGGACATCCGGCTGGACGTGAGCGAGGCGGCGCTGAAGGAGCTCGCCGCGGCCGGCTTCGATCCGGTCTACGGCGCGCGCCCGCTCAAGCGCGCGATCCAGCAGAAGCTCGAGAATCCGCTCGCCAAGGCGATCCTCGAGGGCCAGTTCGGCCCCAAAGACCTCGTCCGCGTCGACGCCCGCAAAGGGGGCATCGTGTTCGAGAAGACGCGCTCAGCGTCCGCGGCGGCAGCCTGACGACTCGCCTCACGGAAGCGGGCAGCATCCCCGCGACGCGCACGCGCAGCCGGAATTGACACGGCATCGGGCCGCTGTTAGCTTTCGCCGACTGGTGGGAAGTGACGCGGGGCATCCGGCCGATGCACGGCCCGGGCAAAAGGCGGCTTCGGCACCGGACCGGTTTTTATGAGGGAGGACATCATGCTTCAATTCGGGAGAATCTCACGGGCGGCGCTGGCAGCGGCCGCGCTGTTGCTGGGCGCCGTTCAGGCGCAGGCTGCGACCACGATACGCTATGCGCTGGGCGACGTGGTATCGGTGGACGAGCTGCCGCTGCTGGTCGCGGTGGAGCGGGCGAAGAAGCGCGGCGTGAACGTCGTGGTCACTGCGTTCAAGAGCGAGGAGATTGCGACGCAGGCCGTGATCAACGGCCAATCGGACATCGGCCAGGGCACGCCCTACGCGGCGGTGCAGAAGGTGAACGTGCCGATCCGGTTCTTCTACCAGCTGAGCGCGCTGCAATTCTTCCCGATCGTCAACACGCAGTACTACAAGACCTGGAAGGACCTCGACGGCCAGGAGATCGTGGTGCACGCGCGCGGCTCGGGGACCGAGGCCATCATGCGGCTGATGGAAAAGGAACAAAAGATCACCTACAAGAACGTGAGCTTCGTCCCCGGCTCCAACGTGAGGGCGCTGGGCCTGCTGAAAGGCACAATCAAGGTCTCGATCCTGGACGCCACTAACAGGAATTACGTGATGAAGGAGGCGCCGGGCAAGTTCGCCGTGCTGCCGCTGGGCCAGGTGAAGGCGAGCGACGAGGCGTTATTCGCGACCAAGGCGTACCTCGACAAGAACCAGGCTGCGGTGGCGGTGTTCGTGGAGGAACTGGTCAGGGTCAATCGCGAGATCAACAAGAACCCGCAATCCATCATCGCGGAGCGCAAGAAGCTCGGGCTGCTGAAGGACCTGCCGCAGAAGCTGGAGGCGGAAATTCTTCCGTACTTCCAGGAGGGGGTGCAAGGCGGCATCTTTCCCAACGACGGCGGTGGCGAAAGCGCGGCGAAGAATGACCTCGAGTTCTTCAAGCTCGCAGGGGCGCTCAAGGGCGACAATCTCAAGGTCGAGGATTTCTGGACGTTCGCGCCGCTCAAGGCCGCGCTCGCCAAGGTCAAGTAGTCGTCTCGCCTGCCAGGGCGCGTGGCGCCGCCTCTCGCGGCGCCACGCGCTTCGTTGCAACCTACTCCGGGAGCTGGATCGGTGAAGCAGGGCAACCGGGTTGCCGGCCACGTTCTGTGGCAGCTCGTTTCCTTCGTTGTGTTCTTCGCGGCCTGGGAGCTGGCCGGACGCTGGCCGGTGAGCGCCGCGTTCCCTCCGTTCAGCCAGACCGCCCTTGCCCTGTTCGAGATGCTGGCGGACGGCAGCCTCGGGCGGGCGTACTGGATCACGCTGCAGCCTCTCTTGATCGGCATCGTCCTGTGCGGGATTGCGGGTGTCGGTTTCGGAGTGGGGATGGGGCTCTCGCGCTCCGTTGAGTGGCTCTCCCTGCCGGTCTTCATCATCCTCCAGGCGGCGCCGATGGCGGCGATCATCCCGCTGATCACCTATTTCTATGGGATCGGGCTGACCTCCAAGGTGCTGGCCGTCGTGTTCCTGGCCGCGCCGGTGATCGTGATGAACTCGTACAAGGGCATCCGCAACACGCATCCCTCGCTCCTCCAGATGTGCCGCGCCTTCCTGGGAACGCGGCGGCAGGAAGTGCTGAAGATCATCCTGCCGCACGCCGCGGCGCTCATCTTCGCCGGCCTGAGACTGGGGCTCGCGATGGGCTTCATCGGGATCGTCATCGCCGAGCTGCTGATCACGCCCACCGGCATCGGCGACCTGATCACCTATCACAGCTCGGTGGCGGAATATTCGAAGATGTTCGCCTCCGTTGCATCCATCATCGCGGTCGCGGCAGTCACGCTCCACGCGCTCGAGCGCGTGGAGCGCATGCTGTTCCCGCCGGAAATCCGGGGTTCGTGAGCATGGCGGACGATGCAATCGTCGAGGTGAGGGGGATCGGCAAGACCTACGAGGGCGGGGTCGAGGCGCTCGCGAACGTCAACCTGTCGTTTCCCCGCAGCCAGCTCAGCACGCTGCTGGGTCCCAGCGGGTGCGGCAAGACGACGCTCCTCAAGATCATCGCCGGCCTGATTCCGTCCGGCACGGGTGAGGTATGGGTCAAGGGCACCAGGGTGCACGGCCCGGGGCCGGAGCGGGCATTCGTGTTCCAGGACTTTGCCCTGCTGCCGTGGGCAAACGTCCTGAGGAACGTCGCCTTCGGCCTGGAGCTGCGCGGGGTCCCGCTTGAGCAGCGCAACGAGATCGCGCGCCGGCACATCGCCGAGGTCGGTCTCGGCGGCTTCGAGTCGAGCTATCCGAATCAGCTGTCCGGCGGGATGAAGCAGCGGGTGGGGCTTGCCCGCGCGCTGGCGGTCGATGCCGACATCATCCTGATGGACGAGCCGTTCTCGTCCGTCGACGAGCAGACGCGGCGGAAGTTCCAGGAGGAGCTGCTCGATTTGCTGCGGCACAAGCAAAAAACCGTGATCTTTGTCACCCACAGCATCGAGGAGGCGGCCTACCTCTCCGACCAGATCGTGCTGCTGACTCCGCGCCCGGGGACAGTGTCGAGGGTCATCCGGCCGGGCATCGAGCGCGGCCAGGGGCCCGATGCGATCCGCCGCGACCGGCGGTATCTCGATGCCGTGGACGAGATCTGGCAGATCCTCAAGCACCACGTCACCTGAACCGGGAGTACGCGCGCCATGACGCTTTACGGCTGGAAGCTTCCGATGGTCTTCTCGCTCGTGATCTGGTTCGCGGCGTGGGAGCTGATCGGCCGGATGGGGATCACCACGTTGATTCCTCCGTTCTCCAGCGTGATCGAGGCCGGCATCACGATATTGCCCACCGCGAAGTTCTCGTCGGCGGCCGTCATCTCGCTGCGTTCCTTCGCGATCGGCATGGCGCTCGCGCTCGCGATCGGCATACCCGTCGGCTTCGTGATGGCGCGCGTGCGCGCCGTGGGCAGGATACTCGGGATGTGGGTCAACATCTTCGTCAGCGCGCCGATCTCCGCGCTGGTGCCGATCCTCATGGCGGTGGTCGGCATCGGCGAAACCACCGTCGTGGTGACGGTGTTTCTGTTCGCGGTGTTCGTGATCATCCTGGACACGCAAATCGGCGTGGCGCACGCCGATCGCTCCCTCGTCGAGATGGCGCACGCCTTCGGCGCCCGCCGCCACCAGGTCTATACCAAGGTGCTGATCCTGAGCGCCTTGCCGGAGATCCTCGCCGGCGTGCGCCTGGGCACGATCCGCGGTGTCAAGGGCGTGGTGATCGGGCAACTGCTCGTGGCGATCATCGGGGTGGGGGAGCTCTTCGAGCTCTATTCCCAGCATTTCCTCATGGAGGAGTTCTGGGCCCTCGTCGTGGTCGTGTTCATGTTCGCGTTCGCCGTTTCGGAAGCGGTCGCGGTCCTGGAGCGCCGCGTCGAGTACTACGCGAGCGCCAGGTAACCGAAGAGTTTGCCGCCCTACGGTGGCATTGCCCGGTCGATCCGGGAACCCGCAAAGCCCCGCTCCCATGCGGGGCTTTGACTTTTGAGGCCGCGGCTGCAGCGGCGATAGAATAGGCGACACTTGTATGGGTGCCGATGGCATGAAGATCCACCAGATCCATATACGCCACGACGAAACCGAGGACCGGCTCCTGCTGCGGCTGTCTACCACCGACAACCATGAATTCCGGTTCTGGCTCACGCGCCGGTTCGTGAAGCGGCTGTGGGCCATGCTCGTGCAGATGCTGGAATGGGACCAGGCGGTTCGGCAGCAGCCCGATCCCGTTACTCGCCGCACCGTGCTCGACATCCAGCACGAGGGCTACGCCCAGCAGGCTGATTACTCCAAGAAATTCGAAGAGGCGCGGCGCGACCTGCCCTTGGGCGAGACGCCCGCGCTGCTCGCCAGGGCCAAAGGCAAGAAGGGGCAAAATGGCGTGCAGCTGCTGAGCCTGCAACCCCAGAAGGGGCAGGGCATCGACATGACGCTCGATACCAGGCTGCTCCATATCTTTTCGCGGCTGCTGCGCCAGGCGGTGGCCAAGACCGACTGGGACATCAGTCTCGGGCTGCACCCGGGGCAAGAGCCGCCGCAAGAGGCGGGCCCCCGCAGGCTCAATTGATTGAGGAGTGAGTCGTGACCAAGCGTCACCGGAGAAGGACCGAGGGACCCGCGCGTCCGATCAAGACCAAGCGCGATTTCCAGCGTGCCACTACCATCGCCAAGCGGCTCTCCGGTCAGAAAAGCCTCGATTCCACCGCCGAGCTGCGCCTGCAGTCGCTGCTGCGGGAGCTGGACAAGTTCGACGACCCCGAAGAGAGCGCGGCCGAGGACGATCTCGAAGGCGCCGAATATTCGGGACCGCGCCGGCGGTGGTCCGACGATGCGTCGGGGGGCGAGTGACGGTACCGCTATAGCTCGACCCGGCGCCAATAGCCGGTCAGCTCCAGATAACCCAGGCCCGCGGGCTTGCCTTCGCGCAGCGCGCGCACGGCGCCTTCCCAGTAGATCGTGCCGCTCGAGGCGCGGGTGTCGTGCTCCTGGTCCTCGAAGAGCGGCTCGATCGCGAGCTCGAGCTCTCCCGCCCTCACTATCCACGATACCGGGTAGACCGTGCCGGTCCGCGCCGAGCGCCATTCACGGCCGGCGGTGAAGCGGATGTCCGCCGGCGCAAAGACGCGCAGCGAGCCGTCGACCCGGCGCAGTGCTCCGCCCGCCCAGAACGATCGGCCTTGCCGGTCCCGCATGCGAAATGCCATCAGTGCGGCTCCGCCATCCAGGTTGATGCCGATCCAGTCCCAGCCAACGGCGTCCTTCTCCATGTACTGGGAGGACCATTCGTGGTCGAGCCAGGCGCTGCCGGCGACAGCCCGCGGCCGGCCATCCCGCGTGAGCGTGCCGCTCACGCCGAGGTGGGGAAGACTGTAGTAGTAGCTCGCCGATTGCGGCGCCGGTCCTTTCCGGCTCCAGCCATTTTCTCCTTGAAGCAGCGGGGGCTGGCGTGGCTCGAAAGCGAGCTCGAGCTGGAATTCGCTTGCAGGAATGCGCGCCAGATACATTCGATTACGCTGCTCGAGCCGCCATTCATCGATCCATACCAGCGTGCGGTCCCGGCCCGCGCCGGCAAGGCCGAAGCCCTCGCGCGCCGCACGCTGGGCGTGGACGAGCCTGCCGTGCGCGGGGTCGGACAGCGCCGCGTGGGCGATCATGATCTGGCGCGGCGTGAATGAGCTCGGGTTATCGTGCTTGAGTTCCGGCCGCGCGCGGAAGAACGTGATCTGGAATCCGAGCGGGCGGGTCGCCGCATCGAGCCAGCCCGTGACGTACCACCACTCGATCCGGAATTCCGGATGGCTCCCTTCATCGCGCGGGAAACGCATGCGGTAGCCCGGCACCACCGGCGCGAACGAAGCGACGGCTGACGACTGACGGCTGACGGGTTGGGCGATGGTCGGCGTTGCCAGCAAACCGGCGAGCCACGCCAACAGTCTTCGTCTTCGCAGCATTTTCTGTAGGGGTCTGGACCTCATTGACCCATCATTAAACTTCAGTGATCACACGCTTGTCGTCAGTCGTCAGTCGTCAGTCGTCAGTCGTCAGCCGTCAGCCGTCAGCCGTCACCAGTCCTCACGCACCGCGCGCACGACGTCTTCGCCCATCGCTGCGCGCCCGCTCCACACCGCGGTCCCGACGGCGGCGGCGACGATGAGCAGCGCGAGACCGGCAAGCGGCAGCCACGGCAGGCTGAGCTCCATGCTCCAGTGGAAGGACTGGCGATTGACGACGTGCGTCAAGATCAGGCCCACGAGCCAACCGGTCGCGAGTCCCACGGCGCAGCCCAGGGCCGCAATCACCGCTCCTTCGCAGCCCAGCATCGTGCCGATCTCGCGCCGCGTCATGCCCACGTGCCGCAGGACGCCGAACTCCCGGCGCCGGGCTAGGGCCTGGGCGCTGAAAGAGACGCTGACGCCGAAGAGCCCGATCAGCACGGCGGCGATCTCGAGCGCATAGGTGATCGCAAACGTGCGGTCGAAGGCCCGCAGCGAGATTTCGCGCAGCTCGCGCGTGGTGGCGATCTCAAAATCGGCGGCGGCGGGCAACCGGCCGCGCAGGGTCTGCTGGACCTCCTGCAGGGAGGCGTCCGTGCGAAGCCACAACGCCGCGTCGTTGGCAAGGCGGTCGCCGGTCAGCTCGACGTAGAGTTCGCGATTCATTGCGATGGCGCCGCTCTGGCGCGCGTAGTCCCGCCAGACCCCGGCGACGGTGAAAGCGTGAGGCGCGCCGCCGATCGGCAACTGCACGTGCTCTCCCGCGCGCCAGCCGTAGAAATCCGCGGCGACCTCGGACACCCATACCGGCGGAGGCTCGTCGGGGCGCGGCGTGTAGGGCTGGCTCGTGAGCGGCAGCACTTTCCCCGGATTGCCGACTTCGACCGGTCCCGCGAGAAGCGTGACCGGGGGACGCTCTGCCGCGAGCAGCAGGGTCTGCGTGCGTATGAATGCGGCGCGCTCGATGCCCGGTGTAGCGGCGATGCGGGCCTGCTCTTCCGGCGCGAAAAACCCTGTTTCCCCGAAGCGCGCCGGCCTCAGGTAGAGATCCGCCGGGAGCATGCGCTCGAGCCACAATTCGAGGGAGGTGCGGAAAGAGCTCACCATGATCAGCATGGACACCATCAGGCTGAAGCTGATGACGATGGCGGCGACGCTGATCGCGGCCTGGCGCGGGGTGGCCTTCAACTGCGCAATCGCAAGCGCCAGGGAGGCGCGCGCGGGCGCAGGCATGCGCCCGAGGCAGCTTTCGACGAGGCGGGGCATGACCAGCACCGAGCCGAGTAGAATCAGCCCGATCGCGACATAACCGGCGACCGGGAGTCCGTCGAGGGCGGGGGCGAGCGCGAGCAGCAACCCCGCGGCGATTGAGGCCGCGCCCCACCACAGCGTATGCAGTTTCCTCAGGCCTTCCTCCTCGTCGCCCGCGCGCAGTGCGGGGGCGGGAGCACGCCGTGCGGCTTCCCACGCAGGCGCGGCGGCGCCCAGTATTGCGAACAGCACTCCGAGCGCCGCGAAGAACGCGAGCGTGCCGGGCTCGACCTCGAGGCCCGCGACGATGCCGCGGAAGTACCCGGCGCCGAGGTCCGCGCCGACGACGGCGAGCGCATAGCGTGCAAGCGCGTAGCCGAGCAGCGTGCCGAGGATCGCGCCGATGACGCCGATCACCGCGCCTTCCGCAAGCAGACGTGCGAGAAGCGCGCGGCGCGTGACCCCCAGCGCACGC
The DNA here is from genome assembly GCA_036398235.1 of Burkholderiales bacterium. Lineage (GTDB taxonomy): Bacteria > Pseudomonadota > Gammaproteobacteria > Burkholderiales > SG8-41 > SG8-41. The sequence goes on from DASWHI010000199.1 coordinate 10,080, forward strand.
AGGAGGGCGAGCTGCGTGCGCCGGCGCAGCAGCGCCAGGACCTGCGAGGAGAACACGAGAAACGCGCCGGTGAACAATGCGACCAGCGCCAGCATGTCGAGGTTGAGGCGGTAGGCGCGGGTGAGTTGCGCGCCGCGCTCGCCCTCGATCTCCGGCGTCATCACCTGCACGCCGGCGGGCAGTAGTGCCTGCAGCTCGCGGCGCAAGGCCGCGACGTCGGTGCCGGGCTTCACGCGCAGGTCCACCCGGTTCAGCCGCCCGAGCTGCGCCAGGCGCCATTGAGCGGTGGCGACATCCACGACGCCGAGGCGCTGCCGGTATGCACCCTGGGGCAGGAGACCCGCCACCTTGAAGGCAACGGCGCGGATGCCAACCTGAATTTCGAGCCGGTCACCCGGCTTCAGACGAAGCCACTCCGCCGCGGACGGGCTTAGCAGTATCGCCTCTGCGTCGAAGAGCTCGAGCGTCATGCTCGAGCGCTCGGGCAGGAGCGAGGGCTGCACCTGCGCCGCGCGCAGCGGATCAAAACCGAGGATGCGCAGGCTGTCCGGGCGTCCGGCGAGCGGCACCTCGAGGTCGAGCGCCGGATTGGCCGCCTCGACCTGCGGCAGCCGCGCCAGCCGCGGATACCACGATTGCTCGAAACCGGCGCGCGGGCCGCGCACCACCAGGTCGGCTTCGCCGGCCAGGTGCCGCGCGGCGAGCTCGAATTCGTTGAGTGCGCTCGAGTTGACGAGGTGTACCGCAACGCCCAGTGCGACTCCGAGCGCGATGGCGAGAACAGCCAGCGCGGCGCGGCCGGGATTTTCGCGCAAAGGCCCCACTACGAGCGCGTAGAGGAGCAGGAAACGATCGCGGAATCGCGTGGGTCTCACAGCGGAAGCAATCCGTCAGCAGTGAGCGTCAGCACGCGATCGGCGCTCGCGGCGGCGAGCGCCGAATGGGTGACCAGGATGCCCGCGCCGGATTCGCGCTTCACTTGTTCGCGCAGCAGCGCCAGCACCTGCTTGGCGATTTCTGCGTCGAGGTTACCGGTGGGCTCGTCCGCGAGCAGCAGCAGCGGCCGGTGGGCGAGGGCGCGTGCGATCGCGACGCGCTGCATCTCGCCGCCGGAAAGCTCTCGCGGATAGGCGCCGGCGGCATCGGCAAGCCCCACCGCGCCGAGCATCTCCAGGAGACGCGCCCGCGCCTGCGCGGGGTCGACTCCGTTGAGCGAAAGGGGCAGGGCCACGTTCTGGGCGACCGTGAGATGGGGCAGCAGGTGGAACGCCTGGAACACAAAGCCGATGCGTGCGCGGCGCAGCAACGTGCGCGCACCGTCATCGAGCGACGCGATGTCCCTGCCGTCAAGGACGACGCTGCCGTGATCCGGAGCGTCGAGCCCCGCGACCA
>DASWHI010000200.1:0-4463 GCA_036398235.1 Burkholderiales bacterium
ATCTGGTTCCTCAAATCAACGGCGAGCGGGGCGTTCGAGTCGGCGAGCGTCTGGTTCTGGCACACCAGGCAGCGCAGCTCGGTTGCGAGTGCGGTCACCCGTTCCTCGAGCGCGGGGTCCGCCGCCGCCGGCTGCGCCTCGGCCGCCCACGCCCAGGACGCGAACGCCAGCAGCAAGACAAGAAAGATTGCTTGCAGGAACCCCCTTCCCCCCTTGTGGGGGAAGGTTGGGATGGGGGGACGGGCGAATCCGACCCCCCACCTCAATCCTCCCCCGCAAGGGGGGAGGAAGGACTTTGCGTCCACGCAAGGGGGGAGGAGGATTGTTGCGCGCGCCATCATTAGCTCCGGTTGAGCTCCGCAATCAGCGGCGTGATCTTTTCCTTGAGAATCGCGGGCGTCACCGCCCCGATGCGCTTGTAGCGGATCACGCCCTGCTTGTCGATCACGTAGGTTTCCGGCACGCCATAGACGCCATAGTCGATCCCGATTCGCCCGTCGGCGTCGACTATCGAGGCTACGTAGGGGTCGCCGTAGCGCTTGAGCCAGGCGATTGCGTCGTCATGCTTGTCCTTGTAGTTGAGCCCGTAGAGCGGCGCGATGCCCGAACCGGCGAGATTGGTGAGCACCGGGTGCTCCTCGCGGCAGGCGGCGCACCACGATGCCCAGACATTGAGCACCCACACCTTGCCCTTCAGCTCCGCAGGCTCGAACGTGCGCTCCGGCTGGTGCAGTTGGGGCAGCCGGAACTGGGGGGCGGGCTTGCCGATCAACGGCGAGGGCACTTCGCGCGGGTTGAGGGACAGCCCGACGCCGAGCAGGACCACCAGCAGCGCAAAGACGCCGAGCGGCAGCAGATAGCGGTTCATGAGCGGGCGATACGGCTCAGCGCGCGGCGCCGGGCTCCGCCACGTAGGCGGCCGGCCGCGGCTCGCGTGCCCCGATCCGGTAGCGTCGGTCGCTGGCGGCGAGCAGCCCGCCCAACGCCATCAGCACACAACCGCCCCAGATCCACGCGACGAACGGCTTGTAATGCACGCGCACGAGCCACGCGTCCGGGCCCACTGGCTCGGAGAGGGCGACGTAGAGGTGGCGGAAGACACCGTAGTCGATCGCGGCCTCGGTCATCGGCGACTCCTGCACGCGGTAGAAGCGGCGCTCCGGCTGCAGCGTCGCAACCGCGCGACCGTCCCGCGTGACGGTCAGGGTCGCCCGCGCCGCGACGTAGTTCGGGCCCTGCGCATCGCGGACGCCCTGGAAGCGGAACACGTGGCCGCCGAGCTCCACGGTGTCGCCCGGGGCCATGCGCACGTCCTTCTCGGCCTCATAGCTCTTGACGAGGGTGACCCCGACAACGAACACCGCGATGCCGACGTGCGCGAGCAGCATGCCGTAATAGGCGCGCGGCGTGCCGCGCAGCCGGTTGACGATACCCGCGCCGCCGCCCGAGTGCCTGACCCGGTCCACGAGTGTCGCAGCGCTGGACGCAATGATCCAGGCGGCGAGCCCGATGCCGAATCCGGCGAGCGCGCTGAAACGTCCCATTGCAAAGGGAACGGCGAGCGCCGCAGCGACGCTCACGACGAGCGCCCAGCGCAGCCGCACCGCGAGTTCGGGCAGCGCGGCCTTCTTCCAGCGCGCGAGCGGGCCCACGCCCATCAGGAACAGCGCCGGCGCCATGAGCGGCACGAATACGGTCTCGAAAAAGGGCGGGCCCACGGAGAGCTTGCCGATCCCCAGCGCGTCGAGCGCGAGGGGATAGAGCGTCCCCAGCATCACCGATCCGGCCGCCGCCAGGAGCAGCACGTTGTTCGTGAGCAGCAGCGACTCGCGCGACACCAGCTCGAAGCCGCCGCCGGCGCTGACGCGCTGGGCACGCCAGGCGAAGAGAGCGAGCGCCCCGCCGACCACGATGGCGAGGAACGCGAGGACAAATATCCCGCGCTTGGGGTCGGTCGCAAACGCGTGCACCGAAGTGAGCACACCGGAGCGCACGAGGAACGTGCCGAGAAGCGACAGCGCGAAGGCGAGGATCGCGAGCAGCACCGTCCAGGCCTTGAAGCCGCCGCGTTTTTCGGTGACCGCAAGCGAATGAACGAGCGCAGTGCCGACGAGCCACGGCATGAAAGAGGCGTTTTCCACGGGGTCCCAGAACCACCAGCCGCCCCAGCCGAGCTCGTAGTAGGCCCAGAAGCTCCCGAGCGCGATGCCGAGCGTAAGGAACATCCACGCCACCGTGGTCCACGGGCGCGACCAGCGCGCCCATGTCGCGTCGAGCCGGCCGGCCAGCAGCGCCGCGATCGCGAACGCGAACGCGACCGAGAAGCCGACGTAGCCCATGTAGAGGAGCGGCGGGTGAAACACCATGCCCGGGTCCTGCAGCAGGGGATTCAAGTCGCGGCCGTCCGGCGCGGCAGGCAGCAGGCGATCGAACGGGTTGGAGGTGAACAGCATGAACGAGAGAAAGCCGGCGCTGACGAAGCCCATCACCCCGAGCACCCGCGCCACCACGTCCTCGGGCAGGTGGCGGCTGAATACCGTCACCGCCACGCTCCATATCGTGAGCACCAGCACCCACAGCAGGAGCGAGCCCTCGTGCGAGCCCCAGGTCGCGGCCAGGCGGTAGTGGAGCGGAAGCTGCGAGTTGGAGTTCGTGGCAACGTTCACCACGGAGAAGTCATTGGCCGCGAACGACCAGGCGAGACACCCGAAGGCGATCGCGACGAACACGAACTGGCCCTGCGCGGCGGGACGCGCGACCGCCATCCACGTCGCATTCCCGCGCGCGGCGCCCGCGATCGGCAGCACGAACTGCGCGAGCGCGAGAGTGAGCGCGAGGATGAGCGCGAACTGCCCGAGTTCTGGAATCATTTGCCGGTTCCTCCGGGGTTGATCACCACGGTCTGCGCCGCCTTCGCCGCCGTCTCGTGCGCGCGCTTCACCGCGTCCGCGGCTTCCGGCGGCATGTAGTTCTCGTCGTGCTTGGCGAGCACCTCGCTCGCCGTGAACACGCCGTCCATGCCGACGCGCCCCTGGGCGACGACGCCCTTGCCCTCGCGGAAGAGATCGGGCAGCGCGCCGCGGTATACCACCGGGATGCTCTTCGCGGTGTCGGTCACCACGAAGTGGACCGTCAACCCGTCGGGCTGGCGCTTGACGCTCCCGGTCTCGACCATCCCGCCGATGCGGAAGGTCTTGCCCAGCGGGGCCTCCTTCGCGGCGACCTGCGACGGCGTGAAGAAGAACACGAGGTTCTGCTGGAAAGCAGTGAGGATCAGCGCCGCCGCCGCCGCTAGCGCCGCGAGTCCCCCGGCCACCATCGCGATGCGTTTCTGGCGCGGCTTCATGGCCTCACCCCTGCCGCGGGGCCGCCGGCGCCCTTCAGCGCGTTGCGCCTTCTCAGGATCAGCATGATCACCTCCAACGCTATCAGACCGGCGGTCACCGCGTACGATCCCCAGACATAGAGCGCGTAGCCCCCCATCACGAAGAAATCGGACGCGCTCGCCCAGCTCATGGCCTTACCTCTAAGTCCTGCGCCACCCAGTCGGTGCCGCGCTCGCGCTCGAGGATGATGGAGCGCACGCGGTGCAGCGCCGCCGCGATGCTGTACATCCACGCGGCGAGCGCCATCAGGAGCATGCCCGCGAGCATCGTCGCCGCCATGGTCGGCGCGCTGGTGAGGCTGACGGAGGCGCCCTGGTGCAGCGTGTTCCACCACTTGACAGAGTAATAGATGATCGGAATGTTGACGACACCCACCAGCGCGAGCACTGCGCCCGCGCGGTCGGCGCGGCGCGGCTCGTCGATCGCGGCCTGCAGTGCCGTGAAGCCGAAGTAGAGGAAGAGCAGAATCAGCTCGGAGGTGAGGCGCGCGTCCCACACCCACCACGTTCCCCAGGTGGGCTTGCCCCAGAGCGCGCCGGTCCACAGCGCGACAAAGGTGAAGAGCGCGCCGGTCGGCGCGAGCGCCGTCGCCATCATGTGCGAGAGCCGCGTGTTGAACGTGAGCCCCACGCCTGCCCAGAACGCCATCACCACGTAGATGAACATGGACATCCAGGCCGCGGGCACGTGGATGAAGATGATGCGGTAGGACTCGCCCTGCTGGGCGTCGGTCGGCGCGACGAAGAACGCGACGTACAGGCCCGCGAGCGCGCTCGCTGCCGCCAGCCAGGCGAACCACGGGATCATCCTCCCCGCGATGGGGAAGAATGCCTGCGGGGAGGCGAGGCGCAGCCACCAGACGGTGGGTGCTGCGCCGGCGTCGTTGCCGGGTTCGCGCATTCCTTGGAGGTGGGCGAGGATTGGAGCGGCAATTTTAAGTCAAAGCGGCCCCTCTCCCGGGTACGCGCGTACGCGACTCATTTCACGCGGTATGGCGCGCGAGCGGCCCGCTGGAGCTCACTGCTCCGAATGTGCCGAGCTAGTCCCGGTGACCCGCCTCGCGCTGGTGCCTTACGC
>DASWHI010000201.1:0-7757 GCA_036398235.1 Burkholderiales bacterium
TCACGGCGCCACTTCGGCAGCGGGCGCTGGGGGGCGAAGCCGAGCGGGCGCTTGAACGCGCTCTGCAGCGCGTTCACGAGGAGCGGAAGGCGGGAGGCTAAAGGAGCGTAGCGCGGCAGATACGCGAGCAGCCGGTCCCTCAACTTGAGGCGATGGCTCTTGCGGTAGTGGTGCAGGAACTCCACCTTCATCTTCGCCATGTCCACGCCCGTCGGGCACTCGCGCCGGCAGCCCTTGCAGGAGACGCAGAGCTCGAGCGTCGCGTAGAGCTCCTCGGAGCCGAGCGCCTCATTTGCGCTCATGTGGCCGAGTTGCCCGGAGAGCGCGAGGCGCAGCGTGTTGGCGCGCCCGCGCGTGAGGTGCCGCTCCTCGCGCGTGACGCGATACGACGGGCACATGGTGCCGGCGTCGAACTTGCGGCAGTGGCCGTTGTTGTTGCACATCTCCACCGCCTTGGCGAAGCCGTCCCCCCGATGTGCCGCGCCGGCCTCGTGCTCCGACCAGTCGAGCGCGGTCTTGATCGGGATCGTGCGATAGCCAGGCGGGTAGCGGAAGAGCGAGCGATCGTCCTGCTTCGAAGGCCGCACGATCTTGCCGGGGTTGAGAAGGCCCTTGGGGTCGAAGAGGTCCTTGATCTCCCCGAACGCGCGCGTCAGCTTCGGGCCGAAGAACGGCTCGATCCACTCCGAGCGCGCGAGGCCGTCGCCGTGCTCGCCGGAGTAGACGCCCTTGTACTGCTTCACCAGTTCCGCCGCCTCCTCGGCGATGGCGCGCATTTTCACCGCGCCGTCGGCCCGCATGTCGAGGATGGGCCGGACGTGGAGACAGCCGACCGATGCGTGCGCGTACCAGGTGCCTTTCGTGCCGTGCTTCTCGAACACGCGCGTCAGGCGCTCGGTGTACTCGGCGAGGTGCTCGAGCGGCACCGCGCAGTCCTCGATGAACGAGACCGGCTTGCCGTCTCCCTTCAGGGACATCATGATGTTGAGTCCCGCCTTCCGCACCTCCCACACCTCGCGCTGGATGCGGGCGTCGGTCATCTCGACCACACCGCCCGGGAAGCCGAGCTCGCCCATCAGCTCGACCAGCTGCCGGAGCTTGCGCAGCGGCTCGTCGCGGTCGTCGCCGGCGAACTCCACCAGCAGGATCGCGTCCGGGTCGCCCTTGATGAACTGCTCCACGGTGGCGCGGAATGCGGGATTGGCGCGCGCCAGCCCGATCATGGTGCGGTCCACCAGCTCCACCGCGGCCGGCGCGAGCTTCACGATCTGCCGCGGCGCCTCCATTGCCTGGTGGAAGGTCGGGAAATGGCACACGCCGAGCGTCCGGTGCTTCGGCAGCGGCGAGAGGTTCAAGTGGATGCGGCGCGAGTACGCAAGCGTGCCTTCCGATCCCACCAGCAGGTGCGCCATGTTGCACGGCGCCTCGTTCATCATGTCGAGGTTGTAGCCGCCCACCCGGCGCAGGAGCTTCGGCACCCGGTGCTCGATCTCTTCCGCCTCGCGCGCCGCGATCGCGCGGATCTTCCTGACCAGGTCGCTGTAGCCCTTCGGACCGGCAAGCCGGCCTTCCTCCGCCGGCACTTCCCCGAACCCGTACTCCGACCCGTCGGCGAGCACGGCGTCGATCGCGCGCACGTTGTGCACCATGTTGCCGTAGCGGATCGAGCGCGAGCCGCAGGAGTTGTTGCCGGTCATGCCGCCGATCGTCGCCTGCGCGCTGGTCGATACGTCCACCGGGTACCACAGCCCGTGCGGCCTGAGGTAAGCGTTCAGCTGGTCGAGCACGACGCCAGGTTGCACGGTGACCGTGCGCGCGTCCCGGTCGAAAGCAACGATCCGGTCGAGGTGCTTCGAGTGATCGATGACGAGCGCCGCGCCGACGGTCTGGCCGCACTGCGAGGTCCCGCCGCCGCGCGGCAGCACCGGCACGCCTTCCTCGACGGCGATGCGGAAGGCGGTGAGCGCGTCTTCCTCGGTCTGCGGCACCACCACGCCGACCGGCTCGATCTGGTAGATCGACGCGTCGGTCGAGTAGCGCCCGCGCGACGCGGCGTCGAACAGCACATCGCCCCTCACCTCCCGCCTCAAGCGGGCGGCGAGAGCAGAATCACCGGGAGCGATCTTGCGCATGCCTTCGAGCCTATAATAGCGCACCCTTCCCGGAGAGATGCCATGAAGTACCAGAGCGGCCGCCACTTCCTGCAGATCCCCGGCCCGACCAACGTCCCGGAGCGCGTGCTGCGCGCGATCGACAGCGCCACCGTGGACCATCGCGGGCCCGAGTTCCAGTCGATGAGCAAGGAAGTGCTGGCGGGCCTGAAGCAGGTCTTCAAGACGAAAAGTCCGGTCGTGGTCTTCCCGGCGTCCGGCACCGGCGCGTGGGAGGCGGCGCTCGTCAACACGCTCTCGCCGGGAGACCGCGTGTTGATGTTCGAGACCGGCCACTTCGCGACCCTGTGGCTCACCATGGCGAAGCGCCTCGGCCTCGACCCGGTGTTCGTGCCCGGCGACTGGCGCCATGGCGTGGATCCCGCGCAGGTGGAAGCGAAGCTCGCGGAGGACAAGGGCAGGCACATCAAGGCGGTGATGGCGGTGCACAACGAGACCTCCACGGGCGTCACCACGCGCATCGGCGAAGTGCGCAAAGCCATCGACCGCGCGAAGCACCCGGCGCTCTTCATGGTGGACACCATCTCCTCGCTCGCATCGATGGACTACCGCCACGACGAATGGGGCGTGGATGTGACCGTCGCCGGCTCGCAGAAGGGGCTGATGCTTCCGCCCGGGCTTTCGTTCAACGCGGTCTCGGACAAGGCGCTCGCGGCGTCGAAGTCGGCGAAGCTGCCGCGTTCCTACTGGAACTGGGAGGATATGATCGCCTCCAACCGGGACGGCTGGTTCCCCTACACGCCGGCGACGAATCTCCTCTACGGCCTGCGCGTCGCGTTGAAGATGCTGCTCGAAGAAGAAGGGCTGGACAACGTCTTCAAGCGCCATGACCGCCACGCCGAGGCGACGCGCCGCGCGGTGCGCGCATGGGGTCTGGAAATACTTTGCGCGAATCCCGCCGAATACTCGAGTTCCCTCACTGCGGTGCTGATGCCGGACGGCCATAGCGAGATCGCGTTCCGCCAGGTGGTGCTCGATCACTTCAACCTGTCGCTCGGCTCCGGGCTGACGAAGCTCCGCGACAAGGTGTTCCGCATCGGCCATCTCGGCGACCTCAACGACCTGATGCTGTGCGGAACCCTGAGCGGAATCGAGATGGGGCTCGCGCTCGCCCGCGTGCCGCACCGGAAAGGCGGCGTCGGCGCCGCCCTGGACTACCTCGCGTCGCAGCCCGCCGCCTCGGGGGCGGCAAAGCGCGCCGCGGCGTGACCGCGGCAACGCCCATGAAGCTCCGCGACCGGATCGGCGTCGACCTCGGCCGCAAGATCCGCCTCGAGGCGGGCATCGAGTGGGCAGCGCAGAATGGCGTCCGGTTCGTCGACGTCCAGCTCGACACCGGTGAGAACGCGCTGACCGCGTTCGACGCGAAGCGCTGCACCGCGGTGCGCAAGCTGCTCGAAACGCACCGCGTGAAGCTCGGGCTGCACACGAACTCGGCGGTGAACGTCGCCGAGTATTCGCCCCATGTGGCGGATGCGGTCACCGACTACCTCAAGAGCTACGTGGACATCTTCCCGAAGCTCGGCGCGAGCTGGATGGTGGTGCACGCCGGCTATCACTTCAAGGATGACAAGGCGTTGCGCATGAAGGCGGGGCGGGAGCGTTTGCAGCGCGTCGTCGCCCACGCCGAAAAGAAGAAGGCGCTGGTCCTGCTCGAGAACCTCAACAAGGAGCCGCAGGACGCCGAGGTGCACTACCTCGCGCATACCCTCGAGGAGTGGCAGTACTACTGGGACATCCGATCGCCCGCGTTCAAGCTCTCCTTCACCGCCAATCACGCGCACCTCGTCCCCGAGGGCGTCGAGGGCTTCGTCAAGGCGCTCGACCTCAAGCGGGTCGGCGAAGTTCGGCTCGCCGACTGCTACCGCAACGGCCACGAGATTCACCTCAAGCCGGGCGCCGGCAACCTCGATTTCGGCCAGATGTTCAGTCTGATCGAGGGCAGAGGCTACAAAGGTCACTACACCAACGCGTTCGGCTCGCTCGGCGACATGCTCGCCGGACGCGACGTGCTGGTCGAGAAGGCCCGCGCCGCGGGAGTTGCCGTAGACCAGGCATTTGGCTGATACTGCGCCTGCGGTTCCGCGCAGTCGATGGAGCCGCCGGACACAGGCAGCAGCGCGTCCAGGATAACCCTAAAATCCGAGGAGGATTCATGGTCCATTCGCGGCTCAACGCTCGCTGCTCTCGCTTCCTGCTAATCGCCGCAGTCCTGCTCGCCGCATTCGCGTTCGCGCCCGCGGCCGGCGCCCAGAATTACCCCGTCAGGCCGGTCCGGCTGGTTGCCCCGTTCGCGCCCGGCGGCGGCACCGATGTCAACGCGCGCATCCTGGCCGATCCGCTGGGGAAGGCGCTCGGACAGACGGTCGTGGTGGACAACCGGCCGGGAGCCGGCAGCATTCTCGGCTCCGACATCGTCGCGAAGGCGAATCCGGACGGCTACACGCTGCTGATCAACTCGATCAGCATCACCATCAACCCCGCCGTCTTCAACAAGCTGCCGTTCAGCGTCACGCGCGACTTCAGCCCGATCTCGCTGGTGTCGGACCAGCCCAACATCGTGGTCGCGAACCTGTCGCTGCCGGCAAAATCGCTCAAGGAGTTCGCCAGCCTCGCGCAGTCCCAGCCCGATAAGTACACCTTCGGGACGCCCGGCGCCGGCACGGGGATCCATCTCGCATCGGAGATGCTGCTGCAGAAGCTCAACGCGAAACTCATCCACGTTCCGTACAAGGGCACCGGCCCGGCACTGACCGCGTTGCTCAGCAACGAGATCTCGGTCTACGTGTCCACGTTCGCGTCGGCGCTCCCGCACGTGAAGGCGAACCGCATGCGCGCCTACGCGGTGACCACCGCCAAGCGCGCCGACCCGCTGCCCGACGTGCCCACCGTCGCCGAGGCGGGCGTCCCCGGCTACGACTACGCCACGTGGTACGGCATGCTCGCGCCGGCCGGCACGCCGCGGCCGGTCATCGCCAAGCTCAACCAGGCGCTGATCGCGACGCTCAATTCAGCCGAGGTGAAACGGCTGTTCTTGACGCAGGGCCTGAACGCCCTGCCGACGACGCCCGAGCAATTCGCGAAGTACATCCGCTCCGAGATGGCGAAATGGGACGGGGCCGCCCGCTCGGCAAAGCTTGCCAGGCGCTAGTGTGGCGTCCCGCAGATAAGCTACCGTTCGTGGTGAGCTTGTCGAACCATGAACGGCCTTGATTCCGTTCGGTCTTCGACAGGCTCAGACCGAACGGGATTGTGCAAGTTATTTGCGGTACACGACACTAGCGCTGCAAGGGAAAAGCGTGCATCGGCAGCCGGCCGGGTCCCGCCCGGGCGGCGATGGCGCTGGCGCTGCCCCTTGTGAAACCGGGGGTTTCCGGCTAAGTTAACCGTCCGCGCCCGCACGGGCGGGCATCGTTAGCCGGTACAAGAGGCGTTCTCATAGGAGGAGGATCATGAAACCGCTGCACACTCTCTGCTCCACGCTGCTGATTTCGGCATTCGCCGCGGGCTCCGCGCTCGCCCAGACCGAACTCAAGTTCGGCCACGTCGGCAATCCCGGGTCGCTGTTCCAGAAATCCGCTGACGAGTTCGCGAAGCGCGCCAACGCGAAGCTCGGCGGCAAGGCGAAGGTCGTGGTATTCGGGTCGAGCCAGCTCGGCAACGACCGCGAGCTCTTGCAGAAGCTCAAGCTCGGGACGGTGGATTTCGCGCTGCCATCGACCGTGATGTCGTCCGAGGCCGACGCCTTCGGCGTGTTCGAGATGCCGTATCTCGTGAAGGACCGCAATCACATGCAGCGCATCGAAAAGGAGCTTTTCTGGTCCAAGCTCGAGCCGGCGGTCGAGAAGAAAGGCCTCAAGATCATTGCGGTGTGGGAAAACGGCTACCGGCACATCACCAACAACAGGCGTCCGATCAACGTGCCCAAGGACCTGGACGGCCTCAAGCTGCGCACGCCCAAGGGCAAGTGGCGCGTCAAGATGTTCCAGGCCTACGGCGCCAACCCGAGCCCGTTGGCGTTCTCGGAGGTGTTCACCGCGCTGAAGACCGGCGTCTATGACGGCCAGGAAAACCCCTTCGCCCAGATCTACAGCGGAAAGTTCCACGAGGTGCAGAAGTTCCTCTCTCTGACCGGTCATGTCTACACGCCGGCCTACGTCACGGTCGGCGCGAAGCGGTGGGCATCGCTGCCCGCTGACGTGCGCAAGGCGCTCGAATCGGCCGCGAAGGAGACGCAGGCTTTCGTCTATCAGACCGCGACGAACGACGAGGACGCTCTGCTTGCCAAGATCAGGGCCGCCGGAGTCCAGGTGAATCAGGCCGACAAGAACGCGTTCATCGCTGCCTCGAAACCGATCTACGCGGAGTTTGCGAAGGAAGTCAAGGGCGCGCAGGCGCTGATCGACCGGGCCATCGCGCTCGGCAAATAGGCCTTGCCCCGGGGCGGCCGGCGGCCGCCCCGGCTCGTTTTTCTCTCATCGCTTCGTGACGCTGTCATCCGTCGCACGCCGGCTGCGCCCGGCCTTCGAGCGCCTGCTCGAGGCCATCGTCTTCGTGCTGATGATCGCGCTTGCCCTCATCGTGGCGATCGCGGTGATCTACCGCAAGGCGGGCGCATCGCTCGTGTGGTACGACGAGATCGCGGAGATCACGCTGGCCTGGATCACCTACTACGGCTCCGCGCTCGCCGCGCTGCGCGGGGCGCACATCGGGGTCACCGCGCTGGTCGATGCGATGCCGGTGCGCCTGCGTGTTGCCACGACCCTCGTCGCCGAGATCTTGGTCATCGGTTTTTTCCTGCTGCTCGCGTGGGCGGGCTGGCACGTGCTCGAGGTGCTTCAGTACGACTACCTCATCAGCCTGCCCGAGGTCTCGAGCCGCTACACCCAGTCGGTGATCGTGATCGGCGCGATCCTCTACGTGATCGCGGAGCTCTTGCGCCTGCCGGAAGTGCTGCGCGCAGCCGCTGCCCCCGCCCCACGGGTGGACCCGTAGATGGCCATTCTCCTGCTCTTTCTGGGTGTGCTGGCGCTGGTGCTGATCAACGTGCCGATCGCGGTCGCGCTCGGCATCGCCGCCATCGCCGCGATACTGGCCGCGCAGGGGGCGGACTCGCTGCCCAACCTCGCGATCGTGATGTTCAGCGGCGCGACCAAGTTTCCGCTCATCGCCATTCCGCTCTTCATTCTCGCCGGCGCCATCATGAATACGGGCGGAATCTCGCGCCGGCTGATCGCGTTCGCCTCGGCCCTGATCGGATTCGTACGTGGCGGCCTTGCAATGGTGAACGTCGCAACCTCGATGTTCTTCGCGGAGATCTCCGGCTCGGCCGTCGCCGACGTTGCAGCGCTCGGCTCGATCCTCATGCCCGCGATGAAGAAGAAGGGCTATCCCGGACCGTTCACCGCAGCGATCACGTCGTCCTCGGCCTCGCTCGCGATCATCATTCCGCCCTCGATCCCGATGATCCTCTACGCGGTGATGGCGGACGCCTCCGTCGTGCAGCTCTTCGTGGCCGGGATCATCCCGGGAATCATCGGCGGGTTTCTGCTGATGGGGACGTGCTACTGGTACGCGGTCCGCTAC
>DASWHI010000202.1:0-8937 GCA_036398235.1 Burkholderiales bacterium
TCGGTCCTGCCCTTCTCATTGCGGAAGCGCGCCTGCATGCGCCGCGCCTGGAACGCCTCGAAGTTGCTGCACGAGGAGATCTCGCGGTAGGCCTGCTGCCCCGGCAGCCAGACCTCGATGTCATAAGTCTTGGCCGCGGCGAAGCCCATGTCGGCGGTGCACAGCGTCACCACGCGGTACGGCAGATCGAGGAGCTTGAGCACCGCTTCGGCGTGCCCGGTGAGCGCCTCCAGCTGTTCGTACGACTGCTGCGGCTGCACGATCTGCACCAGCTCGACCTTGTCGAACTGGTGGTTGCGAATCATCCCGCGCGTGTCTTTCCCATAGGAGCCGGCCTCGCGCCGGAAGCAAGGCGTGTGGCAGACGAACTTGAGCGGCAACTCCCCGCCCGGAACAATGCTTTCGCGCACCAGGTTGGTGACCGGCACCTCCGCCGTCGGGATCAGGTAGAAGCGGTCGGCCTCGATGTAGAACAGATCCTCGTGGAACTTGGGCAGCTGGCCGGTGCCGCGCATGCTGTCCGGCGATACGAGGTACGGCGAATGGATCTCCGTGTAGCCGTGCTCGCGGGTGTGCAGGTCGAGCATGAACTGGGTGAGCGCCCGGTGCAGGCGCGCGACCTGTCCCTTCATCACCACGAAGCGGGCGCCGCTGATGCGGGCCGCCGCGTCGAAATCGAGCCCCAGCGGCGCACCGACATCCACGTGGTCCTTGACCGGAAAGCCGAAAGCGCGCGGCGCGCCGACCCGGCGCACCTCCGGATTGTCGGCCGAGGATTTGCCGGCTGGCACGCTTGAATGAGGCACGTTGGGGACGCCGAGCAGAAAATCGTTCAGCCGGGACTGGACCGACTCGAGCTCCTGCTCCAGCGCCTTCAGCCGGTCCGCCTGCGCGTTGACCTCCGCCATCAGCGGAGCGGCGTCCTCGCCTTTTGATTTCAGCTGCCCAACCTGTTTCGAGAGCTGGTTGCGCTTCGCCTGAAGGTCCTGCGTCTCGGTCTGCACCGCCTTGCGGCTTGCCTCCAGCCTCTCGAACTCGGCGACGGGAAGCGCGTAGCCACGGTCCGCGAGCCGTTTCGCGACCGCCTGCAGGTCACCGCGCAGCAGTTGAACGTCGAGCATCCGAAATCCAATTCATAAGATCACGCTTGAGCGCCGACCGCGCATTATCGCAGAACATGAATTACCGTTTCCTTGTCCTGGCCTCCGCGTCCAGTTTGCGCAGATGCTCGAGGTGTTCGCGGATTCGCGCTTCGAGCCCCCGATCGGTCGGGCGGTAAAACTCTGGCGGTTTCATCCCCTCCGGGAAATAGTTCTCGCCCGCGGCATACGCCTCCTGCTCGTCGTGCGCGTAACGGTAATCCCGGCCGTATCCCAGCGCCTTCATCAGACTGGTTGGAGCATTGCGCAGGCGCTCCGGCACCGGGCGCGAGGCGTCATTGCGCACCCATTCCTGCGCCGCTCCGAAGGCCACATAAGCCGCGTTGCTCTTCGGCGCA
This sequence comes from Burkholderiales bacterium, assembly GCA_036398235.1. Classification (GTDB taxonomy): domain Bacteria; phylum Pseudomonadota; class Gammaproteobacteria; order Burkholderiales; family SG8-41; genus SG8-41. The sequence goes on from DASWHI010000202.1 coordinate 1,499, forward strand.
ATCGCCATGTACAAAGCCGCCTCCGCCAGCGCGAGTTCCCCTTCCGGCGAGCCCAGACGCTCGTAGGTCTCGCAGGCGTCGAGCGCCACGCGCAGCGCGCGCGGATCGGCGAGCCCGATGTCCTCCACCGCCATGCGGACGAGCCGCCTGCCGGCGTAGAGGGGATCGGCGCCGCCGTCCAGCATGCGGGTCAGCCAGTAGAGCGCCGCGTCCGGCGCGGAGCCGCGCACCGCCTTGTGCAGAGCCGAAATCTGATCGTAGAACTGGTCGCCGCCCTTGTCGAAGCGGCGCAGGCGCTGGGCCAGCGTTTCGCGCACGAAGGTCTCATCGATCTCGCCGCGTCCCGCCTCCTCCGCCGCGATGCCGATCTGCTCGAGCATGTTGTAGAGCCGCCGCGCATCACCGTCGGCTGTGGCCAGCAGCAATTCCCGCGATTCGGCGGAAAACTGCAGGCCGCTCAGCGCGGTGCTCCGCGCCCGCTCGAACAGCCGGGCGAGCTCATCCGCGGTGAGCGGCTGCAGGACATAGACCGCGGCCCGCGACAGCAGCGCGCTGATGACCTCGAACGAAGGATTCTCCGTCGTGGCGCCGATAAAGGTCAGCAATCCCCGCTCCACATGCGGCAGAAACGCGTCCTGCTGCGCCTTGTTGAAGCGATGCACCTCGTCGACGAAGAGGATGGTGCGGCGGCCGGATTGCTGGAGAGTGAGCTCGGCGCGGGCAACGGCATCGCGGATGTCCTTGACGCCCGCAAGGACGGCGGAGACCGCGATGAACTCCGCATCGAACGCCTGCGCCATCAGGCGCGCGAGCGAGGTCTTGCCGACGCCCGGGGGGCCCCACAGGATCATGGAATGCGGCTTGCCGGCCTCGAACGCCAGGCGCAGCGGCTTGCCCGGACCCAGCAGGTGGTCCTGGCCCACGAATTCCTCGAGCGTGCGGGGCCGCATCCGGTCGGCGAGCGGGGCCTGCGGTTCCTTCCGCGCGAACAAGGAACCTGTGTCAGGGTTGCTCACGGGTGCGATGCGGGCGGACCCTATTCACTGATGACATCCGCCCCCTTGGGGGGCGTGAAGCGGAACAGCTCCGGCGGGAGCTTGGCGTTGCGTTCGATAGTCGAGAACTTGATCACCGTGATCTGCCCGAACTGGTCGCGCAGCTCCATCGCCTCGAGCCCCAACTTGCCGAAACCGAGGTTGATGCGCTCGAACGCGGTGTCGCGGGTCCGCGGCACCGCCTCGAGCCAGTCGAGCCCGTCACGGCTCTTCAATCCGGTCAACGCGTAATCCTTCTCGATCTCGTTGCTCCCCGCGAGGAGCGCGGCCGGGCTCGAGCCGATCGCGCGGTCGAACCGGCGCACCGTCACCTGGTTGAGATCCTTGTCGTAGAGCCACACCCGGGCGCCGTCGCCGACGATGGTCTGCTCGTAGGGCTTGTCGTATTCCCAGCGGAACTTGCCCGGCCGCGAGAACTGCATGGTCCCGGTCACCTGCTGCAGCGTCTTCATGTTGCTGTCGAGCACGATCTGCGCGAAGTGCGCGCGCGCGGTCGTCGTCTCGCGCAGCAGGGCCTTGAGCTCCTCGACCGTGGCGGCGCCGAGCGCCACGCCCGGAAGCAACAGGAGGAGCAGCAGCGCGCGCGCCATCAGAATTTCTTCACGCGCTGGATGTAGGCGATGCGCCCGGAACGCAGCTTTACCACCGTCGTAAAGGGATTGGCCACGGTAGGAAAGTAATAGAACGTGCGGTCGTAGTCGACCAGATTGTCCACCGATTCGTAGTCGGGGCGGCCGGCGCGGATCAGCAGCTCGCCCTCCGTCATCCCTCGCTGCAACCGAATGTAGACATCGAAATCCATGCCGCGGACCGACGGCAGCGTCGGGGCGGGCAACGGGGCCGAGACAAACTGCGGCATCTGCGGGTCCTCGGCCTGTCGCGGTTGCCCGGCAACCGGTCTCTGGTCGTACTGTCCCTTGGTCTCGATCGTCCCGCGGGGCGTAGTATCCACCGGCCTCGACTGCCGCTCCTCCGGCGGCTTTTCGCCGTAATTAACCACGCCCCCCTCGTCCACCCAGCGATAGGCTTCGGCCGCGGCACACGTTCCCGTCGTGATGGCCATCAACACGCCTAGCAGCAATCTCATGGTCGGCGATCCGGCGGTGACAATGCACACTCAGACAGCACCACGCCGCGCGAATTCAATACGGGCGCTAGCGCTCTTCCGATGCCGACGCCGGCGCCAGCACGTCGCGGTTGCCGTTCGACTGCATCGCCGAGACCAGTCCCGACCGCTCCATCTGCTCGATCAGGCGCGCCGCGCGGTTATAGCCGATCCGCAGGTGGCGCTGCACCAGCGAGATCGATGCGCGCCGGGTCTTCAATACGATCGCGACGGCCTGGTCGTAGAGGGGATCGGATTCCCCGTCCGGCGCATCGAGGGTGCCGTCCTCGGCCTCTCCGGTTTCGGGTCCCTCGAGCACGCTCTCCACGTACTGCGGCCGGGCGAGCTTCTTCAAGTAATCCACCACCTTGTGCACCTCGTGGTCGGCGACGAACGCGCCGTGCACGCGCTGCGGGTAGCCACTGCCGGGCGGAAGGTACAGCATGTCGCCCTGCCCGAGCAGCGATTCCGCCCCCATCTGGTCGAGGATGGTGCGCGAATCCACCCGCGCCGACACCTGGAAGGCGATGCGCGAGGGGATGTTGGCCTTGATCAAGCCGGTGATCACGTCGACCGACGGGCGCTGCGTGGCGAGGATCAGGTGGATGCCCGCCGCGCGCGCCTTCTGCGCCAGCCGCGCGACCAGCTCTTCGAGCTTCCTGCCCACCACCATCATCAGGTCGGCAAGCTCGTCGATGACCACGACGATCAGTGAAACCTCATGCAGCGGCTCCGCGGTCTGCGGATCGGGCGCGAGCGGGTCCAGAATCGGCTTCTTCGCCTTCGCCGCCTCGCGCACTTTCTGATTGAGGCCGCCCAGGCTGCGCACGCCGAGCGCGTTCATGAGCTTGTAGCGGCGATCCATCTCCGCCGTGCACCAGTTGAGCGCGTTCGCGGCCTGGCGCATGTCGGTCACGACCGGCGCCAGCAGGTGCGGAATGCCTTCGTAGACCGAAAGCTCCAGCATCTTGGGATCGATCAGGATCAGCCGCACCTGGGACGGCGGAGACTTGTAGACCAGGGAGAGCAGCATGGCGTTGATCCCCACCGACTTGCCCGAACCGGTGGTGCCCGCGATCAGCAGGTGCGGCATGCGCTGCAGGTCGGCGACGACCGGGTTGCCGCCGATGTCCTTGCCCAGGGCGAGCGTCAAGGGCGAAGAGACGCTGGCATAGACCTCGGAGCTCAGGATTTCCGACAGCCGCACGATCTGGCGCGTGGGATTGGGGATCTCGAGGCCCATCAGGCTCTTGCCCGGTATGGTCTCGATCACGCGGATGCTGACCACCGACAGCGCTCGCGCAAGGTCCTTCACGAGATTGATGATCTGGCTGCCCTTGACGCCGACGGCGGGCTCGATCTCGAAGCGGGTGATGACCGGGCCGGGATAGGCCGCGACGACCTTGACCTCGACCCCGAAGTCGAGGAGCTTCTTTTCGATCAGGCGCGAGGTGAATTCGAGCGTTTCCGCGCTCAGCACCTCGAGTTTCTTTTCTGGTTCGTCGAGCAGATTGAGCGGGGGCAGGAGCGAATCGGGCAGATTCTCGAACAGCGGTACCTGCTTTTCACGCTCGACACGGGCCGATTTGGGGATTGCGATGGCAGGCGGCTCGATTCGTATCGGCTCGTGGATCTCCAGCTTCTTCTTGCTGACCCCGACGACCTCCTCGCGCTCGATCGTGGCCTGCGCTCCGGCGCGCCGGTCCTCGCGCTCCTGCCACTTGCGCATCAGCAGCGCGTAGGCCGTCTCCACCCAGCCCCCGAGGCGCTCGATCACCGTCAGCCATGAGACGCCGGTAAAGAGACTCAGCCCGGCCGCAAGCAGCACCAGGAGGATGAGCGTCGCGCCCGTGAAGCCCAGCGCCTGCGCCAGCGATCCGCCGAAGATCGCGCCGAGCACTCCGCCCGGAGCCTGCGGGAGCAACACCTTCAGGCTGTGCAGGCGTATCGCTTCCAGGCCACAGCTCGCCGCAAGCACGACGGCGAATCCGATGACGGCAATGGCGAAGGAGCGCCGGTCTTTGAGTTCGTCGCCTTCGATGCGGCGGAACCCCCACCAGACGACAGCCGCGCCGAACACGACCCACCAGTACGCCGACAGGCCAAACAGCAGCAGCAGGACATCCGCGATCCAGGCGCCGACGCGCCCGCCCGCATTGCGTATCGGGCCGATCTCGCTCAGGCCGTGGGTCCAGCCCGGGTCTGCCCGGTCATAGGTATAGAGGGAAAGCGCGATATAAAGGGCGAGACCAAGCAGTGCCAGCCACCGGAACTCGCGGATCAGCGCGGCAAGCTTGGGCGGCAGCGGATTGCGGGCCGCGCGCGCCGGATTGTTTTCGCTCAACAACATCAAGTAGTCCGTTTAAGGTTTTGATTGTACATCGAAAGGACTCGCTGGATGAACTTGCCCGGCGGCCCGGCGCAGCGGCAACGCCGCTGCCGCAAGCTACCCGGTGCGTTGAACAAAAACAAACCCCGCTCGAGGCGGGGTCTGACAGCGCAAAACGCGGCGTCGTGCCTCAGCTATGCGGACTGGGTGGACGTTCGGCCTGATGGCGGGCGGACGCGCGCTTCTGCATGGACTGCTTGTCAAGGATATGGATCCGGCGTTTTTCCGCCCGTATCAGTCCCTTGCGGTGAAGATCCTTGACGACGCGGCTCACCATCTCGCGCGATGCGCCGATCATCCGCGCGATCTCCTGCTTCGGCGGAGCGTGCTCCACGATCCACTTTCCTTCGACGTTCTGCGCCATCTCGATCAGGAGGCGCGCGACGCGCCCGTAGACGTCGATCAGCGCGAGGCTCTCGATCTTGCGGTCCGCTTCGCGCAGGCGCCTGACGAGGTTGCGGATGATCAGCATGGCCAGGTCGAAGTTGTCCTTGAGCATGTTGGTGAAGCCCGCCTTCGACAGGCGCAGCGTCTCTGAGGACTCGAGCGTCTCGACGCTGGCCGAGCGCGGCAGGTCATCGAGCAGGCCCATCTCCCCGAAGAACTCGTGCGCGCCCATCACCGACAGGATCACCTCGTGCCCTTCCTCGTCCGGAATGAGCACCTTCACCCGGCCCGACAGGATGATGTAGAGCGCGTCGGTTTCCTCGCCGGCCCGCAGGATGAAAGAGCCGCGCGGATAGCTGCGGTGCTGCACGGCGGTGAGCACCTGGGCGAGTTGCGCGTCGCTGAACGCGGAAAACAGCGGAACGCTCTTGAGGATCTGTGGATTCAACGCAAACTGTGCTGCCATGTGTCCCCACCCCACGTTCTTGTTATGAAACGCCGCGCCGCTGTTGCACCGCGCGCGCAAGCCAAGCCTATAGTCTGCCAGATCAAGCGTCTGGCGTCACTCCGGGGCCGCTCGGGAAACGCCGCGACCGAGCGAACAGGATCCGCCGCGCGTCCGCCTCGACATCGCCGCGAGCCCACTGCTACAGTGTTGCTTTTTTGCGGTTAATCCCAATATTGGCGTCATGGCTCAATCCCCCACCAGGCACGCTTCCCTCCTCATACTCGGCTCCGGGCCTGCGGGTTACACGGCGGCCGTCTACGCCGCGCGCGCCAATCTCAAGCCCGTGCTGATCACCGGACTCGCACAAGGCGGCCAGCTTACGACTACCACGGACGTCGACAACTGGCCCGCCGATGCCGCCGGGGTGCAGGGACCGGAGCTGATGGAGCGCTTCCTCAAGCATGCCGAGCGCTTCGGCACCGAGATCATCTTCGACCACATCCACACCGCCCGGCTGAAGGAGCGGCCCTTCACCCTCATCGGGGACCACGGCAGCTACACCTGCGACGCGCTGATCATCGCGACCGGTGCCTCGGCGATGTACCTCGGGCTGCCATCGGAGACGAAGTTCATGGGGCGCGGGGTGTCGGGATGCGCGACCTGCGACGGGTTCTTCTACAAGGGCGAGGAGGTCGCGGTGGTGGGCGGCGGCAACACCGCGGTCGAGGAGGCGCTCTACCTGTCCAACATCGCGAGCCACGTGACGGTGGTGCATCGCCGCGACAAGTTCCGCGCCGAGGCGATACTCGTCGACAAGCTCAAGGAGAAAGTCGCCGCGGGCAGGTCCGATATCCTGTGGGACCACGTGCTCGAGGAAATCGTGGGCGACAACACCGGCGTCACCGGCATGCGTGTCAAGAATGTGAAGACCCACGCGACCACGGAGAAGAAGCTGAAAGGTGTCTTCATCGCCATCGGCCACCGCCCGAATACCGAGATCTTCGCGGGGCAGCTCGACATGAAAAACGGCTACATCATCACCAAGGCGGGCCTGGACGGAAACGCCACGGTCACCAGCGTGCCGGGCGTATTAGCCGCGGGCGACGTGCAGGACCACGTCTACCGCCAGGCCGTCACCAGCGCCGGCAGCGGATGCATGGCCGCCCTCGACGCCCAAAAGTATCTCGAAAGCCGCGGCCTGATCTGACGCGCCGGGCGCCTCCACCAGCGAGCACAGCATGAAGAAGCCGCGCAAGGCGGCCGTGACCCCCGACGAGGTGGAGTTGTTTCGCGCGTCGGTGACCGACGTGACCCCGCTGCCGGGGCACGGCCGGGCGCAGCCCGAGCGCCCGCGCCCGCAGCCGATCCCCGCCCAGCGGCTGCGCGACGACCGCCAGACTCTGAAGGAGAGCCTCAGCCACCAGGATCCATGGGACGCCGGAATCGAGACCGGCGAGGAGCTCTCCTACCTGCGCAACGGCGTCGGCGCCCAGGTTCTCAGGAATCTGCGCCGCGGCCACTGGGTCATCCAGGACGAGCTCGACCTACACGGCCTCACGGTCGAGGAAGCGCACGAGCTGCTGGTGAGCTTTCTCAATCAATGCATCCGCCGCGGGCTGCGCTGCGTGCGGATCGTGCACGGCAAGGGGCTGCGCTCGAAGAACCGCGAGCCGGTGCTCAAGCGCAAGGTGGCCGGTTGGCTGATGCGGCGGGATGAAATCCTGGCGTACTGCCAGGCGCGGCAGGCCGACGGCGGCGGCGGCGCGGTGGTCGTGCTATTGAGAGGCGCGGGTAGCGGGTGACTTCCCGTTCGTGGTGAGCCCTTCGACGTCGCTCAGGACAAGCCTGTCGAACCATGAACGGCTTTAATGCCGTTCGGTCTTCGACAAGCTCAGACCGAACGGTTTACTGCTAAATCGCGGCTTCGTCGGTCTCGCCGGTGCGGATGCGGATCACCTGCTCGACGCTGGAAACGAAGATCTTGCCGTCGCCGATCTTGCCGGTGCGCGCGGCCTTGATGATGGCGTCGATCGCTCCTTCGAGCAGCTTGTTCGG
>DASWHI010000203.1:0-5611 GCA_036398235.1 Burkholderiales bacterium
ACCGCCTCGCTCGCGAGGAGGTACTTCAGGAAGAACTGGCCCCACGTCGACGCATCGAATTCCGCGGCCCAAGCCGGCACCGGCTTGCCGCGCACCGCGCGGAACAGGCGGGCGCGGGCGAAGGGCAGGTTGACCAGGACGGCGGTGCCGGTTGCGGCGGCCGCCGGCAGCAGCCGCTCTTCCACGCTGCGCTCGGCCATCGAGTAGTTGACCTGGATGAAATCGAGCTTCTCGGTCCGCAAGATTTCGATCAACCGCTCGTTGGCCCGCGCCTGGCTCTGGGAGTGCGTGACGCCGATATAGCGGAACACGCCGCGCTCCTTCCACTCCCGCAGCAGCGCCAGTTGCGCGGCGATATCGGCGCGGTCCACGAAGCCAACGTTGTGGATCTGCATGAGATCGATCTTCTCGGTGCGCAACCGGCGCTGCGATTGCTGCATCTCGGCGATCGCCCGGTCGCGGGCAGCCGCGCGCACCTTCGTCGCTACGAACACCTTGTCGCGGACTTTCAGGCCTGCGAGCAGGTCACCGACCACGGATTCCGCGGCGCCGTAGGAGGGCGCGGTGTCGATCAGGCGCGCGCCGCCGGCGAGCAGGGTCTCGATGACCGTGCGCCGCTCGGCAATCCGCGGCGCGTCCCCGGCGATGTCGAAAATAATGGCGGTGCCGAGGCCGACCACCGCGAGCCGCTCGCCCGTGCGCGGAATCGGCCGCGTCAGCAGCGGTTTCGCGGGAGCGGTGGCCGCGCCGGCGGGTGCGATACCGAGCGCGGCGGCAGCGAGACCGGCGGTCATCGCGAGCGCCTCGCGGCGCGTGAACAGGCGGGGGGCGGGCTTGATGTCGTCGTTCATGTCAGGTTCCTTTCAAAAATTCTCGCGTGCGGCGCTCGTGCACGCGGCCGAGCGCAAGCGCGAGCGCGAGCCACGCGGCGGTGACGGGCACGGTGGCAAGCGATATCGCGCCGGCCTCGAGTCCCGCGCCGCGCAGCGCGGCGAAGAGCCAGCCGCTCACCGCGTCGCCGCCGCGGAATACCACGATGTCGATCACGTTCTTGGCCTTGTACTTCTCCTCGCGCTCGAGCACCGTGAACAGCACTTCGCGCGCCGGGTTGGAGATCGCGAAGTTGGCGGTGCGCTGGACGGCCTGGAAGGCGATCACGATCCACAGCGCGGGCGCAAGCCAGAGGGCAATGAAGCCGAGACAGAAGACCGCCGGCAAAAAAGCCGCCGCCGGGCCGGCGCCGAAGCGCTGGATCAGCCGTCCCGTCGCAACGAACTGCACGAGCAGGGTCAGGATCCCGATTGCAAGATCGATGGTGGCGAATATGCGCGTGCGCACCGCGGGATCATCGGATGCGGCGGCCACGATGTTCGCCTGCTGGAAGTAGAGGAATGTCCCGGCGAGGGAGAGCAGCGCGACCCACAGCGCGATGCCAGCGAGGTAGCGCGAGCGCAGCACGAGGGTGATGCCGGCGAGCCAGCCGCCGCCCATTACAGTGGTTTCCGGCAGCTTCTCTGGCGCGGCGACTGCGGGCGCCTCCATTCTCAAACCCGGTGCGGCCGCCTCCAGGCGCGCCGCGCACAGTACCGCGGCCTCGAGCAGCAAGGCGGCGATGATCAGAAGGTTCACGTGGCCAAGCGGCACCGCAAGTCCGACCGTTACCGCCGGTCCCAGCAGCGCGCCGGCCGAGCCCCCGGCGGCGATGAAGCCGAACAGCCGCTTGCCCTGCTCGGACGCGTAGAGGTCGGCCATGAACGACCAGAACACCGAGACGGCGAACAGGTTGAAAACGCTGATCCACACGAAGAACACGCGCGCGACGTGGACGGTGCCGAGGTCGAGCGCCAGCAGCAGCCAGAAGATCGCGATGTTGGCGACGAAGAAATGGTAGACGAGCGGTATGAAGCGCTGGCGCGGGAGTTTCGCGACCACGGCGCCGTACACCGGCACCACGGCGAGCATCACGAGGAAAGTGGCGGTGAACAGCCAGGGCAGATTGCGCACTCCGCCCGCGATGCCCATCTCGTCGCGCAGGGGGCGCAGCACGTAGTAGCCGGCGAGCAGGCAGAAGAAATACGCGAACGACCAGCACAGCGCGCGCGCTTCACCCGGCCGGACGTTGACGACGCGCGCCAGCCAGTGCGGAACCGCTGCCTGGCTCATCTAGGGCTTGAGGCCCAGCGCCTGGCGCAGCTCGGCGGCGGTCATCGGCCGGCCGAACACCGGCGTGCCGTAATCGAATTCCCGGGCGCGCGCGAGTCCGCCGACGGCCACCGGGTCATGCCCGGCGTCCCGCACCAGGCGGACGGCGGTCTTCACCGCCTCCGCATCGTCGCCGGCGAGCGGGATGCCGAGGCGTTCCCCGGCCCGGTGCGCCTCGTCGCGCATGCGGGAGTACCCTACTTCGTTGTACGCGCGCACGATCCGCGCTCCGGGCAGGAATTCCGGCGAGGCGACGCCGGTGCCCTTGGCGAGCGCTTCTTTCGCCATCGGGCCGTCGCGGCCGGGGATGGGGTTGCAGGCGTCGAGCACGATCTTGCCCTTGATCTCGGTCGCGAGGTCGCGCCCGAGGCCGGGCAGCGCCGCGTAGGGCACCGCGAAGAACAGCACCTCGCCGAACGCCGCAGCTTCCTTGGGCGTGCCCGCGCGCGCGCCGGGACCGATGCTCGCGGCAAGCTTGCGGTCGTGCTCGAGGTCGAGCGATGAGAACATGACCTCGTGCCCGGCCTTGACCCACAGCGTTCCCACCGTCCCGCCGACGCGACCGGAGCCGATGACGCCGATCCTGAGCCCTTTGCGGACGTCCGCCGCCCGTGCTCCGAGAGGCAGCGCGCACAGCAGCAGGCTAGCGGCCGATTGAAGCACCCGGCGGCGGTTGATTTGCATGCCCTCGCACGTATTCATGGAGCTGACCTCGCGGCGTGACCGTGGATGAAGGCTGGAGCATACATCAAAAATTGTTCGCATCAGGCGGTGCGGCGGCGGTTGACCTGTCCGTTGCCGCACCGGATACTGGCACACGATATTTCAGGGGGGTGGAAATGCGTCTGGTGACCTTTTCCGACGGCACGGGCGCGCGCATCGGCGTGCATGACCCGTCCGCCGGCACGATCGTCGATCTTTCCGTGGGCACGCGGCTGCCGCGTGAGATGACGGCGTTCATCGCGCTCGGCAAGAGCGGGCTCGCCCGCGCCCGGCGCGCGGTGAGGAGTGGCGAGGGCCGCATACCGGCGGGTGGCGTCAAGCTCCTCGCTCCAATTCCGCGGCCGGCGAAGAACATCCTGTGCGTCGGCAAGAACTATCACGATCATGCGCAGGAATTCCAGTCGAGCGGGGTCGACGCGACCGGCAAGGAGGTAGTGCCGGAGGTCCCGATCATCTTCACCAAGTGGCCGAACTCGGTGATCGGTCCGGGCGAGCCCATTCCCAGCGCGAACGACTACACGGACTCCACCGACTACGAGGGCGAGCTGGGGGTAGTGATCGGCGCGGGCGGGCGGAGAATCGCCAAGCGGGATGCGTATGATCGCGTCTACGGCTACACCGTCATCAACGATGTCTCCGCGCGCATGCTCCAGAACCGCCACCGCCAGTGGTTCCTCGGCAAGAGCCTGGACGGCTACTGCCCGATGGGGCCGTGCATCCTGACCGCGGACGAAGTGAAGGACGTGGGCAAGATGCACCTCACGACGAAGGTCAACGGCGAGCCACGCCAGGATGCGCTCGTGAGCCAGCTGATCTTCGACATTCCGACGCTGATCGAGACGATCTCGCGCGTGATGCTGCTGGAGCCCGGCGATCTCATCGCCACCGGCACCTGCGCCGGGGTCGGCATCGGCTTCGATCCGCCGAAGTACCTCAAGAAGGGCGATACGGTGGCGATCACGATCGAGCCCATCGGAACGCTCGAGAACCCCGTCGGCTAGTGCCGTTCCAACTTGTTTAGCCGAATCGCATCGCCCGGCCTACCGGGGACAATAGACCTGTTGAAGCGGATTTGATGGGCACAAATAGTTGGAACGGCACTAGGCGCCGGCAGCTGCGGCATGCACGGTGGACGCACAAGCGGAGCATTCGACTGTAGAATCCGCATACAACGAGAAGAGGAGGGAATCATGAAATCGCCGGGTCTCGCGCTCTTGCTGCTTGCCGCGCTGCTGCCGCAGGCGGCGGCGGCGCAGGAAAAATACCCCTCGCGCTCGGTCACGCTCGTCGTGCCGTTCCCGCCGGGCGGCATCGCCGACCTGACCGCGCGCCCGTTCGCGCCCGTGCTGGAGCGCATCCTGAAGCAGCCGGTCGTGGTCCAGAACCGTCCGGGCGCGGCCGGAGCGACCGGCGCGCAGGTCGTCGCCAACTCCGCGCCCGATGGCTACACGCTGCTCGTTGCGCTGGTCAGCATCTCGAGCGCGCCAGAAGTGGACAAGCTGTTCGGGCGCACGCCGATCTACACGCGCGACCAGTTCGTCGGCATCGCCCGCCTCAATGCCGATCCGCCGATCATGGTGGTGCATCCCTCGATCCCGGCCAGGAATCTCAAGGAGTTCGTCGCGCTGGCGAAGAAGCGCCAGGGCGAGATGATCTTCTCGTCCTCGGGGCCGTACGGCGCTTCGCACGTTCCCTTCGAGATGTTCCTGCAGGCCGCGGGGCTCAAGATGCGCCACTTGCCGACCACCGGCGGCGCTCCCGCCATGACCGCCGTTCTCGGCGGCCATGCCGTCACATGGGCCTGCCCGCCCGGAATCGCCTCGCCGCATCTCAAGGCGGGAAAGGTGAGGGGCTTTGCCACCTGGGGCGGGCAGCGACTTCCGGATTTCGCCGCGATCCCGACGCTGAAGGAATCGGGATACGACGTCGAGTACTACCTGTGGACCGGGTTCTTCGCGCCCCGGAACGTTCCCGCCGGCGTGTTCAAGACGCTGCGGGACGCGACGCGGCAGGCGGCGCAGGATCCGGACTTCATCCGTGGCATGCAGAAGATCCAGACCCCCGTTGCCTACCAGGATGCCGACGAATTCAAGGCGTGGTGGGACAAGGATGCCGAAAAAATCGCCGTCGCGGTGAAGCGCATCGGCAAGGTCACTGACAAATAGCACGAACTGTTCGAGGAGGAAAACATGAAACCGAGAATTCTGCTTGCCGCATCATTGTTCGCGCTGTTGGCTGCACCCGTCGCCGCGCAGGAGGCGTTTCCGGCCCGCGGCATCACGATGATCGTCGCGTTTCCCCCGGGCGGGGTGGCGGACATTACGGCGAGGCCGACCGCGGCCGCGATGGAGAAGATATTGAAGCAGCCGGTCGCCGTCACCAACCGACCCGGCGCGGCGGGAGCGGTCGGGAATGCCGCTGTCGCGAATGCGAAACCCGACGGCTACACGATCCTGATGGCGCTCTCGAGCATTTCGGTCATCCCCGCGGCCGACCAGCTCTTCAACCGCAAGCCGGCGTACTCGCTCGACCAGTTCACGCCAATCGCGCTGATCTCGGCCGACCCGACCATACTCGTGGCGCATCCATCGCTGCCGGTCAAGTCGCTGAAGGAGCTCGTGGCGCTGGCGCGCGCCCGGCCCGGGGAGCTCTCGTACTCGTCGTCCGGCATCTACGGCGCGCTGCA
>DASWHI010000204.1:0-4248 GCA_036398235.1 Burkholderiales bacterium
GAGGACACCGACCTCGGCGGCGTCGTCTATTACGCGAATTACCTGAAGTTCATGGAACGCGCGCGCACCGAGTGGCTGCGCGCGCTGGGCTTCGAGCAGACCGCGCTCGCGCGCGAGCACGGGGTGGTGTTCGTCGTGAGCTCGCTCACGATCGAATACCTCCGCCCGGCCGGATTCAATGACGAGCTCACCGTGACGGTGGAACTCGAGAAGCTCGGAGCCGGACAAATCATCTTGAGGCAGGGCATTGCGCGGGGCGCGGAGCAGCTCGTGGCGGCAAGCGTGCGCATCGGTTGCGTCAACACGTCCACGTTCAGGCCCGTTAGAATACCGGAGCCAGTTGTCACCAGGATAGGAAACAGCGCGTGAATCCCACCGTAACCCACGACATGTCGGTGCTCTCGCTCGTCACCGGCGCGAGCGTCCTGGTGCAGATCGTCATGTTGATACTCGTGCTCGCCTCCGTCCTGTCGTGGTACCACATCTTCCTCAAGATGTTCAGCTTGAGCCGTGCCGCCCGGCTTGCCGACGATTTCGAGAGGAAGTTCTGGAGCGGGGCCGCCTTGACCGACCTCTACCAGCGCGCGGTCGAGAAGCGCCATTCCGTCGGCAGTCTCGAGCGCATCTTCGAATCGGGGTTCCGCGAGTTCGTGAAGCTGCGCAAGCCCGACATGGATGTCGCTAACGTCATGGACGGGGTGCGGCGCGGGATGCGGGCGACTTATCAGCGCGAGATGGATTGGCTGGAGTCCTACCTCCCGTTCCTCGCCTCGGTCGGCTCGGTCAGCCCCTACATCGGGCTGTTCGGCACGGTGTGGGGGATCATGAACTCGTTCCGCAGCCTTGCCAACGTCGCGCAGGCGACGCTCGGGGCGGTGGCGCCGGGAATCGCGGAAGCGCTGATCGCCACCGCCATGGGACTGTTCGCGGCGATCCCGGCGGTGATCGCCTACAACCGCTTCGCCGGGGACATCAATCGCTTCTCCACGCGCTGCGAATCCTTCATGGCGGAATTCTCCAATATCCTGCAGCGCCAGGCCCACTAATTGGACTCCCCTCCTGCCCGAGGAGGGGTGTCGCGTAGCGACGGGGTGGTAGGAGTAACCAAATGCTGATCGAACAACGCTCCGGCAGGCGGCTGATGAACCAGATCAACGTCGTGCCCTACATCGACGTGATGCTGGTGCTGCTGGTGATCTTCATGATCACCGCGCCGCTCATCAACCCCGGACAGATCGAGCTGCCCGCGGTGGGCAAGACTTCCGATCCCCCGGTCCTTCCGATGGAGGTCTCGATCCGCACCGACGGCTCGCTGTGGCTGCGCGACCGCGCGCGCTCGATGCAGGAGAGCCGGGTCACGCGCAACCAGCTGCTCGCGGCGATCCGCCAGAAGCAGAAGCAGAACCGGGAGCAGGCGGTGGTGATCTCGGCGGACAAGGACGTACGCTACGAGTCGGTGCTGGAAGTGATGGACATGCTGCAGCAGAACCAGGTGCGCAAGATAGGACTCCTCGCCAAGCCGCGCTCGCAATGACGGCCTACGGCTACGAAACCCCGAACGAGAAGGCAGCCTCCGGCGCGCTCGCGCTGGTGATGCACTTGATGTTCTTCGCGCTGCTCGTCTTCGGCGTCTCCTGGCAGAAGCGCGAGGCGCCCCCGCTGGTGGCGGAGCTCTGGAGCAACCTGCCGGCGCCCAGGGCGGCGCCCCCGCCGCCCAGGGTCGAGCCGAAGCCGGAGCCCAAGGCCGAGCCGAAGCCGGTGCCCAAGGCCGAGCCCAAGCCGCCACCCAAGGTCGAGCCCAAGCCCGAGCCGAAACCCGTGCCCAAGGCCGATATCGCGGCGCAGGAGAAGAAGGAAAAAGAGCGCAAGGCGAAGGAAAAGGAGCTTGCCGAAAAGAAGAAGCGCGAGGAACGGGAGCTTGCCGAGAAGAAGAAGCGTGAGGAACGGGAGCTTGCCGAGAAGAAGAAAAAGGAGGAACAGGCGCGGCTCGCAGCGCTGAAGCAGCAGCAGGCGAAGGAGGCCGCCGAGCAGCTCGCGCGCGAGCAGGACGAGGCACTCAAGAAGATCGCCCAGGCCGCCGCGCAGGCGAAGCTGGTGGACGAGTACAAACGCCGCATCGCCGATCGCATAAAACGCTTCATCATCGAGCCGCCCGGGCTGCAGGGCAACCCCGAGGTGGAGTTCAACGTCGTCGTGCTGCCGGGCGGCGAGGTGCTCAACGTGACGAACCGCAGGGCGAGCGGGCAGGCGCTGTGGGACAGCGCGGTCGAGCGCGCCATCCGCCGGGCGCAGCCCCTGCCGCTCCCGCCCCCGGAGTCGGGGCTCATGAGGGATTTCCGGGAACTCAACCTGAAATTCCGGCCCAAAGAATAGACCCGGCGCGCCGGCGCATGTCGCTGCGCGGCGACACGCCGCAGGGGCGCACGGTTATGCCAACGGCTATAATTCGCCCGATGAAGATGATCTGGCTGCAACGCCTGGTCTACGCTGTCGCCTTCCTGCTCCCCCTCGCGCCGCTTTCCTCCGCGCGCGCCGCCCTCACCATCGAGATCATCGGCTCCGGCGCGACCCAGTTCCCCGTCGCCGTCGTGCCATTCCGCGCGGAAGGGGGGCTCGCGCAGCCGATTACGCCCGTCATCGCCTCCGACCTCGCGCGCAGCGGCCTCTTCAGAATGGTCGATTCCGGCGGGTTGAACCCCCTGCCGCACGAGCCGCAGGACCTGAATTACTCGATCTGGCGCGCGCGCAGCGCGGACGCGGTCGTGATCGGGTCGGTCTCGCCGCTGTCGGACGGCCGCTACGACGTGCGATTCCGGCTGATGGACGTCGCGAAGCAGGTGCAGCTCGCGGGCTTTTCCTACACGGCGAGCGCGGCGCAGCTGCGGCTCACCGCGCACCGCATCGCCGACGTCGTCTACGAGACGCTGACCGGCGCCAAGGGCGTGTTCAGCACCCGCGTCGCCTACATCGTCAAGAAAGGCAAGCGCTACGAGCTGCAGGTC
The DNA here is from genome assembly GCA_036398235.1 of Burkholderiales bacterium. GTDB lineage: Bacteria > Pseudomonadota > Gammaproteobacteria > Burkholderiales > SG8-41 > SG8-41. The sequence continues at coordinate 3,003 of DASWHI010000204.1, forward strand.
GCGGACGCCGACGGCTACGGCGCGCAGACGGTGCGCTGGTCGGACGAGCCGATTCTCTCGCCGTCGTGGTCGCCCGACGGCACGCGCCTTGCCTACGTGTCCCTGGAGCGCAAGAAGCCGGTGGTCTACGTGCAGTCCCTGACGACGGGCAAGTACCAGGCCGTGGCGAACTACTGGGGCAGCAACAGCGCCCCCGCCTGGTCGCCGGACGGCAAGATTCTCGCCGTCGTGCTCTCCAAGGACGGCGGCTCGCAGATCTTTTTCATCAACAGCGAAGGCAAGGGCGAGCCGCGGCGGATGACCTTCAGCGCTGCCATCGATACTGAGCCGAACTTCTCGCCCGACGGGGCGCTGATGCTGTTCACCTCCGACCGCGGGGGCAGTCCCCAGATCTACGGCATGCCGGTCACGGGCGGCGAAGCGCGCCGCCTCACGTTCGAGGGCAGCTACAACGTCACCCCGCGCTTCAGCCCCGACGGCAAGAGCTTCACGTTCATACAGAGGAACGGCGGGCGCTTCAACGTCGCCGTGCAGGACCTGACGACGCGGCAGGTGCAGGTGCTGACCGACGGCGTCATCGACGAGTCGCCGAGCTTCGCGCCGAACGGACGGATGATTCTCTACGCGACCGAGGCGAGGGGGCGCGGCGTGCTGTCCGCGGTCTCGAGCGACGGCCGCGTGAAGCAGCGGTTGACCGAAGAAGCCGGCGACGTCCGCGAGCCGGCATGGGGCCCTTATCCGAAGTGACAACTCACGCGAGGTACACGCCATGAACAGACTCTTGACGGCAACGGTGATTGTTTTCCTGCTGGCGCTTGCAGGCTGCGCCACCACTCCGAGTGAACAGGCCGGCGCCGCGGTCGAGGACCGAGGCAAGCCCGGCGGTCCGCCCGCGGCGCCCAAACCAGCCGATGTCGGCGCGAAGCCGCTCGTCGAGAAACCGGTCGGGGCCGCCGCGCTCAAGGACCCCGGCAACATCCTGTCCCGGCGCAGCGTTTATTTCGATTTTGACTCCAACCTGGTGAAGGACGAGTTCCGGCCGCTGGTGACGGCGCACGCGCGCTACCTGCAGCAGAATCCCGGCACCAGGATGCGCATCGAGGGCAATGCCGACGAGCGCGGCAGCCGCGAGTACAACATCGCGCTCGGCCAGCGCCGCTCGGAGGCGGTGAAGCAGATGATGCAGCTCCTCGGCGCGCGGCCGGACCAGATCGAATCGGTGAGCTTCGGCGAGGAGAAACCCCGC
>DASWHI010000205.1:0-10770 GCA_036398235.1 Burkholderiales bacterium
CTTCGAGCAGCAGGCCGCGGAAAACCCGGCGCCCGCGGCCGCACAGCCCGGCGCGCCTGTTGCATCCGCTTCGGCGGTCGCCGGGGCTGCCGCCGCAACGGCGGCGCCGGCCTCGGACATGGAAACGCGCGTGTACGAAGCGGCGCAGTCCCAGCGCAAGGCCGGCAACTACCAGGGCGCGATCGCGGGATTCCGGAATTTCATCGCGCAATACCCGAAGAGCCCGCTCGCCCACCGGGCCCAGTACTGGATCGGCGACTCCTACTACAACCTGCGCGAATTCAAGAATGCGATCGCGAGCCAGCAGCGGCTGATCTCCGGCTTTCCCAACAGCGCCTCGGTCCCGGACGCGCTGCTCAACATCGCGAGCTCGCAGGCCGAGCTCGGCGACGCGGGCGGCGCGCGCCGGACGCTCGAGAAGCTCGTCGCGCGCTATCCCACGAGCGATGCGGCGGAAAAAGCGAAACGCAGGCTCGCCGCAATTAGATAGCCGCGCCGCTGGAAGGTCCCGTCATTCCCGCGCAGGGGGTATCCCTTTCTCCCCAGGCGGTCTTAAACTAGCGCAATGGAAATCACGATACACGTCCAGGTGCTGGCGGCGGTGTTCGGAGCGGCCGTCATCCTCGGCGCGGTGACCAGCAAGACAAACTTCTGCGCCATGGGCGCGGTCTCCGACTGGGTGAACATCGGCGATACCGGCCGCATGCGCGCCTGGGTGTTCGCGATGGCCGTGGCGCTCGCCGGCGTGATCGCGCTCGAGGCGGCGGGCGTCGTCAATCTCTCAGGCGAGACCTTCCCGCCCTACCGCACCGCGAACTTCGCCTGGATCCGCTACCTGCTCGGGGGCCTCATGTTCGGCGTCGGCATGACGCTCGCGAGCGGCTGCGGCAACCGGACGCTGGTGCGCATCGGCGGCGGCAACCTGAAGTCGCTGATGGTGGTTGCGATCTTCGCCACCTCCGCCTACCTGATGCTGTGGACGCCGCTCTACGAGAAGGCGTTCCTGCCGTGGGTCGCGGCGACCACCGTCAACCTGCAGAGCTACGGCGTGGCGAACCAGGAGCTCGGCACCGTGCTCGCCGGCATGTTCGGCATGGGGCGGTCGCAGGCACTGAACCTCGCCGTTGCGGCGGCGGTCGCCGCGGGGATGGTGGTTTTCTGCTTCAAGTCGGCGGATTTCCGCGGCGAGCGCGATCACATCCTGGGCGGGGCGGTGGTGGGGCTCGCCATCGTCTTCGGCTGGTGGCTGACGGGCGGCTCGATCGGGCGCGACTGGAAGGAGTACGCCGAGATGGCGGCCGCGGTGCCGAGCCGGGTGCAGGTCCAGTCCTACACCTTTGTCGCCCCGATGGGCGACACGCTGCGCTACCTTCTCGATCCGCTCAATTTTTCGCTCGTGAACTTCGGCGTGGCGGCGCTCGCCGGCGTCGTCCTCGGATCCTCACTCTGGGCCGTCCTCGCCGGCCAGTTCCGCATCGAGTGGTTCGCTTCCTGGAGCGACTTCGCCAATCACGCGGTGGGCGCAGTGCTGATGGGCATCGGCGGCGTGCTCTCCATGGGCTGCACGTTCGGGCAGGCGATCACCGGCATCTCGACCCTCGCCATCGGCTCCATTCTCACCTTCCTCGCCATCGTCATCGGCGCTGCGGGGACGATGAAGTACCAGTACTGGCGCATCACTCGCGAAGCGTGATGCGCAGGGATGACGGGTGACCTGCGCCACTCCCCTCCTGGCTGAGGGCGAGCCGGGAATCCTCCCCTCCTGCCCGAGGAGGGGTGTCACGAAGTGACGGGGTGGTGGGAGTCGAATCATGCTTTTCAACGAAGCGGCGCACCTGTAGAATGCGCCGCTTTTCGTAGGGCGGTTAGCTCAGTTGGTAGAGCAGCGGACTTTTAATCCGTTGGTCGGGGGTTCGAATCCCCCACCGCCTACCAATCGTTAAAGCCGGACCCTTCGGGCCGGTTTAACTCCGCCCGTTCGAGACGGACAGTTCCTGCCGCTCAACGGGCGGCAAAATCGGGACGCACACTTTTCTGGAAAATGTATGCGTCACTTTTTCCAACGGCACGAGCCTGGTGTATCCTTTGGAAATACAGCTGTCGGAGGTGCTCATTTTATGTCCGACCTTGACGTTGCAAAGGAGCAAATCGCCTATCTCAAGGTCTGGCTGGGCATTCTTGTAGTAACGGATATCAGCGTCTTCGGGTGGTTGATATCGAATATCGAAAATGCCACGGCACCTCTTCTGTGGGCGGCTGTCATAGCTGTTGTGGGCCTGACCGTTGGCATTGTTCTGCTCCATCAGCGGATCAAGGGGCACATTGAGTCATTAAGAAGGCTGTGATCATGGAAATTATCGTCGCTGCGTTGCTGGTTATCGTCTCACTCGTGTTTGTGGGCATAGCCATAGACGCTGCTCGCCATCCCAAAGGGCGTAGTTGACCGCGCGACAGACGGCGATATCTCGCAGGCGCCGCCCTGAGCGCGTGCGGGCCTGACGCAAATATTGCGCAGCATTCGTGCAGCCATGCTGCGCGAGCACCAATGCAACAAGAAGGGATGACCCGCCTGGGCCATCCCCTCTCGGTCAGGCGTAACGGCTTAGTAACCGCCGGAGTAGGACGGAAGAGGTGGCGCGGGAGCGCATCGGAGGCGCAATCGGCCGCCTGGACGACGAAACGATGCTCAAGGTCAACCGCTCGCTCGCGGTTTTCATCGGCATCGCCTAGCCGCGGCACTGAACTCGAGTCACGCTTTTCCAACTACTGCTTGACCAGGTCCGCGCGCGGCGCGCCTGCCCGCGAGACATAGTCGCAGTACTCGCACCCGTCCGCCGGCGCCGGTGGTTCGGGCGCCTCGAGAGTGCCGCGGATGGCGGCGAGCGTGTTCTCGACCCAGCCGTCGTTGCCGAGGTAGGGGATCAGCTTGATCTTGAATTCCAGCCGCGCTTCGAATGCGGGCCGATCGCGCCGCCCGTTGCAGTAGACGAACCAGCCCTGGCTGGAGACCTTGAGCCCCTGCCGGCGCAGCAGCCACTGGTAGAACTCCATCTGCCGTTTGTAGGAGTCCTGCCAGTCGGCGTCGATGCCGACCTCGCCGGCCTTGGACGTGCTCTTGTAGTCGGCCACGATCAGCTCGCCGGTCCCGAGGTCGCGCCACAGATCGTCGATCGCCCCCGAGAGCTCGAACCGCGTCGGCTCGTGCACCGTGCGAACGCCCCGGAAATTCTGGCGCCACGTTTCGAGCTGTGGGTGCGCGTGCGGAACCGCGTTGAGGCCGGCCCCGGCCATGAGCGGATGCGGCGTGCCGGCATCCCGGTACCGGTCGAACTCGCGCTTGAGCAGCTCGTCCACCGCCGAATTGAGGTTGAACGGGAACCCCGCGGGACGCCCGACCCCGTCCCGCCGGTCGAGGTAGAAGCAACGGGGGCACTCCACGAAGAGCTCGACCTTGGACCGGCTGAGCGGAAAGGGCTCCTGCGACTTCGGGTCGAAAAGCCTCGCGCGCGCCATGCCCGATAGTGTAGCCCGTCTGCGCCTTCTGCCCTCCAGCGCAGCGGCCTGGACTGCCTTCCGCCTTGCGCCAGTGTGCGCGCTGGGGTATCGTCTTACTTGCGCGTCTTACCTGAGGTTATGCATGGACACCATCCGGGCATCGAGCAAGGGGCAGATCGTCATCCCGAAAGCGATCCGCGAGGCGCTCGACATCCGCAGCGGCACCGAGCTCAACGTGGAGCTGCTGCCCGGCGAGGGCTTCAAGGTCACCATCCGTGCCGCGGACCACGCGGCGCACGTGGCACGGCTTGCCGGCTCGCTCGCGCCTCGGGGGAAGGCGGGGCGCTACGCGGGACTGACCGACGACGAAGCGATCGCGCTTGCGGCGCGGGAGGACGACGAGCGGGTCCGCGCCTACGCGCGCCGCGCGCGGCGGGGGCGCCGTTGATCGCGCTCGACACCAACATTCTCGCGCGCTACCTGCTCGACGACGAGCCTGCGCAGACACGCGCCGCGCGCCGCCTGCTCGCGGACGCGAAAGCCGAATACTGGATACCCGTGACCGTCGTACTGGAGCTGGCCTGGGTGCTGCGCAAGTCCGATGCGCCGCGCGCCGTGGTCATGGGCCGTCTGCGCGACCTGCTGTCGTTGCGCAACGTGCGCGCGCAGAACGCCGACCTCGTGTTCCAGGCGCTGCGCTGGTCCGCCCAGGGCATGGACCTTGCCGATGCGCTTCATCTCGTGCTGAGCGGCAAGGCGGAGCGCTTCGCTACGTTCGATGAGTCGCTCGTCAAGCAGGCCCGCAAGCTCGGGGTGCAGCCGCCTGTGACTGCGCCGTAACGGCGCGCCGTTAGCCGTCAGCGGCCCCAGGTCATCCTTCTCCCTCTTGACTTTAGGATGCCCTCATCCCTCAGGGGCGGCCGGTGTGGCGTTGCGCGGTGTTCGGCGCGATACTTCGCGAACGAACGCCCCCAATAAGGAACCGCCATGGACCTCAAGGAACAGAGCAGGGAAAGCCGCGCGCGCTCGTTCGCTGAAGCGCACGCAGAATTTGGCGGTGATCGACGCCCTGCGCGACACGCCGCCGATCCGCTTCATCCTCACGCGCCACGAGCAGGGCGCGGCGTTCATGGCCTATGGCTTCGCGCGCCCCAGTAAAGGTGGCCTTGAGGCAAAGCCGGGTTCTTTCTAATGTGTCCTTGACAGAAGGACACCTATCCGCCATCCTTCCTGCGTGGCGTTGCACCCTGTACTGGTCGAAAAGCTCAATGCCGCCCTCGCGCCGGCGCCGCCCCTGCGACTGACCCGGCGCGATGCCCGGCTGCCTGCGGTGCCCGGCAAGGCGCACGCCGTGATCGGCATGCGCCGGGCGGGCAAGACCACCTTCCTGCGCCAGTTGCTGGAGGAACGCCGGGCAAGCCTGCCGCCCGAGCGCGCGGTCTACTTGAGCTTCGACGATGACCGTCTGGCCGGAATCGAGGCGGACCAGCTCGCGTTGCTGCTGGAGGAGCACTACCGGCGCCACCCCGAGCTGCGGGGACGGGCGACGGTGCACTGGCTGCTCGACGAAATACAGCTCGTGCCGGGCTGGGAGCGCTTTGTGCGCCGGGTGCTCGATTCGGAGAAAGTGGAGATCGCCGTCTCCGGATCGTCGGCCCGGATGCTCTCGCGCGAAGTGCACACCTCGCTCCGCGGGCGCGGCATGGAAACCGTCATCCGCCCCTTCAGCTTCCGCGAGTTCCTGCGGCATCGCGGCGAGGAACCGGCCACGAACGCGCGGCGCTGGACCCCGGCCGAGCGCTCGCTGGTGGAGAAGCGCTTCCTGGAATTACTGCTCGAGGGGGGATTCCCCGAGGCCCAGGGCCTCTCGCCGGCGCTGCGGATCGAGCTGCTCCAGGGCTACGTGGATACGGTGCTCTTCCGCGACGTGGTGGAGCGCTATGGCGTGTCGCAGGTCGCCGCCCTGCGTTGGCTCGTACGCCAGTGCCTGCGCAATCCGGCGGGGAGCTTTAGCGCCCACCGGCTGCACCAGGACCTGAAGGCGCAGGGACACGGCGTGGCGAAGGACGCCGTGCACGCGATGCTCGGCCACCTGCTTGACGCGTTCCTGCTCGGCGCGGTGGCGCTTGCCACCGATTCAGAGCGCCAGCGCAACTCGAATCCACGCAAGCTCTATCCGGTGGATCCCGGACTCATCAAGGCGTTCGATGCGAGCAGCCGCTCGAACCTGGGTCACGCGCTGCAGACGGCCGTGCAGAACGAGCTTGCGCGGCGCAAGGCCGAGGCAGGCTACGTGAAGACCGGCGATGGGCTCGAAGTAGATTTTTTCGTCCGCGAGCTTGCCGGCGGCGAGGAGCTGATCCAGGTTTGCGCCGACCCATCCACGCCGGAAACGCTGGATCGCGAGCTGCGGGCCCTCACGGCCGCCGCGACCGGGCATCCCCGTGCGGTGCGCCGGCTGCTCGTTCTCGATCGCGGCCAGGCGTTGCGCGTCAAGGCGCCGGGCGTGGAAGTGCAACCGGCGTACGAGTGGCTGCTCGCGACGCCTACCGGGCCCTGATGCCGAATGAAACTGACATTGCCCGAGAACTCCCTGTTCGCCATCCTGCTGCGCTCGAGGTGGTGGGTGAGCCTGCTCGTCGCGGTGGGTGCCTTCGCCCTGGTACGGCTCTTTTTGAACGAGGGCTATGCCTTCTTTGCCGCGTTGCCGTTCATCGTGATCGCCGTGATGGCCCTGTGGAGACAGCTCCGCGTGCCGAGCGGCGCGCGGCTTGACGCGGCGATCGAGGCACTGCGCGCGATGACGTGGGAGGAGTTCGCCCGCGCGCTGGAGCAAGGATACCGGCGGCAGGGCTATATTGTGAAGCGCGTGGAAGGTGCGGCCGATTTCGAGCTGGAAAGGGCGGGCCGATTGTCGCTGGTGGCGGCGAAGCGGTGGAAGGCGTCGAGCACGGGAGTGGAGCCCTTGAAGGAATTGGTAGCCGCGGGAGAGGCGCGAGAGGCGGTGGAGTGCATGTACGTGCTGGCGGGCGAGATGACTCAGAATGCCCTGGGGTTTGCGAAGAAGACGAAGATCAAGTGGATGCGCGGCGCGGAGCTGGTGAAGCTGGTCGCGCCCAAGGGATGAGGGCGGAGAGTTAGCATGTCCGACCACTTCCACTACATGTCCCTGGCCCTCGACGCCGCGCGCGCGGCGGGGCATGCGGGGAACCGGCCGGTGGCGTCCATCATCGTGCGCGACGGGCAGATCCTCGGCACGGGCCGCAACACGATGTTCAGCGATTTCGATCCGAGCGCACACGCGGAGGTCGCGGCGCTGCGCGATGCCTGCGGCCGGCTGAAGACGCTCGATCTCTCCGGCGCTACGCTCTACTCGACGCTCGAGCCTTGCCCGATGTGCTTCTGGGCCATGCAGGAGGCGAAGGTGGCGCGGCTCGTGCTGGGCGGCCGTTACGCGGGCCTTGGCCGCACCGACCTCGGGCGGTACAACGTCGAGTCGTTCATGGAGTTCACCGGGCGCCGGTTCGAACTCGTCACCGGGGTGCTGCAGAAGGAATGCGAGGCAGTGAGGATCGAGTGGGGAAAAGCGCAGGAGCGTCGCAATTGATCAGCGGGGTACGCCGAATTCCTTCCGGCACACCTCCGCCAGCGCCGCGAGCGCCGGCTGGTAGAGCTTCAGCGCGTCGACGCCATCGGGGAGCTTGACCCAGAGGAAGATGCCGCCCTTCGGATCGTCGAACTGCGCCGATTCCCCGAAGTGCTCCTTGTAGAATAAATAGAGTCAGAGTCACATTTCCTTCAATCGATCCGCTCATGACAACCCAGGCGGTTCTGCCTTGAGTACCGATACCCCCGAGCCCAGCCGCAAGGCGCAGATCGACGCTCTGCTGCTCAAGCTCCCGGGCGTCAGCGCACGGAAAATTCACGGCCTTGACGCCTACTTCGTCAGCGACAGGATGTTCGCCTGCATCAGCGGCCGCGGCATCGGGCTGCGCCTGCCTGCCGCCACCGCGGCCGAACTGCAGTTCGCAAGGGACAACGTCGTCCCGTTTCAGCCCGCCGGCATGGCAAGTTCCAGGGAGTGGATACAGATCGACCGCGCCGAGGCGGCCGACTACGAAAAGGATCTCGAGCTGTTTCAGGCCTCGCTCGAGTTCGTGAAGGCTGCCCGGGGCCGCTAGGCCTGCCCAGGGCAAGACAAGGATATCCGGGGTCGCGGCCTTGCTAATCGCAACGGCGCCCCAATGTACAAGCAGTAGTCCAAGCACCAGGCATAAGACTCAAGATACCAGGCAGAGCCAGGGCATGCGCAGGCATGCACCACCGATTTTCACAGGAGATCAAAATGTTCAATATCACACGCTTTAATCCGATCGACGAATCATTCGAGAACTTGTTCCGTGGCGTGCCCGTGTGGCTGCCTCGCCCCGAGATGCAGATGCGTGCGCTCGCGCCGACGCAGGTCCGCATGGACGTAACCGAGACCGACAAGGAGTACGTGGTGCTTGCCGAAATGCCGGGCGTCAAGAAGGAAGAGATCAGCGTCACCATAGACGGCAACGAAGTCACGGTATCCGCGGAAGTGAAGCACGAAAAAGACATCAAGGACGGCGAAACAGTGCTTCGCTCCGAGCGCTATTACGGCAAGATCCAGCGCGTGTTCACGCTCGACAAGGAGGTCGATCAAGCGACCGCCCAGGCGAAATACGATGACGGCGTGCTGGAGCTCAAGCTGCCGAAGAAGTCGGTAGCGGCCGCGAAAAGGCTCGCGATACACTGAGTCGAGTCGTCAGTACCCAGACCCCGCTTCGGCGGGGTTTTTTTGCGGATGAAGGAATGAGGGGGCCGCTACTCACTCTAAGAGTGCACGAAACGTTGCGCGCTGCTGCGCGCGCCGGCGCGCCGGCGGTTGAGTGCTCGCTGGACCTGGAGCGATCGACGACGACGGTCGCGGTGGGCGAGGCGGGGTGGAGCTGGCAGGGCCAGCGCTATCCCTGGCTGGAAACCTGCAAGGACCGGACCATCTACTACTGGACCGGCGCGGCGTTCGAGCCGGCGGCGCGTTTCACGACGTCACTGATCAAGCTGGTGCCGACGGAGTGGGGGCCGCCGACGTTCGAAATCGATGGCATCAAGATGTTGGCCACGGCGCAAGGCTCGCCCTATGCGGATGCCGAACGCAAGGTCGGCCTGATTCAACCGCGTGGCAAGGTGATCCTAGACACCTGCGGCGGCCTGGGCTATTTCGCCGCCTGGTGCTTGCTGGGTCAGGCCCGGCAGGTGCTTTCTTACGAAAAGAATACCGACGTGATCTGGCTGCGCAGCCTCAATCCCTGGTCGCCCGCGGTGGGCGGCGCATTGACGCTGACCGAGGCTGACATCTCCGAGAGAATCGCCACGCTGCCCGCCGCGTCGATCGACGCGGTCCTGCACGACCCGCCGCGTTTCGGCATCGCGGGAGAGCTTTACTCGCAAGCCTTTTATGACCACCTGGCGAGGGTGCTCAAGCGCAAAGGCAAGCTGTTTCATTACACCGGCGCTCCGAACAGGCTCGCCGGCGGGCGCGATGTGCCTAATGAAGTGGCGAAACGGTTGCGGCACGCCGGGTTTGCCGCGGAGTTGAATGGCGACGGGGTGCTGGCCGTCAAGAAGCAAGCGACCTGAGCTGGGGAAATGCGCGTTCGAGGTCGGCCCGGGAGAGCTCGCGGAATTTTCCCGGTTGGAGCGCTCCCAGCTCCAGCGCGCCATACGCCACTCGTTTGAGCCGCGTGACTTCGTGGGAGAGCGCGGAGAACATCCGGCGGATTTCGCGGTTCTTGCCTTCGGTAAGCCGCACGGTCAGGTGGGACTCCTTGCCGCTGGCTTTGCGCAGGATGACTGCTTCCGGCTGGAGCTTTTCTCCCGCGTCCAGCAGTCCCCGTCGGAGCCGCTCCAGATTCTCCTCCGTCACTTTGCCGCGCACGGTGACCAGGTAAGTCCGGCAAACCGCACTGCCGGGATCGGTAAGCCGATGGGCCAGACGCGTATCGTTGGTCAGGAGCAGGAGTCCGGAGCTCGCCCAATCCAGTCGCCCCACCGCGATCAAGTGCAATCCGGGTTCGGGAATGAGCGAAAAGACCGTGGGCCGGCCTTTTTCGTCGGAACGCGTGGTGACCACTCCGCGCGGCTTGTGCAGCAGGAAAGTCCGGTGAGCCGCCTTGGCGACGGGTTTCCCTTCGACCTCGATTCTGGCGCGCTCGGGAAATACCGGAAAAAGCGGGTCTTTCCGGAGAACCCCGTTCACCTTGACCTTGCCGTCCACGATCCGCTGCCGCGATACGGTACGAGAAGCGATTCCAAGTTTTGAAAGCGCCCGTTCAAGCGGCACGTATCCCGGCTTCATCCGGTTCATTGGCGTGATGGGCGATGGAGAACCCCAGGGCAGAAGGCAGAAGGATGACCTAAGATCGGTGATGTCGTGATGATAACCTGAAGGCTCGTCACGTCTTCACCCCATCACTTCGTCACCCGTGAAATGGATTTCGACGTCATCGTCCTGGGCGCCGGCGCCGCCGGCATGATGTGCGCTGCGGTTGCGGGCCGGCGCGGACGGCGCGTGCTGCTAGTCGAGCATGCCGTCCCGCTCGGCGAGAAGATCCGCATCTCCGGCGGCGGTCGCTGCAACTTCACCAACCTGCACAGCCGGCCCGAGGCCTTCCTCTCCCGCAATCCCGATTTCTGCCGCTCGGCGCTGGCGCGCTACACGCCGCGCGACTTCATCGCCCTCATCGAGCGCCACGGCATACGCTACCACGAGAAGACTCTCGGCCAGTTGTTCTGCGACGGCAGCGCGGTGCAAGTCATCGCGATGCTGAGGGGCGAGTGCGATGCAGCGGGCGTGCACTGGGCGATGCCGGTGAAGGTGGAACGCGTGGCGCGGCGCGAGGGCGGGGACGCGCCGGGATTCGAGGTCGCGACGACGCAGGGGAGGTTCCGTTCCCGCGCGATGGTGGTGGCGACGGGCGGCCTGTCGATCCCGAAGATCGGCGCGACGCCGCTCGGCTACCGCATCGCCGAGCAGTTCGGCCTGCCGGTGGTGGCGCCGAAGCCCGCTCTGGTACCGCTCACGGCGCCGCCGGAGTGGTTGGCGCAGTTCGGGAAGCTGTCCGGAGCGTCGTTCGACACGATCGCCTCCTGCGCCGAAGCGCCGCGCGGCCCGGAGTGGCCGTCGTTTCGCGAGGCGGCGCTGATCACGCACCGCGGCCTGTCGGGGCCGGCCATCCTGCAGGTGTCGTC